>CAMYKK010000004.1 GCA_947258975.1 uncultured Gammaproteobacteria bacterium
ACTGAGCACACCTAAATGCACACAACACCGGAATGACGGATTTGCTATATCAACTCACTAACCGCGGCAAATAACCGCGGGTTTTGACCGGCACATACAACCGTTGCCAACGCCGGGATCAGCGGCGTGACATCGGCGCCTAAAGATACTGCCATCAGACTCCCATGTGGGTTCCGTATCTGCCGCAGTCCAAAGGTCGAGGTCTACGCGGGGAAATGGCGGTTTTCGAGCGTAACCGTTCGCTACGTTTCGCCCGTCGCGCCCACCCGGTGATACGAACCTAGAACGTGATGGGGTAGGCGGAAAACAGCCCGTAATACGTTGTCTGCAGGCGCGTCGTGGTTGCCGGCGCGCGCATGAAAACAACGGCTTCACGCGTTGACCTTCGCGAGTTCCGCCTCAATCATCGCGGACACAACATCCGGCATCTTGTATTGCGCACGCCAGCCCAGCACGCAATGCGCCTTGTGCGCATTGCCCCGACTGACGCTCAATTCGGTGGGCCGCGCCAGTCGTGGATCGAGTTCTACATGGTCCCGCCAGTCTAAGTCCAGCTTAGCGAAGGCCGTTGCGATGAATTCCTGAAGTGAGTGGCTCTCGCCCGTAGCGATTACGTAATCGTCCGGCTTATCCTGCTGCAACATGCGCCACATTGCATCCACGTATTCTGGCGCCCAGCCCCAATCGCGTACGATCTCCAGTTTTCCGAGCCGCAGCGTTTCGGCGCTGCCGCCAGCGATACGCACTGCGCAGGAAGTGATCTTGCGCGTGACAAAGCGTTCCGGTCGCAGAGGAGACTCATGGTTGAATAAGATTCCGTTGCACACGAATATATCATAGGCCTCGCGGTAATTTGCCGCCTCCCAGAATGCTGCTGCCTTGGCGACCGCGTAGGGGCTACGGGGCCGAAATGGGCTGCTTTCGTTGGCAGGGTGCGACTGGACATCCCCGTAGCATTCACTGGAGCCCGCGTTGTACAGCTTAATGGGTCGTTCCAGGAGGCGAATCACCTCGAGCAGGTTCAGCGTGCCAACGGAGATGCTTTCCAGGGTCTCCACCGGCTGCTCGAAAGAAAGTGCCACCGAGGTCTGGCCGGCGAGATTATAAATCTCATCAGGCTGCGATTTCAGGATCGCATGCAGAACACTGCGAAAGTCGGTAGATGCCATTGAAAGCAACGTTACGCTTTCGCGAATGCCAAGGCTCAGCAGGTTTCCAAACGAGGTGACCTGGGCGTCGCGAGATGTTCCGTAAACATCGTAGCCCTTACCCAAGAGAAGTTTCGCCAGATAGGCGCCATCCTGGCCGGATATGCCACAGACTAATGCTCTCATTTTGCTAATCCGTCATAAGAGATTCAAGTACACCGACCGGGTCAGGTTTGCGCATCGGTCCCAGGAAAAATGCTGTGCCCGGTCTCTGCCTGCCGTGATCATACGTTCTCGAACGGTGGAGGAGTTGAGCGCCTCCTCAATCGTGTGCGCCATGCCGCCAACGTCTGTTGGATCAAAATACACCGCGCCCTCGCCAGCGATCTCGGGCATGGAACTACTATTGCTGCATGCCACTGGACATCCCATGGACATGGCTTCCACTAAAGGAATTCCAAAGCCCTCGTAGAGGGACGGGTACAGAAACACGGCGGCGTTCATGTAGAGGGCGGCGAGGTCTTGATCAGAGCAACTAACCTGGATGATGCGAGTCTCAGGAATGCCCAACCTCCGCAGTGACTCTCGTTCGCTGCGCCTGATCTTTCCCCCGCCACAACAAACAATCGAGAAGTTCGTGCGTAACCACCGGGAAGTCGAGTACGCTTGGAGAGCGCGGTGGAAATTCTTATATCCACCGCGTTGTCCGACGTAGAGGATAAATGGAACAGGGATTGCCGCGGGCAGTGAATCCACGTCCGTCTCGGTCAGAGAAGACGCGAGGTGGATAACTGAAGTTTTCGCCGGATCAATATCCAACAACGCGATCAGGTCGCTGCGGGTACTCTCGGAAATACAGATCATATGATCAGCGCGCTTGACCGCCGCGGCTTTGTTTCTCGCCGCCACATCAAAGCGCGAGAAAAAGCCCGGAAATCGTTCGTGAATCATGTCGTAAACGGTGAGTACGACCGGGGTATGCTGTGACGCGAGGTGCCGGTTGGCGAAAAAGGTTTCATGCAGCAGGGATGGCGGTCTGCGACGTATGGCCGATGCCACCAACGGAGCATTTAGATTTCGCAGTATACGAGAGCTGAACGGGGGGCGACGGATGTATCGCCCAAGGACGTCTAGTCGCGGGGAATCCGCCAGATAGCGGTTTACATGCAGAGGCGCGAGGATACGGACGTCGAATTCGGCGAACTGGGAGATACGTGTGGCGAGTTCGACAAAGTAACGAGATATTCCTCCGTATTCCTGGGAAGCGAAGATCTGATGGTCATACGCGATCTGTGCGGGCATCGTTTGCTATTTCGTGCGGTTGATTCTAGATCGAAACCGGTTCAGTTCGCATCCCGGTTCTTCTCACACAAAGACAAAATAATTTGTCTTGGGCGGGAACGACAGATGAAACGTAACAATGGATCTGCCAGCATCGTCGTCTAGTTTCCCAATACGATGTCGGACGTCGCCGCTTACCCGGACGACAGGCAGCCGATGTCAACCGCCGGCGGCGAGAAGCCTGCCGTCTATTTTAGACGACCTGGCGGCAGGTCTAATTGCGCAAGCGCGGCCCGAGCCAAAGCCAGATTTGAGTCGATGGAAACAAATCCTTGGGCCCGCAAGTCGGGAGCGAGCATGGAAAGCTCCGTGCAGCCCAGTAATACGGTGTCGACCCGCTTCGCTTCCAAGAACGAAAGCAGTTTGTCGAGGCAAACTTTACCGTCGTCGTCCCATCCACCGTGCACCTTGACGGTCTCGATGAGGCCGCTGACGAGCACATTGCCTTCAGGTGCCAGCGGACAATCCACCAATCCGTGATCAGTGGCCGCGCTGTTGTAGAGGCCAGAAGCGGACAATGACGAGGAAACAAACGCGGTAACGCGCTTTGCGCCGTGTGCCACCGCCAGCTTCATGGTCTCGTGAACGATGTTTGGAATCGGCACCGGGGCTCCCTGAGACCAACGGTTGTAGAGAATGTGCGCGGTGTTGCAGGGCACAACGACCACCGTTGCCCCCTGCTTGTGCAACTCCTTTATGGTCTCCGCGATCGCCGGCGAAGGATCGGGCTCTCCTAGTTGAAAGTGTCGGCCCCGACTCGGTAACTTAGTGTTTATGTCGAGCAGCACGCGGGGGTAGTGCCAATCCTTTTCGGCACGCACCTCGTGATACAACGCGCGGCAAAAATCGATCGTGGCCCACGGCGCCACACCGACGATCCCCAAGGTCCCCTCATTCGGCCGCCAGTCTACTTCGCCCCCGAGGGGAGCTATTTTCGGCATCGCCGCCTAGGTTCCGTCATAGCGAAACTCGTAGATATGCAACCGCGTCTCGGGATACTTGTTCAACGGACACCCTTCGTCAAAGACATTCTCGTCACGCGACACCGTGAATCCGTTGCGGGCGAACATTTCGATGAAAGTCTCTCGTGTGCGATAAATTGCGGAATATTCGGTCTGCAGGTGTTGAGAAAAAGCCTTGTTCAGCTCATAACGCTTCTCACGCGCCATACCATCACGCAGGATGACGCAGGTATTGGCGTCGCAGAACATCGGTAGATTTGTGGCGATCTTTTCCACCTGATCGTCGTTCATGTTCACGAAGAGGCCGGAGATATACACAATGTCGTACTTGGCATTCTCCACATAATCCTCGGCCGGAGACACCACGAAATTGACTTGGTCCGCACCGCGGTCACGTGCTTCTTTCCTGCCGACCTCGCAGAGGTCAGCAGAATACTCCACGGCCTTCACTAAATGTGCGCCGCGTTCGGCAAATCGAAACGCCCACTGCCCCACTCCCGCACCCAAATCGAGGATGCGCTTGCCAGTGACGTCCGGGAGGTAGTCGAACACCTTGTTGCATTCGAGTCCGATCTTCAGCTTTAGATTATCGGGGTCCTGCTCCAGCCCGGCGACACTCTCGAACGCCATGTCCTGGTAGGTCTTTGCCCGTTCATCCCAGAATTTCTTAACATCGGCTTGATCGATGGCCATAATAAACTCCTTGGAGCCCTAGGGTGGATCACTTCAGGGGAGCGCGCATTTCAAAAAGGTGTTCCGAGAGTACGATCTTTCTGTCATTTGCGGTTAAAGGTACGACGCGACTGTCACACAAAAAGTCAAGATTTAGCTGTGTAAATTCGTTCACCCCGCGATTGGGGATCGGCAACATTCGCACGCCGAGCGGCTTTTTCAGCGTCGAGGACATAGCAGCGATGTCCAGGATGACCGCCGCGATTTCCTCCTGAAAACAGATCCCTGAGACGGGGACCATGTCGATACCGCAGCCACAGACAGCAGCCAGAGAAACCAGGCCATCCAGGGTGACGTTGCGCTTGCTGTTAGCACTGGCCAAGTGCTTGTCCTCGAGCATGGAATACATGACGCCGTTGAAACCGACGGGTTTTGCCCCGCTCTCTTTGAGAGCACAACGAAGGGCATCGGTCAGCATAGCGGTAATGAAGACGCTGCCGTGACTGCCGACCGATGCCCCCAGCAGCTGCTCTACCAAGGCCCCAACGGATGTTCCATCCCCCGGGAACGGGGCCAGGGACGCGTCCATTCCCCGGAACTCAACATCCGTCTTGCTGGCCAACTCCTCGGCCAGAGATTGTACCTTCCGTAACGTTGGCACTAAGGCCTCTATCAAATGCTCACGGGCCAGCGCCACGTTACCTTGCACCGACTTGGTGGCCTCAACAGCCAGGTTGGTCGTTTCGAGCGCGAAGCTGAAAGCGAGATTATCGCCTTTATGTTGGGAGAAGGGGAAAAATGGGCTGTTGGGGGGGCAATTACAGGATGCGCCGACACGGAAGTTGTCAAAACCGTTGTTACTCCTGCGCGATATCTTGAGAATTAGATCGGCCACCTGATTGACTGAATTAACTGCAATTTTGCCATCCTCGGCGACGATCAAGTTGAGAAACAGACGTGGGAAGCGACCGATCACATCTATCGCCGCGGCCATGCGTACAGTATTGAGGCCATCGGCGACCAGATCAATGGGTAGGCACATCCACCGCACGCCCGTATCGGCCGACAGCTCATCGACAAAACGCACCCGCGAAAGTATTGCCCCCTCGATCTCTCCTTCCTGGCCGACTGCAGGCAATGCAAAGCGCACCGTACGCGGCGCCAAGTCAGCCGCCTCCAGTGTCGCTATGGCTATTTCCAAGAAACCGCGCACGCGCTCTCGGATGTGGCTGGGAGACTTCGTAGCTAGAGGAAGGCCGATGGTGAGCGATCGGATCATCGGGATGATGCGTTACTGCTCTCGAAGTTTGTTGATGAACCGATAGTAATCCGCCGGAGTATTGATCTCTTCGAACAAATGATTTTTTCGGGGCACCGCCTGGATTGGCGCGATATTGAACGGCAAGGTAAGCCCCGCGAAGAGGTTGCCGTGCCCGATGCAGAATCGCTTCCAAGATCGCAATACTTTTGCATCAGACACTTTGAACAGACCGATCACCTCGGGATGAGCCACATCCCGAATCTGTCCTTGGTAGGTCTCGGAAATGGAGTTGTCGTCACGGAGTATGCAATGAACCGCGGTTAACGTTCGGTTCTCACGGTCGTCTACAAGAGCCAAATTCGGATTGTCTTGATCCAGCTCTTCGATCAAGGCCGGCTCAATAAAAATATCGCCTGAAATGACATAGGTTGGATCGTCGTTCAGCGCCAAACCGAGGCTCATTGCGTTATGGGTGATGGCCCAGTCGTTATTGATCACGTACCTGACCTCGGGGCGTTGCTCCATGACCTGGATGGCACGAAAACCAACCACAACGGTGACACGCTTACCCCTAAACGCTTCAATGGCGTGGTCTAATACAGTTTTTTTGCTTTTCGGATGACGGATCAAAACCTTGGCCAGGCCATCCGCCTGACTGCCACGCCCGGCGGCGAGTATGATCACCTGTTCCGGTGCCTTCACTGTTTCAACTCATCGAGGCTGTATTCACAACTGGGCAGCGGAGTTGGAAAACGGTGCTTGACCGTCTTATAAGGATAGATGTCTCCGGCCACCGCTTTTTCGACGACCTTCTGCCAGTCGAAACTGTACTTGGGTCGCAGGCTCCATACCTCGACTTCCGCGTACTCATATTTCACCGCCGGGACAACCGACAATCCAAGGGACCGAGCCACTTCCATTCGGTGTTGGCCGTCGAGTACGAGGTTCTCGTTGTTATCTAGGGCGATCGGTTTAATCCAAACGCCTTCATTCACGATCTTGGTCTTCAGCTTCTCCACGCGACGTTCGCTGAATCCCTCTATATGTCGCAATTTCAACACCGGAACTAATTCAATAGTCATGGGGCTGCTCCGCCTATGAGTGCCTCATACTGAGCGTTGATTGATCGATAAGAATCGAGATTATTAAAAGAATGAGCGAACCGGCTACCCAAAGAATAGCCCTTGCAAGGTAGCTTAGCCAGGTTTGAGCACCAGGGCGTCATATAGTATTGCCGCATGGTCTCGCGGATAGCCTCCTTGCGCAGCGCCCGATCGGTGGACGCCTGTCCTTTTCCCACGAAAACGACACCGAGCAGCTTCTGCCAGCCCTCGTAGGCGAGGTCGTAGGCCGGTGCGTACACCATCTCTGCGACATTCTGTTCATCATCGACGCGCAGCGCCCCTCCGGTGAGATCGCGGGAATAAGAACCGCGAGTCAACCACAGCGAATGACCATCAGGATCGATGCTCAGAATGACGCGCCAACCCTCAGGTTCGACCACAATGTCTGTCTCGATGATTACATAACCCTCCTCTGGATGGCTCAGAGACTCGACGCCGATATCGACGGAACGAATGTTGGTATCGCGGTCGAAATCCGGGTTGTGTACCACTTTAATACGCTCATCGTCATAGTGGCTGCCAACGAAATTGCGAATCTTGTAGTCCATATACCCCGTGACCAGCGCGATGTCGCCAACCGGATTTTCAAGCAACGCGTCCATGATGTGCCCGATGCAGGGCCGCCCGGCGATAGGTAATAGAGACTTGTGTGTATGAGTCGTAAGCTCGGCGATCCGACTACCACGACCGGCGGCCAACAACACCACATTTAGTTTACTGCTCTGCATGCGAGTAAGGTTCAAACGAGCATTTACCGGCATTAGTCAGGGACCGATACAATCAATAATCGAGGGGTTAACGATAGCAACGATCTGTGTTGCTCCAGTAT
The DNA here is from genome assembly GCA_947258975.1 of uncultured Gammaproteobacteria bacterium. Taxonomy (GTDB): domain Bacteria; phylum Pseudomonadota; class Gammaproteobacteria; order Arenicellales; family JAANXG01; genus CALZGZ01. The sequence continues at coordinate 7,338 of CAMYKK010000004.1, forward strand.
TGGCCACATATGGCAGAGCACTTCTATTGGCTGCGAAAATCGATGCCTTGGGCTCATCGTCATTGCTGGATCTCTTCAATTACTAACATGCCTATCGTCAAGGGTCTGGAACGTGATCAGGCAACCTTTGTAATGCAGGATGCAGGATATGTCGAGACCGATGCGCTGGGCGATTAATCACACGGATCGATGTGCGATCGGACGTAAATTTCACGATTGTGTTGTGCCCGCTCCTCATCATCCTGGTATTCCGAGTTTCAACCGGACATTGCGAGATCTGAATCATGCGGGCTGAGGCTGTCCATCAAGTAACTTGATTGCTTCTGCGAAATCAAACGGCTTTAGTTCCCGTGTCGACGAATGGCCGGTGTCGATGGCGGCAATGTCAAACTGGGCGGTGTCCTCAATAAAAGTTAGCTGTTTCAGCTTATTGAATAAGACCCGCTGCTTGTTACCCTTATATTTTTCGATGATGTTTACCGTGGGTTTTCCGTAATAATAGGATTCAGCTACCACCGACGATTCTGAATTGGTAACAATTACCCGGTGTTTGTGTATCAGCTCCATGGTATCGGTCTCCGACGGGAATATCTCGACTCCCTTGCTTGCAAAGTAATCCTCGTATTGGCGCGTTCCGGTCCACGCAGGAAACTTCACCGCAACCCCCTGTCTGACTACCGGTTCCATTTTTCTGAAGGTTTTCTTGACGCCGAATCGGTGTTGATGGTAACCAAAATCGGAGAAAAGCCATAGTGCATTCAGAGTGTTATACGAATCACGCGGGAACTCCCGGGTGTAGCGGATCCACCCGGTGACGTGGCAATTACACCTTCCTACATCGTACCGGTGTGCCGAAGTCGGCGCGAGATAAAGATCGAATTGATCCATCAGCAACGGTTCGATGTCCACCAGGGGCGTAGCCAGGTCATGCGGAACGAAGACACTCGTGTTTGGAGTAAGCACTGAAATCAGTTCCAGAGGTGATAAATAGAACTTACCCGTATCATAGATCTCATTAAATGACCGGTTATCGAGTGCGAAGTGTGCCGATGTTATCAATACGAGGTCCCGCGATCTGAACCGTTCGATCAGCGCCTTTGTTATCGGCGTGCGATTGGCATCGAGCTCGAAACAGTCATACCCCCGTTTCACCATTTCAACGCACAGAGGATGCAACACGTATTCGGACCCGAAGCCATAGAATAGAAACAGCTTACTCACGGCAAGACGACCGTTTTGGGGTGCGGAAGTTTTCTAACTTCGTAGGTCTTTTGCACGTAAGTGCCGCGGTCGCGCCGCGGCGCCCGGGTTGTGCAAGTGGTTCTGAGGTAATACAAACCATCGTAGATATGGTAGCGGCTTATTTCGGTTTCCGTCGGCGCTGATAGACCGTCAGGGATTAAGCAATTCAATGCGTGAATCTCGAAGAAACCGCTGCGGTGAAGGGTTTGCCGCAGGTAGCTCTCCTTGTACACATAACATTCGACGCTGCGTCGTGTGTCGACCGGGTAGCGCAGAAAATGCTCCAATTTCGTCTGTAGCGGCGAAACCCGAAACGTAGCGATGATGGCGCGGTTCACCTTCAATGCCAGGCGCTCGTACAGTCCGGTTGTTCTGAGCATGAGCGATGCGATATCGGGATCGCAGATGAGCGCGTACTCGCAGTCACCCACCACCTTTGTGAGATCATGCAGGTGGCCGATGTGAACGCCGCATCCTTCGGCGTTGTTGTCAGTTTCCGATGCCGACGGTCCACGCCGTGGGTCCATCGGCTCGAAGTACTGAATCAGTCCTCCGTCCATAGACATCGCCTGTGACCGTAGGTATGGATTATTGTCGATAATAAGTACGCGGTCACCGCCATGCAGATATCTCTCGATGGTGCGGAGCTGTTGCTGTTCGGATTCAGACGCGCCCGTTTTCTGCCGATACACGCACCTATGTTCGTGGTGCAGGCACGCCAAAGCGCTACGGCGGTTTAGCGCGCCGGCAAACGACTCGACCATGGCCTCATGGTGTCTGCGCGTCTCGCCGTTCGCGTTGACGGGACTAGGCACGCGCTGTTGTGACCTGTAAAAGCGCCCCAACGGCGTGGGCGTCAGCAGGCAAAGAAGGAGAGCCCGAAATCGCCGACGGTTTCGTGCCCGCACGGCAGCAGAAATTCTGAACAAATCAGCGATAGGTGGCATCTTCGGATGCACGTGTCTGTTGCGGTTGAGTTGTCTCGTGGCCGGGCGGGGTAGGGGGCATCGGGCACGCTACCGCCCTACCGGGATCCCAACGTTGCCGGTATTTGAACCTGCGATGCATGTCGCATAATCTTGTTTGCCCAAGCGACGCCAGGTCCATGGACCGGCGTCATTAGCCGCTATGCCGTCGATCCGCGCCCAATCTCAGGATAGTTTCCGTCGTGCCAAAGCAACAGATGAGGCCGCTTTTCGAGCATCATCTTGTTGGCCGTATACTCATCTCGACGCAAGATCAAAACGCGGATCTTACGGCCGATGTAGCGCTCCGTTTTTCTGGTTAGGTCGTCCACGTTGTTGCGATTGATGTTGCCGACCAATACCAGATCGATCAATCCCGAGTCCTTTCCCTCCGCGTAATCGTCCAGCAGCATCGCAAGCTCGAGGTCCCCGATGCGCTGGATCATGCTGTCCAGGATCCGGTCCATGCCCAGGGCCTTCTTGACCATCGCGTTGAGCTCGGGGAACAGGGCATGTCGCGTGTTCGCCCGATACATGATCTGGCGTCCTTCGGGCTGGCTCTCGAGTAGGCCGGCGTCGGCGAGCTGGTGGAGTTCCTCCTTGACAAGGCTGGGTGAGGTACCAAACTCATTAGCGAGTTGGCGTAAATACGCGCGTTTATGGGGGTTTAAGAACAGACGCATCAGGATCCGCACCCGGGTCTTGGAGGTGATCAATCCGCCAAATGCGCTTTGTAACGAACTGGGATTTTCGTTCATATTTTATGAACGATATTGGAAAATGACCGATTGTCAAGCATCCTCTTATTATTTGCCGTCATTCCACCAAACGCGCTGCCAGCATAATTGTTCTCCTGACGCTCCAGGCTGTTATGTGTGCTTGGGTGCGTTCGCCTCCTAATCACGTGCGTACGCCGCATGTTTCCGGCCGTTAGCTGCGGACATGCCGACAGCCCCGCGTCGATGATGCCCCGGTATGCTTCCATCTTCCGCACCACCGCAGGCCAGCTCGCATACCGCATCGATTGGTTGTCCAGATCCGATCAAACCGAACCGTCTCGACCCGTAATAGATCGTCCGCCCTGTCACACCCGGCGTGTCGGTTAATGCCACCCACATTCAATCGCAACGCCGTCGTCCGTGACCCTGGGTGTAATATGCGGATTGCCCGTACGCCACCCGATTTTATAGGCATCGGCTCAGTTATTTTTGATCTCACTATTCCGGAAAAGGGCAATTTTGTCGGATCTATTTTGATGTGGTCATGAAACATTCGGTTACGTATCGGAGGGATGGCGTTTGAAAAGAGGATATCAGTTTGGGTTTTCGAGCAAAGGACATGCAATGTATGACATACAGCATCGCGAGCATAAGGCGCGAACCATGGTGGCGGTTCTGGGAGATTTCTTGGATCAACCTCTCCATCAAATGCGCCTACTGAATGTCGGCGGCTCGGCAGGAATCGTTGACAATTATTTGGCCGACCGTTTTGGATGGGTAGTTGGCATAGATATTGACGAACCTGCGATCAAATACGCCCGAAAAAATTTCACAAAGGACAATTTGGAATTTCAAGTTGGAGACGCTCTTAAACTGCCGTTTCCGGATCACACGTTTGAAGTTGCTGTTTGTTCTCAGGTATATGAGCATGTACCGGATCCCAGGAAGATGATGGATGAAATTTTCAGGATTCTTGTGGCGGGTGGAGTCTGCTACTTTGCGGCGAGTAACAGGCTGATGTGGAACGAACCGCATTACAATCTACCGCTGCTATCTGTTATACCCCGACCGCTTGCACATTTCTATGTGAGGCTGCTGAGTCGGGGCACGCACTATCATGAACTTCATTACACTTACTGGGGGCTCATGGATCTTGTGCGTCGTTTTGTCGTGCATGACTATACGCTGCGTATCATCCGCGAACCCAAAAAATATTCTGTGGACTACATGATCCGACCTGACAGCGGTAAGGCTAAGCTTGCAGCATTCATTGCCGCCAACTGCCGGTGGTTGAATCCTGGTTATATCTGGTTGCTGCAAAAACCCGGGACACGGTAAGCAGCGCGTCGAGTGCGCAAAGTGGTGACAGCATTCACTCCTGCGGACCTTAATGCGGTAGGCAAACGCCGTGTTCTGCTGTAGCTAAGGCATTGGCGGAAGTGAGGTTGGCATGGTCGCAACTCTCTGATATAAGTCCTTGAACCTGCCTGCGATTACCGGCCAATCGTATTTTTCTTGGGCGTGTTGCTGCGCCGTGTTCCCGATTTTTCTTGCGAGCTGATCGTCATTCAACACGCGTTCCAGAGCACCACGCAGGTCCTCATGGCAACCGGGCTCAACGAGTATGCCGGTCTCATTGTGAGTGATGACTTCGGGTATACCGCCCGCCTTGGTTCCTATGACTGGCAGACCAGCGGAGAAGGCCTCGATGAATACGACCCCTTGTCCTTCAGTGTCTCCTGAGGAGGCCTCGATCGACGGTGCAGCGAAAATATCGGCCGCTGCGTAAAAATCCGGTAGTTTAAAATTATCCACCTTGCCCCAAAATTTCACGATCTCCCCAATACGAAGTTCATGCGCCTGATGCTCAAGCTTGGGGCGATCTTCACCATCTCCCACTATCCACAGCCGTATGTTGATTCGATCCACTCGAGATAAATCCGCAATCGCTCGAATTAGATGAGTGACCCCCTTTTTTTCCACCAATCGGCCGACAAATAGAATGATTTTTACATCGTCTGATAGTCTGTCCCGCAGTCTATCCCGATGTCCGGTCATGAAGCGTTTAACGTCAACACCCATGGGGATAACTTCCAGGGGCGACTTTAATGACGGACTCGATATGGCTGAGGCGGTGGCGTTTGTGTTTGACGTCCATACCGCACTTTGGTTTATTGCAAAGTGTTTTAGCTTCTTCAACCAGGGGGCGTTGAGGGCAAATGCGTCTGCGCCGTGAACGGTAACGATCGTCGGTAGTTTGAAAATCATTGTATTGAAGCCGCATGCCACGCCAGCCGGGACGATCCAATGGGCATGAAGAAGATCTGGTTTGGTCTGTTTGACCAGTCTGCGTATTCCCAGCGACATACCCGCCATGAATGCAGGTACTTGCAACCACAACAACGGATTACGCTTCAGGTTCAGTAATGCCCCTGATCCATAGGCGAGTAGTTGCCATCTTCGCGGAAAGTAACCAAAGTAATTGACCCTCACCGGTGAATCCAGGGGCTGTTGCAGGCCCGTGCCGCCGGGCGCGAGCACGGATACGGAGACCCCGAGAGAGTGCAGGTTTTCAGCTAGATAACGAAGAAAAATCGATGCGGAATCGGCCTCGAAACGAGGATAACTGGAGGCTACGAATAGAACGCGGATCGACACGGCTAATCGTCTGTACGGCGGCGCCTCTCCTCCGAATTCCTATAATGCAAGGAGGACACCTGCTCTGAAAGAATCCCGATCAAAAAAATGATCAGTGACGAGACGTACAACAACGCACTCATATTGGTGAACCGCGATTCATTGACATAGGTATAACCGTAATACACGGTGGCGATTGAGAACAGCGCTGCACTAATTGGCAGGAACAGCCTCATAGGTGAAAATAATGCGCCGATTTTCAAGATGATTACCAGAAAACGTACGCCGTCTTTGATGACACTGATATTACTCTGGGAATTAGAGTCACGCTGTTTGGCCTCTATTTGAACATACGTTACCGAATAGCCGTTGCGAAAGAATGCCATCGTGCTCGTTGTGGGGTAAGAGAATCGGTTTGGCAGTAAATATAAGAAGTTCCTGAACGCCTTTGCGCGGACGGCGCGAAAGCCGGAGGTGAGATCCTCGATGTGATATCCCGTCATCAGGCTCGCGAGCCTGTTAAAACCGGTATTGGCCAACAGCCGCGAAAAGGATGCTTGGGTTTTGGCAGAGCGTGATCCGACCACCATGTCATAGCCATCTTCAATCTTGCTCAACAGTCTTGCTATGTCTTTGACGGAGTGTTGCCCATCGGCGTCCATGAGCACGAGCACGTCGCCGGAGGCCGCGCGTGCGCCGGTCTTGATTGCGGCGCCGTTACCGACATTGTAGGGATGCTTTATGATCGTCACGCCCTCAATGCGAGGAATCTCCGGAGAAGAGCCGTCATCCACGACGATGACCTCGGCATCCGGGTGCAAAGTCATGATCTGCGCGCACAACCGAGCAATGGTGTCTTGTTCATTGAAACAAGGAAGGATGATGCTCAAAGAAGTGTCAGCGTGCGTGCTTTTCATCTCGGGACAGCTCGCGATTCAAGTGAGTCTCCCAGCGCGCCAGCGCCTTGGAGTCAATGCTGACTTTTGCGATGGAGTATTTATTGGCATCTTTGGCTCGCGATAACGCATCCCTGGATTGGTCCCATTCTCCCGCTGCCGCCCAAAATCTTGATTCTAGCAGGGCGTAGTCCATCCGTGCGTGATGACGAAACGCTGTTCGCAGCGCCTCGGCCGCCCGGCCGTAATCTTTAGCATCACTATGTATTTTGGACTCAACCACATATAAATTCGCGGTTCGTGTCCGTTTGTTCTGGAAATCCGGATTGGCTTGCAGGGCCCGTATTAATCGAAGGGTATCGTCCGGCGTCAATGTCAGGCAGCGCTTTTCTCTTTGTTTCTGGAATATGAACTCGAGAGTCTGAGCAACCGCGGTGTCGTATCGTGACTCAGACAGACGGGACTCAAGCGATTCGAATTCGGCGTCATCCCATTCCTTACCTTGCAGGCAATGTACCACCGCCAGTTGCAGCGGCGGACTGGTGATGTCGGGGTTGATGGCGGTGGCTTTGGTTAAAAACTCCGCGGACTTTTCGAAGTTACCATAGCGTAGCCAGACACTGGCCGCATTCTGCTGAGACCGATAGGATCCGGGGTGTTCCAGCGCCCAGACCGTTGCCAATGCCAGCGGGTTGCCCCACAAAGCGGCTGCGCGCGCCGTGGTGACGGCGGTGAGGATGCCGAAGATCACCAAAGATGCCTGGAGAAATTTGGACACATCGCTGGGAATGGTGAATAGATAATAAACCATGGCAAAGAGTATTCCATACATTGCCAGGTAGTTGCGGTGCTCAAAGTAAAGTTCCAGGGGGAAGATTGTCGATTCCAACAAGTGGCTGATGAAAAACCAGATGATCGCGAAGGCGAGCACTGGATAACGGGTTCTGGATAGGAACGCGGTCAACCCCAGGCCAATCAAGCCGCCGACTGCTAACAGCGTCGATATTGGATCCAACAAAGATCGAGACAAGACATAATCATCATGAAAGATGCCCGTACCTTGACGGACGGGAACGATGATATGACCGAGGTAATCGAAAATTATCCGGCTCTCGGTCATCAACCTTTCACTCATGGAGAAAGGCCGTGCGGCAAATCCCGACTGGATGGACGGAATTCGCCAGAGCAGCCAGGACACAAAGACCGTAAGCGGAAGGAACAGAAAGACAGTCGCCCACCGGTTCCATTTCCGGGGCGAATCAACGCCTCCTTGGCGCAGAATCAAGTATTCGATCGCCAACGCGAACAGAAGGATGAGTACGCCGTTTTCCTTGCTCAAGGTGGCGAGCGTCCCGCCGATGGCGATTCCGGTCGACATCCATAAGTATCCGCCGGCGACATTCCTGGCGGCGGTGATGCGCCCGTGGGTGTAGGCCAGCAGGCCGATGACGGTGAACAGCATGGAAAGCTGGGCCATCCGCTGTACCACATAAAGCGTCGTAGAGACGTTGAACGGATGCAGCAACCATACGCCCATGGTGATCACGGCAATGGTCTGATTGCGGGCCTCTTGCTGTTGATTCATGACGCGGCACAGCAGCAAGCTGAGCCACGCCAGGGCCACTCCGGTGAGCAGGTGCAGTTGTAGATTGGTGCGTTTGAACCGGTATGGTGGAGACGGCCAGGTGTTGTCGTCGAGGAAAAACGAGGCCAGCGCTACCGGGCGGCCCAACTCTCCGGCGGTGCCGGTCAGAATATACCGATAGGCGTCGCCGACATTATGCACCGTCTGCATGCCCTGCAGAGCCGGTATGTCGTCCAACAGAAAAGAACCCCTTAAACCGGGACTGTAGAGCCACCACGTCAGCGTGAGCAGGATGACGAGCGCCGCCGACGGAGCGACTGCAACGAACCTGTCTTTGAGAGGATAGCGCAATGAACCAAGGTCAATAAAAAAAGACCCCGGTCGAAACCGGGGTCAGCAGTACATGTGTCAATAAAATGATTACGACTTAGGACGACACTCCGGCGGCAGATACCGTGCTAGCACACCGTCAGTGGTGGGCGCCGCGCATTCAAAATTCACCGAACCGGCGCTCGTCGCGGGTGTCAGGGTCACCATCTGATCCTCGATCTTTCCCTCTGTGCCGTTGTAGGTAATGGTGATGATCCCCGAGACGCCCGAGATGTCTATCGAGGCGGTGTAATCGCCGTTGATTTTGCTGGGCTCTGCAACACCGGCCTGGGTGTTATTGGTGGGCAAATCACCCATCGCGACATAGTATTCGGCGACGCCGGTCTTGGCGGGTGACGCCAAGGCCAGGCCTTCCGACACCTTCGCGCGGATGGTGTAGTCCTGATAGGCCGGGATCGCGATCGCGGCCAAAATGCCAATAATGGCCACTACGATCATCAGTTCGATAAGAGTAAAACCGCGTTGTTTCATCGTTACATCTCCTAGTTTCTTGGTGTTACACACCTGGTTACCTGTTACCTGGAATCAAAAAGTCACCTCAATTTACAAGGAACAGCGGCCGAGTCCTTGGCCGCAGGTTCCCTTACACCCCAGACATCCCCACTGAGTCAGCGTTGTTCAGTTCGCTGCGGTTGCTGTTTAACTTGCAGAAACCGTGCCAACTCGGGGAGTTTGTCCGACTGATGTTTTTTTCATTTTGTAATCAGTAACTTGTCTCGATACACGTCGATAGCAGAGGCAGTCCGATAAACGGTATTTTTTAGTGTATGGACGGGTTTCGTCACTTTGGCTGACAATTTTTGCCAGTTCCACCTTAGTCTATACCGAATTTGTCCAATTTGTAACGCAATGACCGGAACGACATTCCCAACAGCTTGGCGGCTGCGGTCTTATTCTGGCTGGTACGGGTAAGGGCGTCGATCAAGGCCTGTTTTTCGATACGCGCCAGATAGCCCTCGAGGGGTTCGTCCCCAGGCACGAAACCGCTCCGTGCGGACCCACGGCTGGATTGGCTGAGACCGAGGTCGTCGGCGTCGATCGTATCGCTGTCACTCAGGGCGACTGCGCGTTGCAGTATGTTCTCCAACTCGCGCACATTGCCCGGAAACGCGTGCGCATTCAGGGCTGCGTAGGCGTCTTGGGTCAACACGTAGCAAGGGCCGTCTTCATTAAGACGTCGCAGGAAGTGTTCTACGAGCAACGGAATATCTCCAAAGCGTTCACGCAAGCTCGGCACGCGCAATTCAATCACGTTGATGCGGTAATATAAATCTTCGCGAAATTTTCCTTTGGCTACCAGGCCACTCAGATCCCGTTGCGTCGCGCTCAAAAAACGCGCATTGATCGGCACTTCGGATTGTGCCCCCACGGGCCGTACTGCCTTTTCCTGAATAGCACGTAATAGCTTGACTTGCATGTGCGTCGGCAATTCGGCCACTTCATCCAGAAACAGGGTGCCCCCGTCAGCGGCTTGAAATAGGCCGGGTTTGTCCGCTGTGGCGCCGGTGAAGCTGCCCTTCTTATGACCGAAGAATTCGCTTTCCATCAATTCGGAGGGGATAGCGCCGCAGTTGACCGGTACGAATGGCGCTTCTGATCGCGCACTCTGGTCATGGATGAGGCGGGCTACTAATTCCTTACCGGTGCCGGAGTCGCCGCTGATGTAGATGGGGGCTTGGCTGCGCGCCAACTTACCGATTTTTCCGCGTATCGCCTGCATCGCCGGTGAATCCCCAATCAGCATGTGGCGTTGACGGAGTTCCTTATCGAGTGCCGGCGACGCCGCCTTGAGCGCAGCGGCGACGAGATTCCGCAGATCGTCCAGTTGCACCGGTTTGGACACAAAATCAAATGCGCCCGCCTTGAGGGACTCCACCGCCGATTCCACGTTCCCGTAAGCGGTGATCACCGCGATCGGTAGATGAGGATACTTTTCTTGCGCGAAACGGACGAGATCTATACCGCTGCCGTCAGGTAACCGCATGTCGGTGAGACACAAATCGAATTTCTCCTCCCGTAGCAAGTGTTTTGCCTCCTTCACCGTGCCCGCTTCCTTGGTTGCCAAGTCCATGCGTGCGAGCGTCATCGACAACAATTCCCGAATGTCGGGTTCGTCGTCAATCACTAGAACCTGTTGAGAGGATTTGTTCATGTGGCCCGATTACACATTTCGTGAGGTGCGAACTGAATGCGAAACCGGCTACCGGGTTGTTCCATGGGAACATAGTCTAGTCTTCCATAGTTGTTTTCGCATAACGCTCGCGACAAATAAAGGCCCAGGCCGGTGCCACGCTTCTTGGCTGCGGTGAAGAACGGTTCGAAGATTTTGTCCTGAAACTCTTCCGGAACGCCTGATCCGCGATCCACCACGTCTAAGTACGGTACGCTCAGTTCCCGATTCCAACCGCCTTCCAGGGTCACGACGGGGTGCCCGGTGTAGGGAGGACTGTGGCGAATCGCGTTCTGGCACAGATTAACCAAAACTTGATGCAGTTGGTCAGGGTCCATGCACGACTCGAAATCGACATGTTCGAGTGCTATTGCTTCCGGTGGCAGGTTCTGTGTTTGCACGAATCCGGCACGAAATTCCTGGAGCCATTTCTCGAGGTGCAGTGATACCGGGTTCGACGATCGCGGCCGGCCCAATTGCAGGATGGCCTTGATAATCTGGTCAAGTCGATCAGTATTATCGTTGATGATGCGCGTCAACTGACGGTCTTGCTCTTTGAGCTGTGGCGATTCATTGATTAACTGGCTGGCATGACTGATTGCGCCCAGTGGATTACGGATCTCGTGGGCGATCGCCGCGGTTAAACGGCCGAGAGCGGCGAGCTTCAACTGTTGTGCCTGGCGCTCGGTCTGAGACATATCCTCTAGAAAGATTGCGGTGATTCCTCCCTCCCTATCGGTGACATGAACAAAGCGCGGCAAGACATTGGGGCCGTGTTCGTGCAGCCGCAGCGGTTGCGGGTCCATATGAGAGGCGTGTTTCCAGCCCGCAAAAGCCGCGGCCAGTTCGGGGCTGGCGTTTTCCAACGTGAGGCGCTCGCTGATGGATTGCATGTCGATACCCAATAAGTCCTTGCTGGCCAGGTTAAACAAGTGCACGTGGCCGGTCTTATCAGTGACCAATATGCCGGTTTGTAAGCGGGCGACAATCAACTCATTGAGTTTGGCTAAATCGATCACCTCTGCGGCGCGACGATCTGCGAGGGCTTGGGTCCGGCGGATGCGGTCCGATACGAAGGACAACAGTATGCCGGTACTGAACAGGCCGATCCCGAGGACACCGAGCTGAGTGAAGCTGCTGCTGGTGTCGGCGTACAGCGTGAGGCTGACGCCGTGATCGGCGAGACTAACCAGCGTCGCCACCGCGGCGAAAAAGATTGCCATACGGCCGGGTAGCACCACGCCACTGGCAGCCACCGAGACGATGAGCAGTAGACTCAAGCCACTGTTGATGCCTCCGCTGGCATGGGCGAGCAGGATGACGAGAACGATATCGAGGGAGAATTGAATGTACGCCTGGATACGAAATGCCGGCTTTCCTTGAGTAATGGTGTAGGTATTCACAGCACTGACAATCAGCATGGCGAGGCTGGCCGACAGGAATAAGCCGGGCGAGTATTCTCCCAGATTGACGATCTCCGCACGCCCGAGCGCTAACGCGGAAAATCCTGTCGCCAATACCAAGCGATAAAGATTGAAGTAGTAAAGGGCTTGCCACAGCGCTTTGCTGTCTGCCTGCGAAGCAGATTCGGTGTTCTTTGCAGCTAGCACCATCTGACCGGAATATTGCACCAAGGCGAAAAAAATTTAAGAGCGAATGTTGTTTGCAATGGGCAAATTGATCGATGTCCGGCGTCACGCTTTGCGCTCGGGGATACGTTTGTCCTGGGGCTGACGATTACGTCCTAGCCAGTACCCAGACCTGTATATGTTCCACTCCAACGCGTTGCAAGCATCGAGCTAATTGGCTAACAGTATGGCCGCTGGTCATTACATCGTCCACAATCGCAACGCGCCGGTGGGCAATGGGGCCACGAATTGCGAACGCATTGCGTAAATTTTGCCGCCTTTGTTTGCTGGGTAGTTCGGCTTGCGGGCGTGTATCTCGCGTGCGGATCGCCACGCGCGGGTCGATTCGGGTGCCCAACGAGCGTGCGATCGGACGCGCCAATTCCACGGACTGATTAAATCCGCGTTGACGTAGGCGCGCGCGGTGCAACGGAACCGGAATGATGACATCGGGCGGGAGCGTAATGCGCGGTTCCACCTCGCGCAAAAACAATTCACCAAGCAGGCGGGCATGCTGGATCCGGCCGCGATATTTGAACTCGCGAATGAGATGAGCCACCGGCGGGAGATAGGCCAGCGGCGCAATAGTGACATCAAATGCAGGTGGATCATGTTGGCACTGGCCGCACAATCCAGTGCCGGCGTAACGTCCACCGCAACGGGGGCACTGCGACGTCGGCCGGGGCAGATCTCCCGCGCAGTCCGGACATAATGCCCATGCACCCGCGGCCGGATCGGCGCACACGGCGCAGGGTGATGAATACAGCCATGCGAGCACAATTTTTACACAATGGTCAATCCGTGGCATCCTTGTGAGTTGACGCATAATCCTTTGGCCTTTCCGTTGATCTGATGACCGATACCGAATCCGCCACCACCCGACCGCGCACCGCCATGTCCGCGGCCGCGCCCTGGGACGAAGATCAGGTCCTGGCGCTGCTCGAGCTGCCGTTCAATGACCTTATGTTTAAAGCACACACCACGCATAGGCAACAGTTCGATGCCAATGAGGTGCAACTCAGTACGCTTATTAGCATAAAGACCGGCGCCTGTCCCGAGGATTGCGCCTATTGCCCGCAGAGCGCGCACTACCAAACTGGACTCAAGGCCGACCGACTCATGGCGGTGGACGACATCCTCGCTGCCGCTAGGGTTGCCAAGCACAACGGCGCGACCCGGTTCTGCATGGGCGCCGCATGGCGCACTCCCAAGGGTGACGATTTGGAAACCGTCATTGAGGCAATAAAGCGCGTAAAATCGCTCGGTCTGGAGACCTGCGCTACTTTGGGCATGTTGACTGCCGATCAGGCACGACGGCTGCAGGCAGCGGGTTTGGATTATTACAACCACAATCTCGATACTTCCGCGGCGTTTTACGGGGAAATCATATCCACCCGCAGCTATGATGATCGACTGCAGACACTGCATTTCGTTCGCGAGTGCGGTATCCATGTTTGTTGCGGCGGTATCATCGGCATGGGTGAGTCGCGCGCCGATCGTGCGGCTTTGATCACCACTTTGGCGAATTTGCCGAGCTACCCGGAGAGCGTGCCAATCAATATGTTGGTGCAAATACCGGGCACACCGCTGCATGGTGCGGAGAAACCCGACGCATTTGAATTCGTGCGTACCATCGCGGTGGCACGCATCACGATGCCTAAGGCCTACGTGCGTTTGTCCGCTGGCCGGGATGAAATGAATGATGAATTGCAGGCATGGTGTTTCTTTGCCGGCGCCAATTCGATATTTTCCGGCGACAAGCTGCTGACCACCGGTAACGCGACTGCCGCGCATGACCAATCCTTGTTCGAGCGCCTGGGAATACGGCCGTTGACGATGTGACCGTGGCGCTTACGTTCCTGTTACCCGTTGAGAAGAACGCCCCGGGATCTACGGTCAGCGCGCATGTTGCACAGTGGTGTCCCGTTGTCCGATCCCACCACCATTGTTCGCAATCCCTGCTGCGATATCCGGGCTGACGCGCATGACATGGGACGCTGAATTGACGCGCCGGCTCGCGCACCGCCATGCCGACAATTTGTTCCGCCGCCGCATCACCCTGACCGGCGCGCAAGGCCCGCGGATCGTCACCGATGAGGGCAGCTATCTGAGTTTTTGCAGCAACGATTATCTTGGTTTGGCCAATGATCGCCGTGTGATCCGCGCGCTGCAGGAGGCGGCCGATCAGTATGGCGTCGGCGCCGGCGCCGCGCATCTGGTGACCGGGCATCAGAGGATTCACGAGTCGCTGGAGCAGGCACTGGCCGAGTTCGTGGGTGCACCGCGGGCATTGTTGTTTTCTACTGGTTACATGGCCAACCTCGGCATCGCCAATGCGCTGTTGGGGCGCGGTGATCTCGTGATCGAAGACCGGCTCAACCACGCCTCGTTGATCGACGCCGGGTTGTTGTGTCGCGCCGAGTTGCGACGCTACACACATGCCGATGTTGGTGCGGCGCGGCGGCTGCTCGCGGCATCCACCGCAGAGCGAAAATTGATTCTCACCGATGCGGTATTCAGCATGGACGGCGATCTGGCGCCGGTGCCGGAATTGGTGGCTATGGCCGTTGACCATGATGCTCGCGTGGTATTGGATGACGCGCACGGCCTGGGGGTGCTCGGTGCCGGTGGACGCGGTTCCCTGGAGCATCACGCGCTAACGGCCGCGCCGCCGGTGATCTTAATGGGTACCCTGGGCAAGGCATTGGGAACATTTGGCGCCTTCGTCGCTGGGGACGAGGCACTGATTGAAACCCTGATCCAGGAGGCGCGGACTTATATTTACACCACCGCGCCGCCACCGGCGGTGGCGGCTGCGACTTGCGAGGCATTGCGCATCGTGCGCGAAGAACCATGGCGGCGCGAGCGGCTACGAGACCTGGTGCGGCGCTTTCGCCGTGGGGCGGCCGAGTTGGGCCTGCCCGTGGCCGATTCGGATACTCCCATTCAACCGATCATCATCGGTGAACCGCAGC
Source organism: uncultured Gammaproteobacteria bacterium (assembly GCA_947258975.1). Lineage (GTDB taxonomy): Bacteria > Pseudomonadota > Gammaproteobacteria > Arenicellales > JAANXG01 > CALZGZ01. The sequence goes on from CAMYKK010000004.1 coordinate 22,545, forward strand.
GGGCACTGGCGGTGGGCCGTGGCCTGCAGAAAGCCGGCGTGCTGGTTACTGCGATTCGACCGCCCACGGTTCCACTGCATACATCACGGTTGCGGGTGACGTTTTCGGCCGCCCACAGTGAACAGGACGTAGATCAGCTGCTCGATGCATTGAGTGGTGTGATGAACGACAATCACTAGAGCATGGCCGCCGCCGTGAAGCGACAGCTCGTGTTGGTGCATGGATGGGGGGTCAATCGCTGTGTATGGCGTCCCATCACCGACGCGTTGGAAACTCGATTTCACGTTGTCGCTGCGGATCTACCCGGATACGGCGGACATACCGCGCACAATGGGATCGAATCATTACCGGCCATGGCGGAGGCGGTCGCGGCATCGGTCACCGGTCCGGCGGTGTGGATCGGATGGTCGTTGGGTGGGATGGTGGCGATGCAGGCGGCGATTTCCCGCCCGGCGCAGGTGACCCGGTTGATCCTAGTTGGGAGCACTGCCAAGTTCATTACCGACCGTGAATGGCAGCACGGCGTGGCCGCCGGCGATATGGACCGGTTCTGTCGCGACTTGTGTGCCGACTACGACGCCGCATTGACTCGCTTTTTGTTGATGCAATCCGCGAAGTTGGGTAATAGCAGGCAACTGGCGCGGCAACTCGGAGCCTTGATCGCCGCTTGCGGGGCACCCAACCGGTGGGCCTTGGAGCGCAGTCTGGAAATCCTGAAATCCAGTGATCTTCGTCCGCTGCTCTCCCGGGTCGCGGTCTCCACCGACGTCATCCACGGCCGCTTCGATCGACTGGTGCCGCCAGCTGCCGCGCAGTATGTGGCTGACCGGATACCCCATGCACGACTCTGGTGGTTACCCGGCGGACACGCACCATTTCTAACTCATCCACAGGAATTTGTCAGCCTCTTGGTGCGTGACGATGCATGAACCAATGCGGTTCGAGCTCGATAAACGGCGCGTGCGCCAGTCGTTTGATCGCGCCGCGCAGACCTACGACAAAACGGCGGTGTTACAGAAGCAGATTGCCGATGAGATGGTCAGCCGGCTCGACATTATCAAGATCCAGCCGACTATGATTATCGATGTGGGTTGTGGCACCGGCTACGCACTTTCCCGGCTGCAACAACTTTATCCACGTGCAGCGGTGCTGGGGCTGGATATCGCGCCCGCCATGTTGCGACAGGCGCGCCGCCGGCGCCGGTGGTTTCGGTCGCAACCGTTGATCGCCGGTGACGCGGAACGCTGCCCCGTGCAAGACCGATCTATCGACATGATCTTCTGCAATGTCACCTTGCAATGGTGTGATCTGGACGTCGTTCTGGCGGAGTTCTCGCGAGTGTTGAAGCCCGAGGGTTTGTTGATGTTTTCGACGTTTGGTCCCGATACCCTCAAAGAGATTCGCCACGCGTGGCGGCAGGTTGATGATGGCATTCACGTTCACTCGTTTATCGATATGCATGACATCGGGGATGCCTTGACCCGTAATCTATTCGGCGCGCCGGTAGTGGACGTGGATTATGCGACATTGACGTACGCTAATCTTAACGACCTAACGATGGATTTGAAGCTGATCGGATCTAACAATGCGGCGGCGCAGCGCAGCAAAGGGCTGGTCGGTAAAACGCGGTTTGACCGGTTTCGCCGAGCGATGGAGTCGCATAAAGACACGCAGGGGAGACTCCAGTGTTCATACGAGATTATCTATGGACATGCCTGGGCGCCGACACATCGCGCGTCTCGCGACCGGGATGGTGTGATTTCCGTACCGGTGACCGAAATCAGGAAAGCTTAACAATGGCCGCGGGTGTGTTCGTCACCGGCACCGACACCGAGATCGGGAAGACCCTGTTTGCGCAAGCCTTGGTGTGGCACTGGCGGCGCGACGGGCTGCGGATTGCGGTGATGAAACCGGTGGCCAGCGGCTGCCGGGCCACTGACGCCGGCCTGCGAAGCCCGGATGCCGAGAGTTTGTTGGCGGTGAGTAACGTCGATGCACCCTATGACACGGTCAATCCCTATGCGTTTGCGCCGGCCGTCGCCCCCCATCTTGCCGCCGCTCAGGCCGGTGTTCGCATTCAGTGTGCGCGGATCCGGTCCTGCTTCGATGAATTGGCCGATGCCAGCGATCGCGTCGTCGTCGAGGGTATAGGGGGGTGGCAGGTCCCGTTGGGTCCGGACTCCGCGGTGGCGGACATTGCTCTGTCCCTGGACCTGCCGGTGGTTCTGGTGGTGGGTATCCGCCTGGGTTGTTTGAATCACGCGCTGTTGACCGCCGCGGCCATCAGCGGTGCGGGTGCCGAGTTGGCGGGATGGGTTGCCAACCATATCGCGGCGCAGACCGACCTCGCGAAGGAAAATATCGATGCGCTCAGGGCCCGGCTGGATGCCCCGTTGTGGGGCGTGATCCCCCACTTATCGGCGGACGTGGGTCCGGTGGCGGTGACCCGGTACCTAACGGGTCTACCCGCTTGACCCCCGTCAACTTCCTCACACGCGACTGGGAACTAGGCGGTCCGTAAAGGGTCCCACCACCCAGGCTTGGGGGTCGGAAAAACCTTAAGTTGACAGTGTTGATGGGTTATTTTCCGTATGCTACTGTCCGCGCCCGGTCTCGTAAGCGTTGTGGTTTGGAGGAGCCGCCATTCCTATTGCAGCAAACGGTGACGAGTTTCGTGCTCTCATCCGCCCAAACAGCTCCATGACCCCGCGTTCCATGGCGGTGGGGGTCATCTGTTTTTCGCTGCTGGCGGTTACTATCGGCCTGAGCTTCTTCACCCTGGGCTACTGGTTGATTCTCCCTTTCGCAGGGCTCGAGATCTTGGCGGTGGCGGTGTCGGTGTCGGTTCGCGGTACGGTGGACTACGAGCTGATAACCGTAAAAGACCAGCAGGTCACGATCACGCAAAGACAAGGCAAGCGTATGGTCACGCATGACTTTCAACGATATTGGACACGGATTAGGCGGGAGCGCGGGGCGAACAGGTTGCATCCGTCTCGCTTATTGATCGGCTCTCATGGACGTTTTGTTGCCATCGGTTCGGTACTGACCGAAGAACTAAAAGACCAACTCTCACAACAGATAAGAGACGCGATTTGTTACCACTGCCCATCAGTGCACAACCAAGTATCGGAGTAAACGACCCATGTTATCTTCGCGAATGAGAACAGCCGCTGCCAACGTCTTCAGTGGTATAGCTATTGGACTTACTGCCGACGTGGCAATTGCCGCCTGGGGGGTAAATCTCCAACCACCGGTGTCTCCCATCGGGCACGATATCCTCGAACTGCACAATTTGATCCTGCTGATCTGCTTGATAATTTTCGTGGTCGTGTTTTCGTTCATGTTTTATTCCCTCTACGCCCATCGCAAAAGCAAGGGACATGAGGCGGCGCAATTTACTCACAGCACCAAAGCGGAAGTGGTGTGGACGGTCATTCCGTTTTTAATTCTGGTGGGCATGGCGATTCCGTCGACGGCGACATTGATCAAGATGGAGGACACGTCGAAAGCCGATCTCACGGTAAAAATCACCGGGTATCAATGGAAGTGGCAATATGAGTACCTGGATCATGGCGTCGGTTTTTACAGCACCTTGTCCACGCCCAGGGCGCAGATCGAAGGCATCGCACCGAAGGGTGAACACTATCTGCTCGAAGTGGACAAGCCCCTGGTCATACCGACCAATAAGAAGGTCCGGTTTCTGCTGACAGCGAACGATGTGATACATGCGTGGTGGATACCACAGTTCGGGATAAAAAAGGACGCGATACCGGGTTACATCAACGAAATGTGGACGTTGGTCGAAACGCCCGGCACCTATCGCGGACAATGCGCCGAGCTGTGTGGCAGGGATCATGGGTTCATGCCCATCGTTGTCGAGGCGAAATCACCGGCCGAATTTGACGCCTGGCTCGCGAGTCAAAAGCAGGGTCAAGCCAAGGATACCGTGGACGCAGCCAAGGTATGGTCCAAAGACGAATTGTTGGCCCACGGCGAGAAGGTCTACGCCAACTGCGTCGCTTGTCATGGTACTGACGGCAAGGGTGTGCCCGGTGCATTTCCCGCCATCGCCGGCAGTCTGGTCGCAACCGGACCAGTCGCTGCTCATGTGGGCGTTGTCATGGACGGTAAGACCGGCACCGCGATGCAGGCGTTCAAAAACCAGCTTTCGGATCTCGACATTGCGGCGGTGGTCACTTATCAGCGCAACGCGCTTGGCAACAACACTGGTGACATTGTGCAGCCCACCCAGGTCAGCAGCGTTCGCTAAATGAGAATGCGTGTAACTAGGAGACAATAACCATGGCAACAGCAGAAGCCGCTCATCACGACGAACATCACGGTCACCCCACCGGCATCCTGCGATGGATTACGACCACTAATCACAAGGACATTGGGACGCTTTACCTGTGTTTTTCCCTCACCATGTTCATGGTCGGCGGGTTGATGGCGTTGGTTATTCGCGCCGAGCTGTTTCAACCGGGCCTGCAGATTGTGGATCCACATTTTTTCAATCAAATGACCACGATGCATGCGCTGGCCATGATCTTCGGCGCGGTCATGCCGGGTTTCGTCGGTTTCGCGAACTGGATGATACCCATGATGATTGGCGCGCCGGACATGGCGTTGCCGCGCCTTAACAATTGGAGCTTCTGGATATTGCCGTTTGCATTCACAATGCTGCTGGCGAGCCTGTTCACCGTGGGGGGCGGTCCGGCAGCGGGATGGACGCTGTACGCACCGTTGTCGATCCAAGGCGGCATGAGCGTCGATATGACCATCTTCGCGGTCCATATGATGGGGGTCTCATCGATACTCGGCGCCATCAATGTTATCGTGACCATCTTCAATATGCGTGCGCCGGGGATGACGCTGCTGAAGATGCCGCTGTTCGTATGGACCTGGTTAATCACCGCATTTCTGCTGATCGCCGTGATGCCGGTGCTTGCGGGCGTGGTAACGATGTTGTTGACTGATCGCCACTTCGGCACCGCCTTCTTCAATCCCGCCGGTGGCGGTGACCCGGTGATGTTTCAACACATCTTCTGGTTTTTCGGACACCCCGAGGTCTATATTCTGATCCTGCCGGCGTTTGGAATCATTTCCGAAATCATCCCCACGTTTTCGCGCAAACCGCTATTCGGGTATACCGCCATGGTGCTGGCGACTGCCGGCATCGCGTTTCTGTCTTTCATCGTTTGGGCCCATCACATGTTTACCGTCGGCATGCCGCTGGCAGGTGAGTTGTTTTTCATGTACTCGACGATGTTGATCGCCGTGCCCACGGGCGTGAAGGTCTTTAACTGGGTCTCCACCATGTGGCGCGGCTCACTGACGTTTGAAACACCGATGTTGTTTGCCATCGCCGTTGTCTTCCTGTTTACCATCGGCGGTTTCTCTGGTCTCATGCTGGCGATTACGCCTGCCGACTTCCAATACCATGACACGTACTTTGTGGTTGCCCACTTCCACTACGTGTTATTTTCGGGATCAGTCATGGCGATGATGGGCGGCGCTTACTACTGGTTGCCGAAATGGACCGGCCACATGTACGACGAGAAGCTCGGCAAGGCCCATTTCTGGTTGAACACGATTTTCTTTAATATCACATTTTTCCCGCAACATTTTCTGGGACTGGCGGGGATGCCGCGGCGTATTCCTGATTATGCGCTGCAATTCACGGAATTCAACGTCATCTCTAGTATTGGGGCGCTTGGCCTCGGCCTGTCACAACTGCTTTTCGTCTATGTCGTCTTCAAGTGCGTCCAGGGTGGAAAGAAGGCCAGCTCTGAAGTCTGGGAACAGCCCCTCGGTTTGGAATGGACGGTGCCCTCACCGGCTCCCTACCACACGTTTGAGACGCCGCCGAGGATCTCCTAGGAGAGTTTGCGGGTGGCCGATTACAGCGTCGAATATGTCAATGAACGAAAGCGGGCGAGGACGAATATGCGTCTTGCGTTGTTGCTGGGTGTCGTGGCCCTGGCATTTTTCATCGTCACGTTACTGATGGATTGGTCATGACGCCAGCAGGGCAGCAACCGGCCGCCAACCGCCGCTTGATTCTGCGGCTCGTTATGCTCGTATTTGCGATGTTCGGGTTCGGGTTTGCCCTGGTACCCTTGTATGATGTGTTCTGCGACATCACCGGACTGAACGGTAAAACCGGTGTGACCGATAGCCGGACGGTCGAGGGCACGCCGATTGATAACGAACGGCGGATTACCGTGGAATTTACAGGCAATGCTGCGAATGGCCTGCCCTGGGAGTTTCGCCCCACGGTGGCAAAGATGGAAGTACGGCCGGGAGCGCTTGCACGAACGACGTATATCGCACGCAATATCAGCAACCAGACCGTGGTTGGCCGCGCGATTCCAAGCGTTACACCGGGTGAGGCCGCCGCGCATTTCAAGAAGACCGAATGTTTTTGTTTCACCGAGCAATACCTGGATGCGGGCGAGACCAAAGAAATGACCGTACAGTTTGTGGTGGAACCGGATATTCCACGCGGCGTGAACACGATTACGCTCTCTTACGCGTTCTTTAACGCCGAGAAATATGTTGAACGGCAAACGGTCAAGATGAAACATCAGGACACGAAGTTCGAAAAAACCCATGCGGACAAGAAAAGTCAACACCGAGGTTGATGAATCAAGGGGAAATGTAAAATGAGTGGCGCACAAGGCAGCTATTATCTTCCAAACCCGAGCGCATGGCCGATCATCGGTTCCATTGGGCTTTTTACTTTATTTTTGGGCTTTATGCTGTTTCTCAACGAAGGGACGGCCGGTCCGTGGTTGATGATCTTCGGCGCCTGCGTCATCGCGTTGATGCTGTTCGGATGGTTTGGCGCAGTTATCAGCGAAAGCGAAGGCGGTTTGTACAATGACCACGTCGGCATGTCGTTCCGCATCAGTATGCTGTGGTTCATCTTTTCCGAGGTCATGTTCTTTGCCGCCTTTTTCGGCGCCCTGTTCTACACACGCGCATTGGCGGTTCCGTGGTTGGCAGACACCGACTTGCTGTGGCCCGGCTATGCGGGTGGGTGGCCGACGGCCGGCCCCAAGGGACCCATGCCCATAGACGCGGATACCGCCGTATCCGATCCCGCCACGCAGTTTTCCACTATTGGGCCGTGGGGCATACCGGTGCTGAACACTTTCTTGCTGTTGACATCCAGTATTACGGTGACGATCGCGCATCATGCGCTCAAGATGAATGCCCGCGGAAAACTGATATTTTGGCTGGGATTGACGGTCGTGCTCGGCGTCGTGTTTATGTACTACCAGGCAGCCGAGTATCATCACGCGTATACCGAGTTGGGCCTGACTTTGGGCACCGGCGTGTACGGGGGGACGTTTTTCATGTTGACCGGCTTTCACGGCCTGCATGTAACCATTGGCGCGATCATGCTCGCTGTAGTATGGCTACGCTGCTTACGTGGGCACTTCAAGCCGGACAACCATTTCGCATTCGAGGCCAGCGCCTGGTATTGGCATTTTGTCGATACGGTGTGGGTCGGGTTGTTCGTGTTCGTGTACGTGTTTTGATCCGCTACCACACAATGGAGGACCGGATGTCGTCCATACCGCTAAGCCGGCGAACCGGAGACGAGTCAGATCAGGCCTATTTCAACGCGGCGGGCGCGGCCCAGGGAGGACGTACTGAGTTGGACGGCGTAATCACCCCCGTGTAGAGCCCGATACACAGCAACACGAACAGCAACACCCAAATAGAAATCCGTGCGGTGAGGGCTTTCAACGTGCGCGTTCCCTGTCCACGGTCCTTGACCAAATAGAACAATCCGGAGAACAAGCTGTACAGCATGATTGCGAGAAGAATCAAGATTATAATTTTGATCCACACCGGTATTACCTCAAAGGGGAAGGCGACATGATTCTAGCAGAATGTGCTGGTGCGGCGGGGACATAAACACCGGTGATGAAATTCCGCTTCAAAGCAAAGGGTGTACCCACCGGGGTGGTGGCGCTATTGCTGCCACTTCTGATTGGTCTAGGATTTTGGCAGTTGGACCGCGCGCAACAAAAACTCGCTATGCAGCGCGCGTTCTTGGAGCGTGGGAGCTTGGAGCCGGTGATTTTGGGTGCGGCGTTGCTGGATCCGGTGCGGCATGATTACCGACTTGCCGAAGGGCAGGGCGTATACGAGCCCGAATATCAGATCCTGCTCGATAATCGCGTGCATAGGGGTAGGGCCGGTTATCATGTGCTTACGCCGTTTCGCGTGGACGGGTCGAACCACCGCATCCTGGTCAACCGCGGCTGGATTGCATGGGGGGATGATCGGCAACGCCTGCCGGAGGTCGCAACACCCACCCACCGGTTGCGCGTTTACGGCCGGTTGCGGCGACCTCATGAGCGCTACTTTTCCCTGGAGGATGAATCCGCGATCCCCGGTGCGAGCGCTGTCTGGCAGAACCTGAATCTGGAACGTTATCGCGAATTTGCCAGCCTTCCGCTGCAGCCATTAGTGTTACGTCTCGATGAAAGCGACGTCCAGGCCGGCGGGTTTGTTCGCGCATGGCCAAACTATCAAGATGCCTGGGTCGATCGCCACAAAGGCTATGCCTTTCAATGGTTCGCGTTGGCTGTTGCCTTGGTGTTTATCTATGTGATGGTTAATATACGGCGTCGCGACGATACGCGCCCGAATCTAAGTCAGTAGACACGAATAAGTACAATAATTATGGCAGGCAAGGAAAAATCCTCTAATCGCTGGCAAGTAATGCTGATTGCGCTGGTATTCGTCGCGCCGGTGGTGGGCGCGTTGTTTTGGAAACCGACCGGTTACGTGAATTACGGAGAGTTGGTGGAGCCCGCGCGACCTATCAAAGATGTTCGGCTTGCGACGTTGGACGGAACTCCGTTTCGCTTCAGTCATCTGCATCACAAATGGACGTTACTCTATGTAGGTGATCAGCCTTGTGAAAAAATCTGTAAGGATAGTTTGTATAAAATCCAGCAGGTGCGTTTAGCGCAAAGTAAGAACGCCCATCGTGTGCAAAGTGTCTATGTGGTGCCGGCCGGCGGTGGAACGACCGGTGCACAGCTATTGATAAGTCAACATCCCGGCATGATCGGTCTCGCGGCCGAAGAAATCGCATTCAAACAGCTTACAGAGCAATTCGAAGTCAACAGCCAGTCACCGTTGAGCGGCGCGGGGCGCATATACGTGGTTGACCCATTGGGAAACCTGATGATGAGTTATCCTCCAAACGCCGATCCGAGTAATATGAACAAAGATCTAAGACGTCTTCTCAAGGTCTCGCAGATAGGTTAGTCAGATGAAATCAACTGTGACCTCAACACGAGCCGCTTCGTCGTTTACTAGACAACTGAGTCAATACTATGAACTGACGAAACCGCGAGTCGTGCTGCTGATTATGTTTACTGCCATCGTCGGTATGTTTCTGTCGATTCCCGGCATGGTGCCGCTGGATACGTTATTACTAGCGACTTTGGGAATTGGCTTGTCGGCAGCAGCGGGAGCCGCGATTAATCATGTCTTGGATCAACGCGCCGACCTCATCATGGCGCGTACTCAAGGTCGGCCGTTACCCAGCGGACAGATCAACACCGGACAAGCGCTAAGCTTTGCAGTACTGCTGGCAGCTTGTTCGATCTTCATACTGGCGCATTGGGTGAATCCTTTAACGGCCGTGTTGACAGCTATCTCTTTGATCGGCTATGCAGTCATCTACACCGTATACTTGAAGCATTGGACCCCGCAGAACATCGTGATCGGTGGGGCGGCGGGAGCTTCACCCCCGGTATTGGGATGGGCGGCGGTTACCGGCGAGGTGTCCTCTGATGCTTTGTTGCTGTTTCTGATCATTTTCTGCTGGACGCCACCGCATTTTTGGGCATTGGCCCTTTACCGGCATAAGGAGTATGCGGACGCGGGTATACCGATGTTGCCGGTCACTCACGGCAACGAATTCACCCGCTTACATATCCTGCTGTATACATTATTGTTGTCCGGTGTCACCGTGATGCCATTCGCGACCCATATGTCCGGATGGGTCTACCTGCTTGGCGCTTTGACGTTGAATATACGTTTCCTCTGGTTCACGTGTAATCTCTATCGGGAATACAGCGATGCTCTGGCCAAACGCACCTTTGGATATTCCATTCAATACCTCGCGATGTTGTTCGCGCTGATATTGCTGGATCATTACCGAGGCTTTGCGCATGGCTTGCTCGGATCTTCCTAAACCGGTATGACGCGGAAACAAGCAAAATTCTCGATCGGTGAAGTGATTCATCATCGAATATTCGACTACCGGGGAGTGATCATAGACGTAGATCCTGAATTTCAGGGAACGGACGAATGGTATGACGAGGTCGCCCGATCCCGTCCCCCAAAAAACAAGCCGTGGTACCACGTGCTGGTGCACAATGCACGCCACCAGACCTATGTCGCTGAACGGAATCTGGAAGTGGATACCGAAAACGAGCCGATCAACCATCCGTTTGTACCCGCGGTATTTAGTGAGTTCCGTGACGGCGTGTACTTCCGGAAGGACAAAGCCAACTGACGATTGCCCACTGTCACGACCGGCCTCTATGGGCGAACTTCGGACCTGTGGTATCCTCTAACAGGGTGGTTATCCCGCAAATAAGTCCGCTGATCGGGCAGCGGGAATGAGCGCTTGCAAGACTTTGCAGACACTCTAAAGTTGTAAATAGTTCGTTTCATCATTCGCATCATAGGGATCAGCTTATGCGAGGCGCGTGGTTTTTCGCCCTATCCGGATTGCTGCTGTGCTTTCCCGGTAGGGCTGTGGCAGACGACCGGATAATGGTCGCGGAGTTCAGGGCTGACCGCGATTTAGTGCCCAAACGCCCTCCCTTGTCGCCAGTCTGGACGTCCGATCTCTATACCTTCGAAGAAACCCAGATATCCCAGGCCGCCAGTGATCCATTACTGTTGACCACCCGGGAGCTGGGGGGCACTTGGCAACGGGCCATCCTGCCGGGCGCGCCGTCCCTATACGCAGTGTTCGATTATAAGTATCAGCAGAGCCTTTGGGGCGACCGGCCCTATCGCCGTACCCAATCCGTCAGGTTCGGCCCGAGCTTCTCTGTGGCTCCCGGCTTTGTTACCAGATTGTATTATGGTGTGACGCAGGATGCTGTTACTCAAGACGTCGGGCTGTATGGTTTTGCCGGCAATGCGGAACGTCTGCGCACCGGACTTGCGCAGACCTGGTACTTGGGTGCGCGGGATGCGGCATTGCAGCTGGGCTACGAATTCGAACAAGGCTCCAGCGAAGAAATAGATGAACGCATGCAGGGCCACCGCATCAACGTCAGCGGAACCTTTCCCCTGGTGTGGGGGTTCAATGCCGATTTGGCGGCTGATTACAGCCGCTACTCCTATCCGGAATCCAACAGTGCGTTGGCACTTCAAAGCGACCGATTGAGTGTAAATGCCGGCATTACTCGCATGTTTTCAACACGACTGTCAGGCAGCTTGAATTTCAACTATGCGGATGAAGATTTTGATGACGAATATCCGCTTGCCTATCGGCGCCATACGTGGGGGTTGAATTTCAAATATCGGTACTAGCCCGTATTTATCACCAGGCGCGGCGCTTGTCCCCGCACTGCGACTGCGCGCAGTCGCAGTGTGCGCCAGCATCCGGGATCCTTGGCGCTAGGGCGCTGGATTGGGATTGTCCTTGTGCACGAGTTCGATGTCCCGCAGCACCTCTTCGTTCAATTGCAGATGTGCGCTGTCGAGGTTTTCTTTGAGTTGTTCCAAACTGGTTGCCCCGATGATGCTGCTGGTTACGAACGGTCGGCTATTCACATACGCAAGCGCCATTTTTGCAGGACTCAGTTCATGGCGTTCGGCGATTTTGAGGTACTGTTGTGTTGCCGCTTGCGCACGCGTTCCCAGATAACGCACAAATTGCTTGAACAGTGTTAAGCGCGCCCGTTGTGGTCGCTCCCCGTGCACATACTTGCCTGTCAGAACGCCAAAGCCGAGCGGCGAATAGGCGAGCAGTCCGACGCCCTCACGACGGGTTACTTCTGCAAGGCCAATTTCGTAGGTGCGGTTGAGCAGGGAATAGGGGTTCTGTACGGTGACGATCCGTGGCATCTTCAAGGTGTCCGCAAAATGCAGGTAACGCATTACGCCCCAGGGTGTTTCGTTGGACACTCCAATTGCGCGCACCTTTCCCGCACGTACGCATTCGCTGAGAGCGCTCAAGGTTTCTTCCACAGCTATCCCGTCATCCTCGTCGCTGTACTCGTAACCCAGCTTGCCGAAATAGTTCGTTTTACGTTCCGGCCAGTGTACCTGATACAAGTCGATATAGTCGGTTCGTAGTCGCTCGAGGCTGTTATCGACGGCCTGTGAGATGTTGGCCTTGTTCAATCGGGTTTGGCCATGACGGATGTAGGGCATCCACCCACCGGCCGGTCCCACGACCTTGGTGGCGATAACGATGTCGTCGCGCCGTTTTCGTCGTGACAACCAGTTGCCGATTATCGTTTCGGTTATGCCATAGGTTTGCTCGCTGGACGGTACAGAATACATTTCCGCGGTATCAACGAAGTTCACACCCTGGGCCGATGCCATGTCCAGCTGCTTGCGCCCCTCGTCCTCGCTGTTCTGTTCGCCCCAGGTCATGCTGCCGAGGCAAATCTTGCTGACCTTGATGTCAGTACCACCTAAATTGCAGTAATCCATAGCAATTCATAATCCCGGTGAAGTGAATAGGCCGTCGATTCAATCGAAGTATTGATCGCGGGAGAATTTAGAATGTCTTTCCGTTCCATCCCCACATGGCGCGTTCGGCATCACAAAATTCAATATAAGTCCGCTCAGGACTCACGCCGATATTCTGTTGTAACAAGCCACAGATATTTTGGGATAATTCCAATGTTCTATCGTTCCGCAGTCCGATGGATTTCAACTCAACGAAGGCGCACGGTTCGTCGCCGCCGGCAAATGTCATTGCCATTTCCGACTGTATTGTTACCATTACGTAATTATTGGATTTTTCTAAACTTTGCGCGATGCACTCGGAGGCGATCTTGCACAACGCGGTCTTTTCTTCGTCAGACAAAACCTGATTTGTTTGCAATTTCAGATATGGCATACAACACGTTCTCCTGAATTCTGAATATGAAAGATTTTGCGCCAGCTTGCGAGAGGAATAAAGGTCCTATTCTGAATATCTTGCGTGATATCCTCGATCAGGAAGCATTGGTTCTGGAGATTGGCAGCGGCACCGGTCAGCATGCCGGACATTTTGCGTATCATCTTCCCCATATTCGCTGGCAGCCTTCGGAGCTACCGGACCGACTGGATAGCATTCGTGCGTACCGGATGGATTCGGGCCTGGTCAATCTTCTCGAACCGTTTGGATTGGACCTGTTGCAGCCGCTTTGGCCCATAGAACATGCGAACGCCGTTGTTTGTATCAACACGATTCATATCGTGCCCTGGCGCGGCGTGGAGAAACTCCTGTCAGGCGTGGCCGGGCTGCTATCAACGGGCGGCCTGTTCTATGTTTACGGCCCATATCGTTATTCCGACCGGCCTTTGGAGCCGAGTAACGAGGAGTTCGACAGGTGGTTACGAGCCCGGGATCACCAAAGTGGTATCCGCGACTTCGACGCAGTGAATGCTCTGGCGCGGCGACATAACCTCACGCTTGTGGACGATCGCCCCATGCCGGCCAACAATCGATCGATTTGGTGGGCAAAGCACTAACCCGTATATCGAACCAGAGAAAAAACGGGGTCGGAGTCACAGACTCTGATCCCGTTTTTTCTAAGTGGAGGCGCGAACCATGCCAATGATCGGCTACAAGGACGCGACGAATTTGAAGACGCGGGACCATAGCTCTTCGCCTCCGGTGGCGAACAGGTCCCTATGACCCGCGCCGCGCACGTCGTAGCGGGTCAGCGGGCTTTTCGCCGCCGCTGCCAACTCGTCGCTCATGCTGTATGGTACGACTGTGTCATTCTTGCCGTGAACCAGCAATATCGGGCACTTGACCCTTCGTAACCGTTCTAAGGTGTCAAACTGAAACGGCATGGCTTCCTCAATAATGATCTGATCAGGCGGGAACACATGTCTGACCACCTCGACCATATTCGTTGGTGCGGAAAACAGAAGCAGACCGTGCACGTCCACCGCCGTTTCGGCAAGATAAGTTGCAACCGCGCTACCTAATGACCATCCGGAAACTACGACGCGCAGTTGCGGATGTCGCTCGCTCAGCCATTCGTAGATTAACGTGGCATCAGAGTAAAACGATGATTCCTTCGGTTTTCCACGACTCGAACCATAGCCACGATAGTCGAATATCAGTACCGAAATACCATGGCTGCGAAAAATATCGATGATGTATTCCGTGGCCCGTAAGGTTTCGTTGTTACCATAAAAATGCACCACACAAAGGTCGTTGTTCGGATCACCCGGTGCAAATAAACCAGATATCCAATCTCCGTCATTGTCCCGGGCGGTCATCCACACTACATCGGAGTGAGTGATTTGCGGGGGTTCCGAGTAGGTGAATTGTGCTCCGGAGAACGTATGTTGTTCGACTTTACTCAGGTTCGCGAAATTCTTCATTGATGACTTCTTGGTTATACCGCGCGGCGTGCTTGCTGCACTGCTTCGGCAAGGTTGCTAATTTGCATACTATGCAATCGTCTTTCAAGGTCCAACAAAATATCTCCGACCACCGATGGTCCCTGAAAGATAATACTAGTATAAAGTTGTAGCAGATCCGCACCGGCAGTCAGTTTCTCCCACGCGTCGTCGGCGGTTTCGATGCCTCCTACGCCGATTATTGGCACCGTCCCCTGAAGTTGCCGAAATAGTTTTGCAATCAATGCGGTGGAAAGGGGTTTCAGCGGTTGCCCACTGAGCCCACCCGGATTGACCGCAGCACGCGAACGCAGCGAATCGGGTCTTTGCAAGGTGGTGTTGGTGGCGATTACGGCGTCAATATGATGCCGCATGAGCAGCTCGACGATATGCCCCAATTCGCCGTCGTTTAGGTCCGGCGAAATCTTTAGCGCCAGGGGGACATATCTGCCGTGCTCGTCACTCAATTCCGATTGTCGTTGTTTCAAATCGGTCAATAAGGAATCCAGCAATTGGCGGTTTTGCAATTCACGCAGGCCGGGAGTGTTGGGGGACGAGACATTGATAGTGGCGTAATCAGCGAAGGTGTAGATTCGGGAGAGGCCGGCGAGGTAATCGTCTCTCGCCTGATCCAACGGAGTGTCGGCATTTTTTCCCAGGTTGATGCCCAGTGGGACCTCGCTTTTTGCGTGACCGATGTTATGCGCGAACTGTTCCAGACCGATGCTGTTGAAGCCCATGCGGTTGATAATCGCCTTGTCCTCGGTGAGCCGAAACAATCGCGGTCGTGGGTTGCCAGGTTGTGGCCTGGGCGTCACGGTACCCAACTCAATACAGCCGAATCCCATCGCCGCCAGTGCCGGAAAGGCCGTGGCGTGTTTGTCGAAACCCGCCGCCAGGCCGAGCGGATTCGGGAATCTAATGCCCATGACCGTTACCGGCAACGTTAATGCGGTCGCGCTACTGGATTGGCGCAGTAGATTCAATAAGTATCGATTCTTGGAGACGCGGGCAAGGATACTTAAAACAAGATGGTGGCTGGTTTCGGGGTCGAGTCGGAATGACAAGAAACGAATGATATTCTGCAGGGCCGGTAATACGCTGATGGTGGTTCTCCGTTTGACTCGATGCTGATAAGCACGAAGATACCATAATCTGTTTGGCAAATGGGTCGAGGCTAAGTGCACTCCTCCGGACGTAGATATCGCCACTGTCCTTCTGGGAGGCCACCGAGCACGATTTTTCCAATACGCACCCGTTTCAGGCCGGTCACTGTCAAATCCACTTGTCCGCACATACGGCGAATCTGCCGCTTGCGGCCCTCGGTCAACACGAACCGCAGTTGATCAGGATTGATCTGTTCGACTCGCGCCTGCCGCAAGCGGCGGCCATCCAGGTGCATACCGTCGCGTAATCGCTCCAGCTGGTGGCGGTCCACTGAACCGTGTATACGGACCAAGTATTCCTTTTCCACTTCGGTGTCCGGGCCGATAAGCCTGCGTGCGATGCGGCCATCTTGGGTTAACACCAACAGCCCTTGGGATTCAATGTCCAAGCGGCCCGCCGGTGCGAGGTTTTTACGGTGGCTGGGACGAAACTGGATCTGTGAACGATCCCGTGCATAACGATTACGGTTTACAATCAGTGAGGTGGCAGGTCGGTGACCACGCTCGGCCTGACCGGAGACGAAGCCAACCGGTTTGTTGAGCAGTATGGTTATTAATTGACGCTGTTGCCGGCGGGCGCCGGAAGTCAGGGTGATGCCGCAGTCCTCGCTGACCTTGGTGCCGAGCTCGATGACCGGTTTGCCGTCTACTCGGACCTGACCCGATTGAATAAGCCGATCGGCCTCGCGCCGTGAGCAGAGGCCGCGCAGGGACATGAGACGCGAGAGACGCATTGTTTTCATGAGTGGGTAGTGACCATGCGGGACTGACCTGCATATTGCACCAGGGATTCCGAATAATGGCAAAGTTATCGGGCGGCTGGACTACGCGTTGCACCGCGGAAAATTCCCGGGACGCGCCTTCGTGCAAACTGCAGACTAATGCCCGACGAGGCCTAATGTCGATATTTCGGCAATCGGCTCGCCATGCGCCCACAATCCTTCGAAGCGTCTGATGAAAAGGGTTGCTTTGCCGCGGGCATTCAGGTTGGCGACTGCTACCGGTGTATCATAATGACTTTGATGCAGATACGCGCAATCATCAACCACGGCAAAAAGTTCGCCGGCCGCGTCGACTTCAGATGGAATTCTTTGTGCCTTTACATAGCTGCTAAATCGTTGGCACAGCTGCAGTAAGCGCCAGTTATGGGTTAGGAAAAATCTTTCATCACCGATCAAAATGCGGATTTGGCTATGGCGGTCGCTTGCGATAAGCCGGGCCAGATGGTCATAAGTATCCTTCGAATTGAATACCGGTAGGTCCAAGCGCGGGCCCAACAGCAAGACATTGCGATTTGCCTTAGCGAGCAGCATGGTTACCGCCTCGTTCATTTCTTCTGAGGAATTGGCATGAATTATTTGCGACGTGTCGTCCGACAACGAATCATCCTCTGTTCACCTGTTGCGCCGCGTTTCCGACGTATGTACGGGGAGTTAATTGCAATAACCTCCGGGTGACCTCATCGGGGAGTCCCAGTCCGTGGATGAATTCGTGTAATTCCAATCGCGTGATTTCGCCTCGGCCCCGGGTCAACGCCTTGAGCTTTTCGTAGGGTTCGGCGATGCCGTAACGGCGCATGACGGTCTGAATCGCCTCCGCCAAAACCGCCCAGTTTTCATCCAATTCAGCATCTAACCGCTCGGAATTAGCCTCCAGCTTGCCGATTCCTTTGACAGCAGAGGAATACGCCAGTAGGGCATAACCGAAACCGATACCGATATTCCGCAACACCGTCGAATCCGACAAATCCCGCTGCCACCGGCTTACCGGCAGCTTCTGTGCTAAGTGTGCAAACAAGGCATTGGCTAAACCCAGATTACCCTCAGAATTTTCAAAGTCGATGGGATTGACCTTATGCGGCATAGTGGATGAACCGACTTCCCCAGACACGATCTTTTGCCGGAAGTTGCCCAGTGCAATATAGCCCCATACGTCACGGTTAAAATCCAGCAACACGGTATTGAACCGCATGAATGCATGAAACAATTCGGCCATGTAATCGTGGGGTTCGATTTGTGTGGTGTGGGGATTCCACTCGAGGCCCATGGATTCGACAAAGCGCCTCGCTACGTCGGGCCAGTCGATTTCCGGATAGGCGGCCAAATGCGCGTTGTAGCTTCCCGTGGCACCATTGAGTTTGCCGAGCGGGGTGATGACGCTGATCTGGTCCAATTGACGCTGCAGTCGTTCAGCCACATTGTGCATTTCCTTGCCGAGCGTGGTCGGCGTGGCGGGTTGACCATGAGTGCGCGCCAGCATCGGTTGGTCCGCATAACGCGCCGCGAGTTCACGTATCGTTTGCACAAGGTGCCCTTGCTGAGGTAGCAGCACTGCGGACAGGGCATCCTTCAGCATCAAGGCATAGGCGAGATTATTGATATCCTCTGATGTACACGCGAAGTGGAGAAACTCGCTCACCGCATGCACCTCGTCGAAATCTCGCGTACGTTCCTTGAGAAAATACTCGACCGCCTTCACATCGTGGTTGGTTACCGACTCGATATCTTTTACGTGTTGTGCGTCGTCCACGTTGAACGAATCACACAGCGCGTTGAGCCGTTCGATTGTGTCCCCGGAAAACTTTCCTATCTCTTTGAGTAATGGTTCTTGCGAGAGAGCCAACAACCAGCGCACTTCGACTCGAATCCGGTATTTTATGAGCCCGAATTCGCTGAAGATATTTCGCAGAGGCGCCACCTTCGCGGCGTATCGTCCATCCAAGGGCGATAAGGCAGATAGCGCGCTGAGGGGAAGGTTATACTGCGCGTCAGGCATCGATGCGGTCGAATAACGTTGTTTCCAGGGTCGGGGTCATAGTCGCTATGGCCACGTGTGCGCAAAGGATATTACCATACGCAAATGACTTGCATTATGCATCATCCTTCTCCTTGCGCGCGCTGATGGACGATTGGCGCGTGATTCCACATGATCGCCTCCGGCAGCACGTGATTCACACCTACCGGAAAGGGGGTGGATCACGCGCGGATGTTCTGCTGATTGATATCGATGGCCATAAAGCGGTGTTAAAAGACCATAATGCAAGCGATGTTGGATTTGGCAAGCTTCTCGGGCCTTTGCTGGTGTCGCGTGAGGCCAGGGCGTTGCGGCGGCTTGACCGCATTTCCGGAACGCCCAGGCTTTACGCCACTCCGGATTCCCGATCCCTGCTCATGGAGCATATGCCGGGGAAGCCGCTGGGTCAGTTCGGCGACAATCCCGCGTGGGAGAAATTCTTTGTCAAATTCGAGTGCCTGTTGCGGGAAGTACACGCCAACGGTGTTGCGCACTGCGATCTGCGCAGTCCAGACAACGCGTTGATATGCGCACCCAATCAGCCCGCAATCGTCGATTTTGTGGCTTGTGTATTTCGAGGCCGGCGCTGGAACATCATCTCGCGCTGGTTATTCGATCAATTTTCGCGCGCGGACCGCAATGCCCTCATTAAACTCAAAAAGGGCGTGGCTCCCGATCTGTTGACCGCTGAGGAAGAGCGGCTGTTGACGGAGCGGACTGCGTTGGAGCGCATCGCGCGCGTGCTGGGCGCCGGTTTCCGTAATTTGAGCCGTCGGCTGTTGACGAAAAACGCCGAATAACCACCTACGCAGCAAGGCTGGCCCGCGTTTTTCACCAGTATCCTGGATGCTGATGCAGTGCTTGTGCTGCGCGTAGTCGCAGTGCTTGTGCTGCGCGTAGTCGCAGCGCGGGGACAAGCCCCCTGCTGCGCGGGGACAAGCCCCGCGCCTGGAGCGAGGCCCATCGCTTCGGCTATGCATGTCATTCCAGCGCGGCGTCCAGGCGCCCGGCTCCTTCGCCATCATCCATGATCATTGGCGCAATATATGGGCCAGGTGTGTGTCCCGGCCGTGCGTTGCCGGCGACGATCGTGCCGCCCCCCAGGCAGCGCGCGCCCTGGTAGAAAACCACAGACTGGCCTGGGGTGACGGCGCGTTGCGGTTCATCGAATTGCAGCCTGGCGACTCCTTGGTCGATGTGCCGAATGACACACGCGTGATCAAAGTCGCGATAACGGGTCTTTGCATGACAGCGATACGGGGTCGAAGGGGCGTAACCGCTTATCCAGTGCAATTGCCGTGCTTCGAGTGCCGTACTCATCAATGCCGGATGGTCATGACCCTGGGCCACAGACAAGGTGTTGGTCTCCATGTCTTTATCCACGACATACCAAGGGTCACCGGGTCCGCCAAGACCTAGGCCGCGACGCTGTCCCAGAGTGTAGTACATCAATCCGTCATGCCGGCCCAAATGAT
The DNA here is from genome assembly GCA_947258975.1 of uncultured Gammaproteobacteria bacterium. Lineage (GTDB taxonomy): Bacteria > Pseudomonadota > Gammaproteobacteria > Arenicellales > JAANXG01 > CALZGZ01. The sequence goes on from CAMYKK010000004.1 coordinate 42,616, forward strand.
CTCCGTGTAGATCGACGATGTCTCCAGGCTTGGGCCGCAGATACTGTAGTAAGAAGTCTTTGAATCGCCGCTCACCAATAAAACAGATGCCGGTGCTGTCTTTCTTGTCGAAGATCCGTAGATTCTTAGCCCTGGCCAGGGTCCGCACCTGTGCCTTGCGCAACCCACTCAATGGAAACAAAGATTGTGACAGAGTCCGCTGGTCCAGAGTGTACAGAAAATAACTTTGGTCCTTGCCGGGGTCGGCGCCTCGCGTAAGATAGCGTTCGTCGCTGCCGTGTTCGATTCCCGCGTAGTGCCCGGTGGCAATGTAATCCGCGCCTAAAACATGGGCCCGCTTCAGAAACTCCTTGAATTTGATTTCCTTATTACACAAGATATCCGGATTTGGTGTGCGTCCGGCACGGTACTCAGCAAGAAATCGCGTGAACACCCGCTCCCAGTACTCGTGGGAGAAGTTTACCGTATGCAACCGAATGCCGAGCCGCTCGCAAACCGACTGTGCATCCGATAGATCGTTAGCGGCTGCGCAATAATCCTCGGTGTCGTCTTCCTCCCAGTTCTTCATGAACAAGCCGCTGACCCGGTAGCCCTCTTCGGCCAGCAACAGGGCAGCGACCGATGAGTCGACGCCGCCGGACATCCCGACGATCACATGGCTGCCTCTATCTGGAGATCTGTGAGATGTCATGGCTAATCCAAAAAACCGAGTGTAATCGGCTTTCAACACACACAGAACGGCGTTATTTTAAGGTGCAAGATCGAGTACAATTATCGGTTCTTCACTAGATAATACAAGAGTTACTCACACCATAGGAGGTTGAGTCATGAAATCCTGGTTACGAACGTGTTCTGCGGCACTGATTATGATGGGATTGAGTGGGTTTTCCTGGGCCGCCACCTGGGATATGCCGACGCCTTACGGCGATAGCAATTTCCACACTGTGAATATCAAGCAGTTTGCGGACGACGTCAAAGCAGCCACCAACGGCGCGTTGACCATCAATGTGCATAGTGCGGGGTCGCTATTCAAGCATCCGGAGATCAAGAACGCCGTGCGCGGCGGGCAGGTGCCCATCGGTGAATTCCTCTTGTCCCGACTCAGCAATGAGAATCCCTTATTTCAGGTAGATTCCATACCCTTTCTGGCCACCGATTACGACGCCGCGAAGAAGCTCTGGTCAGCGTCACGGCAACCCGTTGAAAAGCTGTTAGATCAGCAGGGTATGAAAGTGCTCTTTTCGGTACCTTGGCCACCGCAAGGGATCTACTCTAAAAACAAGCTCGAATCAGTGGCTGGACTGAAGGGCGTGAAGTTTCGTGCTTACAACGCGGCTACCGAGCAACTAGCCAAACTTGCCGGCGCGGTGCCTACGCAAGTGGAGGTTCCGGATATACCTCAGGCCTTCGCCACTGGTCGTGTGGATGCGATGATCACGTCGCCATCAACCGGCGCAAATGCCAAGGCGTGGGATTTCGTATCGCATTTTTATCACACTCAGGCATGGCTGCCGAAAAACATTGTTGTGGTAAACAAGAAGGCATTCGCCAAGCTGGATCCCGCTTTGCAGCAAGCAGTACTAAAAGCCGCGAGCGACGCCGAGACCCGGGGGTGGAAATCGAGCATGGCGGAGACCGCTGCGAAGATTGATATCCTCAGAAATAATGGCATGCAGGTGCCAATGCCGAGCGACACATTGATGGGTGGTCTCAAAGGCATCGGCAAAACCATGACCGATGAGTGGGTCGCCAAAGCGGGAGCCGAGGGCAGCGCCATTATCAAGGCCTTCAATCAGTAACCACCCCGGCGGTGGCGTCCACCGCCGTATTTTACTCGCGAGCCTCCGATGCGTCGGTTGCTAGACGCCATCTACCAGACCAGTGGATGGCTGGCGGCGTTCTTTATTTTCGCTATCGCCGGGATCGTGCTGCTGCAGGTTGCCGCCAATCTCATCGATGCCATTGCGGCGGCCGTGACCGGCGAGGCCCTGGGCCTGGTTATTCCGTCCTATGCGGATTTTGCCGGATTTTTCCTGGCGGCGTCATCCTTCCTGGCCCTTGCGTACACCCTGCGCTCGGGAGGGCATATACGGGTCAACCTTTTCATCCGTCATATATCGGAAGCCAAACGGCTATGGATCGAGTTGTGGTGTGCGGCAGTGGGCGCGGGGATCTCCGGTTATTTCACGTGGTTTGCGTTCAGCCTGGTGCTCGAGTCAATTGAGTTCGGCGATGTCTCACCCGGGATGGTTCCCGTGCCGCTATGGGTTCCCCAGAGTGCCGTGAGCCTCGGCCTGTTGGTGCTCACTGTTGCATTCATCGACGAGTTGGTGACGATATTGAACGGAAGACGGCCTTCATACCGCGGCGATGCTCCCGGCGGCGGGGCGGAGTAGCAACCCCACAAATTGTACCAAGACAGCGAAAAGGGCAGCTAACCGTATGTTTCATATGTCGAGTTCGATAAATGTTCGGTGTCACGTGTTGTGCCCTGCATCGGGGCAATCCCGTCGCCGTCATCAGGGATCCGTGGTGCAATAGGCGGGTTAGTGATATGGAGATCACCCTGCTATCCACCGTGTTGATCGTGTCACTGTTCGTGTTACTGGGCAGCGGTGTGTGGGTGGCGTTCTCTTTGCTGGGTGTCGGCCTGATCGGGATGGCTTTGTTTACGTCCGCACCCGTTGGCCAGGTGCTGGCCACCACCGTGTGGGGTGCGAGTAATTCCTGGGCGCTGGCCGCGCTCCCGTTATTCATCTGGATGGGTGAGATCCTGTTCCGCTCCAGGCTTTCGGATGATTTGTTCAGCGGATTGGCGCCGTGGATGACCCATCTACCTGGTAGACTGATGCATGTAAATATACTGGGTTGCGGCATCTTTGCGGCCGTTTCCGGCTCGTCTGCGGCTACCGCAGCGACGATTGGCAAGATGGCGATCCCAGAATTGCAAAAGCGCGGTTATGACGAGCAGATGACCATCGGCACGTTGGCCGGTTCCGGCACACTCGGATTGCTCATTCCCCCATCGATTATTCTCATCGTCTACGGGGTCGCGACGGAGGAGTCGATCGCACGTCTGTTCGTCGCTGGAATCTTGCCGGGGATACTTCTGATGTCGTTGTTCATGGGGTATGTGATGGTGTGGGCGCTGGTGAATCCCGATAAGGTTCCGGTGGAGCCCAGCGTACCCGGATGGTCGCAACGACTGCGCGGGACCGGCCGCCTGATCCCGGTATTGCTGCTGATCGCCGGAGTCATTGCCAGCATCTACTACGGCATCGCATCGCCCACGGACGCTGCGGCGGTTGGTGTGCTGTTGTCGCTATCGCTGTCCGGTTTGTCCGGCACGCTGAACCGCAGGACTTTTCTCGACGGTTTGCTCGGCGCTACGCGAACGTCATGTATGATCGCGTTCATACTTGCCGGTGCAGCGTTTCTCACTGTGGCGATGGGGTTTACGGGGATTCCGCGTTTATTGGCGGAGTGGATCGGGTCATTGGGGCTTTCCCCCTACATGCTGCTGGCTGCGCTGACAATATTTTTTATCGTTCTCGGTTGTTTTCTCGACGGTATTTCGGTGGTCGTTTTGACCACGGCAGTGATCCTGCCGATGGTGGAACAGGCCGGTATCGATAAAATCTGGTTCGGGATCTACCTGGTGATCGTGGTGGAGATGTCGCAAATCACACCACCGGTGGGATTCAATCTGTTCGTGCTACAGGGATTGACGGGATACAACATCCTGCAGGTCGCTCGTGCCGCTGTGCCGTTTTTTATATTACTGCTTATTACCGTGGTGGTGATTACCGTGGTACCGGAGATCGTGTCGTTTCTACCGTCGCGGATGGCAAATCGTTAAGCGAAGCCGGGATCGGCGTGTTGGTCTAATCGGGCGAGTTATCGATGAACGAGGTGAAAAAGAACGGGATATTCTTCCACTGCTCTGTTTGCTGCAAATAAGGAAGTACGCCATAGTCTTGAAACCATGAATCGACAATCCAACGTTCACCGCTCACGCTGTCTTCGATCTGTCCCGCCCAGTGCTGATCCCACATCGTGCGCCGGTACGCACGATCCAGCACGCGATGAAAGCGCAGCAATCGGTATCGCTCCAGCAGTTTGAGGTAAGTCGTGGTGTTCATGGACTCATCGATACAGTCCATCTGACCGAGCGAGGTATCGTCAAACCTGTTTTGTCCCTGGTCCCGGTGAATGGGCGTGTAACGTCCCACAACGACTTCCAGCCAACCTAGGGCATGCTGGATCTGTTTGCGCTCCTCCCCGGCATCTTTCGCCCGTGGAGCAAACCAATTGACGACTTGCGCCCACTCGTCGTCGGTGATGGCGATGGTTTCGCGTGTATTACAGCCGAAGTTGTAGCATACCGGTATCCGGTCGACATCAACATGTGTGGTATCAGCATGACTCGGCGCCGGCGAACACAGCGCTATGACGAGTGTCGTGGCGTGTATCAGTCTGCGCATTTTACTGGCTGGCTCAGATTGGCAGGGCGGTTCAGATCACGAATGCATTGTAGAGGATATCGATTACCCTCCAGATAGTCGTCGATGACTGCCAACACCTGTGGGCTTCGCAGCCGCTCGTGTGCACCGCGGATCTGCGCCGCGCTCATCCAAAAGGCGCGTTCGATCTCCTGGTCCAGCGGGATGTCCGGATCGTGATCGAACACGGTGCCACAGAACGCGAACCGTAGATAAGTGGTATCGGATTGTGGGTGGATCCAGCGGTAGATGCCGATCAGGGCTTCGGGACTGAACCGCCAAGCGGTTTCCTCAAAGGTTTCACGTTGGACGGCGTCGATCAAGCTCTCCCCGCGTTCCCAATGTCCTGCGGGCTGATTCAACACGAACCGCCCGCCGCTTCGTTCTTCAACCAGAAGAAATCGGCCCTCACGCTCGGCGACCGCGGCCACCGTCACATGGGGAGACCAAATGTTTGGCATCGTTGACCCCGCTGTCACACTCAGAGTCGCGTTCAATCCAGTTTGATCTTATCTTTCAACGATGATTTACGCTTCTTTTCCTTGGTGTCGAATTCCTCCATACAGCCTCCCTGATCGATCATCGCGCACACCAAGTAATCGCTGATCTCCACGATCACCGCACGGATGGCCTTGCCCGCGGGCGTTTTCTTTTCATTAGCGAGGCGACCGCCGAACCCACCTCGAAACAAGCCCAGATTGAAACCAAGCCCGCCAGAGCGCGCCTCGACGGTGCGTGCGAAATCGATGGCTCCGGAGGTGGCATTGACGACCCGCAGGTCCACCGCGATGTAGGCCTGGTCCTTCTTGCCACCGATGGAAATACCCTTGAAAGAAAAACCACCCCTGGTATCTTGCGTTTTGCGCTCAAAGGCGGACACGGTGGCAAGCACCAGATGCTTGGCTCCGGTCAGGCGTCCAAGCTTTGCGCCCGTCCCTTTGGTGATGCGCCCCGCCTTGGCCAGGTTTTGCTCGCGCAACACCGGCTCCAGCTTGGCACGCTCGACGACCGTGAACTTTTTGGTGTTGGCAAGCTCGTTGGTGAGCATTCCCGAAAGTTCCCAACCCACGCCATTGCCCCACCAATAGGTGCCGGTGGCGGTATTGTTGAACTCCGCCACACCGATGACGGGTTTTTTTGCGAACGCGGATTGCGCAAGCAGCAAAGTGAGGCAAAGGCCCGCAAACGCCGCTGTTCTTTTCATGGTTCGATGAACCTCCCCGAGATGAGTCCTAAATTCAATATAACCGGTTTTTTAGTGCTCTGCACGCACTCACTCTGCCGGCGGCGCAACCGTGTCGCGCAAGACCTCTCGGTCTTGCGCGGGGTTTTCGTGCGGTTCGAAAAATCCCGGATACATCATTTCAATAAATCGTTTGGCTTGGGGTGCCAGGAACTTTCCCTGGCGCAGGACGATGCCATAGCTGCGTTTCGGGAAATAGTGATCGAGGGGTATCTGCGCCACCGTGTCGTGTTCGGTTATACAAATGCTGGTGACGATCGAAACTCCCAGGTCTAACTCAACGTATTTCTTGATGACTTCCCAACCACCGGCTTCGAGGGCGACGCGGTAATTCACGTTGTGTTGTTGAAACACGAGATCGACGATGCGCCAGGTGCTCAAATGACGCGGCGGCAGTATCAGCCCGTAAGGGCTGATGTCATGCAAGCCAACGCGGGTTTTGTTCGCCAGCGGATGATCCGGTGCCGTGATGAGCAACGGCTCATAGGTAAACGCCGGATGGTAATTGATGTCCTCCGGGACCTCGAGCATCGATCCAACCGCGAAATCAACCGCATCGGCGCGCAGCATACTCAGGCCATCACGCCCGGTGACGTTGTGTAGTTTGAGTTGGATCCCAGGATACTGCTGCGCAAAGTGTTTGACGGTGTTGGGCAGGATGTACAGGATCGTGGACTCTCCTGCCGCGATGTTCAGCTCGCCGGATTCCAGATTGCCGCAGTGCGCGGCGAAAATGTCCGCGAGGCTGTCCATTTCTGCTACCAGGGGGTGGGCAAGCGCAAACAGCGTCTTGCCCTCGGGTGTGAGGCGGATATGGGGTCCACGGCGTTCAAACAGCGTGGTTTCGAACTCCCGTTCCAGTGCCTGAATCTGCAAGGACACCGAGGGTTGGCTCAAGAACAGCTTCTCCGCTGCCCTGGAAATGGTCCCATGTTGCGCGGTGTAACAAAAGGCACGCAGCTGTTTGAGCCGGTTCTGCTTGTAGTAAACAGGCGGATGGGAGGTCACGGCGGCTCGTTTAACTATTAATTAACTCAATAGTAAATATTGAAATAATTGTTTTGTCAAATATATCAAGCCTTTTAGAATGGGGGCATCAGCCGATTTGATGTTTTTACTCCGGGGGGACACGGTCAGCCGACCATGCAGCATGGGTTTGGCGTCAACATCAACATGCCGCGGGGGCTACGGGCACTTCTCCAGCGCGGGCGAAGGTGAGGTAATGACGAGTATGAGTGATCAACAGGCGATTAAGCAGTTGCATGAAGAGTGGGATAGTCATCCACGGTGGCGTGGAATCGAACGCGGATACAGCGCCGCGGATGTCGTGCGCCTGCGCGGCACGGTTCAGATCGAGCATACCCTGGCGCGGTTGGGCGCAGAAAAATTGTGGGACAGCCTGCACCACGACGATTACGTCAATGCCTTAGGAGCCTTGACAGGGAACCAAGCGATGCAGATGGCCAAGGCCGGGCTCAAGTCAATCTACCTCAGCGGGTGGCAGGTAGCGGCTGACGCCAACAATGCCTTGACCATGTATCCGGACCAGAGCCTGTATCCAGTGGATTCAGTTCCGAGCGTGGTGCGCAAGATCAATAATGCTTTCAAACGCGCGGATGAGCTTTGCCACGCAGAAGGCGATGACGGCATTGATTGGTTTGTGCCGGTCGTGGCGGATGCTGAGGCGGGTTTCGGCGGGGTGCTCAACGCCTTTGAGTTGATGAAAGCCATGATCGAGGCGGGCGCTGCCGGTGTGCACTTCGAAGATCAGCTGGCGTCGGCCAAGAAGTGTGGGCATATGGGCGGCAAGGTGCTGGTACCCACGCAGGACGCAGTGCAAAAACTCATTGCCGCCCGGCTCGCCGCCGATGTCTGCGGAGTGCCGACCATTACATTCGCCCGCACCGATGCTGAAGCCGCCAACTTAGTGACTTCAGATGTCGACGAGCGGGATAAGCAGTTCTGCACTGGAGAACGCACCAGCGAGGGGTTTTTCCGGGTTCGAAACGGTTTGGAGCAAGCGGTTTCGAGAGGATTGGCCTACGCCCCGTATGTCGATTTAGTGTGGTGTGAAACCGGCACCCCGGACCTGGAATTTGCCAAACAATTTGCCGAGGCAATCCGTAAGCACTATCCGGATAAATTGTTTGCCTACAACTGTTCACCGTCGTTTAACTGGAAACGAAATCTTGACGATGCGACCATCGCCAGGTTTCAGCGTGAACTGGGTGCCATGGGTTATAAGTTTCAGTTCATCACCTTAGCGGGTTTCCATGCTCTGAACTACACGATGTTCGACCTTGCGAGCAAGTATCGCAAGCATGGGATGACCGCGTATGTGGAATTGCAGGAGGCGGAGTTCGCGGCAGAATCTCGCGGCTACACCGCAACCAAGCATCAGCGCGAAGTTGGCGCCGGTTACTTCGACGATGTCACCCAGACAATCACCGGCGGTACATCGTCGCTGACCGCGATGAGCGGGTCCACCGAAGAGGAGCAGTTTCAAGTCGACGATACGACACCCAAGGCGGTCAGCAGCTAAGGGGCCCACATTGCTCGCTAGGATTCCCGAATGGTACTGACTTCAGGGATCACGACACGCTGAACCGAGTGACCGTTCCCGGGACACGCCGTCAGTATCTCCATGTAGGCTCGGCGCCAGCATCCTTGCTGGCGACGGTCCCGGAAATTCTCCCTCAATTCAGCACTTGTTTGCCTCTGTAAGGCTTAAGCAAGTGCCATTCGGGTCAGAGTCTGCGACTCCGACCCCGTTTCTTAGAAATGCGGGGTAGATGATGGCGCACGGGTCGGGCATAAAAAACCCGGCACAGCGCCGGGTTCAAGGATCGAATAGGTTTACCCTTAAGGTGCCGAACGAATGACCGAGGCCTTGGGTCCCTTCGGTCCTTTTTCCACTTCGTACTCGACTTCCTGGCCCTCCGTCAGGGTTTTGTAGCCATCCATCTCGATGGCGCTGTAATGCGCAAACACATCGTCACCGCCGTCTGATGGGGATATGAACCCGTAGCCTTTCGCGGCGTTAAACCACTTTACTGTTCCCCTAGACATACCTCTTCCCCTTTGGTGAGTAATCGCCGGTAACCGGCTATATTTATTAATAAAAACTGTCGCCGCGGCAGGTTTCACCGGACAACCAGGATAAAGTTTTCCCGGATTCTGGGCCCGGGTCAAGACAAAAACCGGTTTTCGTTGTCAAATCGGGCGAAATTATTTCCGCCCACAGCACCGTTTCGTAAGCTGCCGGGGTTGAAATTTAGCGGTATAACCGCAGAATGTGGGTTAGAAGTTAAACATCGTGACAGCGACGACAGACAACAGTTATCCGCGGTATGAGTCATCATCCAGATCGGTTCGGCGACAATGGCTTAGCGGTCCAAGAAACCAAGCCAAAATTAAAGAAACCCCGGTTATACCGGGTCGTTTTGTTGAACGATGACTTCACGCCGATGGAATTCGTCGTCATTGTGCTGGAAAAAATTTTCGCAAAACCACGTGAACAGGCGGTACAGATTATGCTACACGTGCATCAAAGGGGTACCGGCGTGTGCGGGCTGTATCCGCTGGAGATTGCCGAGACGAAAGTGAAACAAGTGATGGATTTTGCTCAAGAACACCAGCATCCACTACAGTGTACGATGGAACCAGAGTAGGGAATCATGTTATCGCACGAACTCGAAACATCGCTAAACCATGCCATTCAACGGGCGCGCGAAGCCCGGCATGAGATCATTACCGTGGAGCACTTGCTTGCGGCGCTGCTGGACAACGGTCCGGCCAATAAGGTGTTGCGGGCCTGCGGTGGGGATATCGAGGCCTTACGCAGTGAGTTGGACGTGTTCTTGACTGAAAACGTGCCCAGCCTGCCTCCGGAGGACGAATCGGACACCCAACCGAGTTTGGGATTTCAACGCGTCATTCAACGGGCGGTGCTGCACGTACAAAGTGCCGGGCGTAAAGAGGTGACCGGCGCCAACGTCCTCGTGGCAATCTTTGCCGAGAAAGACTCGCACGCTGTTTATTTTCTTCACAAGCAGGACATCACACGTTTCGACGTTGTCAATTACATCGCCCACGGGATATCGAAAGTGAGCGAATCCGGTGCCGGATTACCGGCTCCGGACGACATGGATGAGGTCGGTGAAGAAGAGGCCGCGCAAAGTCCGTTACAGGCCTACGCCATTGATCTCAACGAACAAGCGCGCCGCGGACGTATCGATCCGTTGATTGGGCGTGAACGGGAAATCGAACGCACCATTCAAATATTGTGCCGGCGGCGAAAAAACAATCCGCTTTATGTTGGTGAGGCGGGGGTCGGCAAGACCGCAATCGCGGAAGGACTGGCGAAGAAGATTGTCGATGGAGAGGTGCCGGAGGTTATTGCTGACAGCACCATCCACGCTTTGGACATGGGCGCGTTGTTGGCTGGCACCAAGTATCGAGGTGATTTCGAGCAGCGCCTCAAGGCGGTATTGGCGGAACTCGATCAAACCGAACATGCGATCTTGTTCATCGACGAGATTCACACCGTGATCGGTGCCGGCGCCGCTTCGGGGGGCGCTATGGATGCATCCAATCTTTTGAAACCGGTACTGCAGTCCGGAGCGTTACGTTGCATCGGATCGACGACCTATCAAGAATACCGCGGCATCTTCGAAAAAGACCGTGCATTGTCGCGCCGGTTTCAGAAGATAGACGTTACCGAACCCTCGGTGGAGGAGACGGTACAGATTTTGCGTGGACTGAAGCTGCATTTTGAAGAGCACCACGGAGTGCGCTACACCCATCAGTCACTGCGCGCAGCGGTGGAGTTGTCGGCACGTTATATCACTGACCGCCATCTTCCAGATAAAGCCATCGATGTCATCGACGAGGCCGGCGCCAGCGTCCAGCTAAAGCCCGCTCACAAGCGCAAGAAGACCATCGGTGTGCATGATATCGAACGCATCGTTTCCAAGATTGCGCGCATTCCGCCAAAAACGGTGTCGGTTTCTGATGTCGGCGCTTTAAAGATCCTGGAGCGTGACTTGAAGATGGTGGTGTTTGGACAGGACGAGGCGATTGCGGCATTGTCGTCTGCGATTAAACTTTCGAGGTCCGGATTGGGCAATCCGGATAAGCCCATCGCGTCGTTCCTGTTCTCCGGACCTACCGGTGTCGGTAAGACCGAGGTCACCCGCCAACTCGCGCATGTTCTCGGTATCGAACTGATCCGTTTTGACATGTCCGAATACATGGAGCGCCACACCGTATCACGGCTCATTGGTGCGCCACCGGGATACGTCGGTTTCGATCAGGGGGGACTGCTAACCGACGAGATTACGAAACACCCTCATTCGGTGCTGCTGCTCGACGAAATCGAAAAGGCGCACCAGGATGTGTACAACCTGCTACTGCAGGTGTTGGATTATGGAACATTGACCGACAACAACGGCCGCAAAGCGGATTTCCGCAACGTCATCGTGGTCATGACTACGAACGCCGGTGCGGAGCGCATGGCGCGCGGCTCGATGGGGTTTACCCATCAAGATCATTCCGCCGACGACATCGAAGAGATCAAGCGTATGTTTGCGCCGGAGTTTCGTAACCGCTTGGATGCCATCATTCACTTCAAGTCACTGGATGAGGACACCATCGATCATGTCGTCAACAAGTTCATCATAACGATGGAACAGCAGTTGGCGGAAAAACAGGTCAATCTCGATGTTGATCAAAAGGCAAGAAGATGGCTGGCCAAACATGGACATGACCCGGCGCTGGGAGCGCGGCCGATGGAGCGTTTGATTCAAGAAAAAATCAAACGGGCCCTTGCCGATGAGTTACTGTTTGGCGCGCTTACCAAAGGTGGGGAGGTACATGTCTCGTCTGATGGCGAGGACTTGATTTTTGATGTGCGCCCGTCCGGGCGTTAGTCGCTCACAGACCGCTGACCGACGTCAGCAGCATGGTCGTCACCCGTGAGGGCCTTTTTTCGACGATTTTTACCGGCAGATTGCCCCGAGTCGGCGCTACCCACACGGTGAAGGTGCGCTCCGGCCGGCCGTGTCGTTGTTGTTCGATGCGGATACTATCCAACACGCCAAGCGGCGTCGCGAGCCGTTCCTCAGTGATACTCAAATTTGTAAAATGCCGGATGCGGTTGCCGCCGACAATATGCATCATGCGATTGATGAAAGTGTCGGGTTTCCCAACCATAAACGCGAATGGAACGCTGCAATTGTCGAGGGTATAGCCGTTCGGCAGTGGGCGTGTGTCGCCGCCTTTGAATTGAATCGTACCTGCGTGCCAATCGAATTTCACGGTGTGGCGGTAACCACGGCGCCCTTCGCGTGTTACTTCGTAATTCTGAGTTTGGATCTCGTGCGCCTTGACGGAAAAAACACAGCTTTCCTTAACGTCTCCACCCAGCAGGATTGACGCCAGGCCTTCCGCCCGGGTGCGGGAATCAACTTGATACACATCTCCCGCGCGGCGCAGGCGAGTGGACAAGCTGCCAAGCTCCGCGCTGCCCAGACTGACGCGGTATTGAAGCGTCAATTCTTCCGGCAGCACCTCGCTACGGGCGGATAGCAACGGTGTCAGCGCCAGACAGATCAGCAAAATACTCGCGCGAAGAGTGGGCATGTTAGTTAGGTATTCCGTGCCGACGGTGGGATGTCAGGCTCTGCTCAGGACGCGTCTCGCCGTCGAGTAACACGCGACCGTCACGGGCGCTCAACCGGCCTTCCGCGAACCAGCGGATTGCTTGCGGCAGGATGCGGTGCTCTTCCTGCAGCACTCTTTCGGCCAGGATTTCGGGAGAGTCATCCGCATATATTGGCACTTTTGACTGGACGATGATAGGACCGGCATCGAGGTTTGTGGTCACAAAGTGCACGCTGGCCCCGTGGTTACTGGCCCCGTCGGCGAGCGCCCGCTCGTGGGTGTTCAAGCCACGATATTTGGGCAGTAAGGACGGATGAATGTTCATGATGCGTCCCTCGAAACGGCCGACGAACTGTGCGCCGAGTATGCGCATGAAGCCGGCGAGCACGATAAGGTCCGGATTGAACTCGGAAACCAGGTCGCGCAAGGCCAGATCGTAGTCGTTGCGGTCGGCAAATCCCGCGTGGCTCAGAACACGGGTCTCTATTCCAGCTTGTTGGGCTCGGTGCAGGCCCAACGCATCGGCCTCATTGCTGATGACCGCGGCGATCCGTGCCGGCAGTTCGCCCCGCCCTACCGCGTCGATGATACTTTGCAGATTGCTGCCCCGGCCCGAGATCAGGACGACGATCGCGATGGTCATGGCTGCGCGCCCGGATGCCGGACCACGACCTCCGGCTCGCTGCCGGCGGCCTCCACGTGGCCGATTAGGATGGGAGTCTCTCCCTGGTCGCGCAGTAATTCCATGGCAGCGTCGGTATCCGACTCGCCAATCACCGCGATCATGCCCAGGCCGCAGTTGAACGTGCGATACATCTCATCGGTTTCGATGCGTGCGGTTTGTTGCAACCAATTGAAAATCGGCGGCCATGACCAATTGCCAGTGTCGACCACAGCGCGGCAACCCGGAGGTAACACGCGGCACAGGTTGCCTGGCACACCGCCGCCGGTGATGTGCGCCAGCGCATGGACGTCGATGCGGCGCAGCAGCGCCAACAGCGGCTTGACATAGATTCGCGTCGGCGCAAGTAGCAGATCAAGCAGGGAATCAGCGCCCAAACGCTGCGATAGGTCGATGTTGCCGTCGTCGATAATCTTGCGGATTAATGAGAACCCATTGGCGTGCGGACCGGAGGATGCCAAGCCCACCAGGGCATCCCCGGCGCTCACCGCGCGCCCGTCGAGTATCCGGCCGTGTTCCACCGCGCCGACGCAAAAACCGGCCAAGTCATACTCCCCTTTGATGTACATGCCCGGCATTTCCGCGGTCTCTCCGCCGATAAGTGCGGCGCCGGCTGCGCGGCAGCCTTCGCCGATGCCGGCCACCACTTGGTGGGCAACCTCCGGCTGCAGCCGTCCGGTCGCGAAATAATCCAGGAAAAACAGCGGCTCGGCGCCCTGGACCACGACGTCGTTGGCGCTCATCGCGACCAGGTCGATACCGACCGTGTTGTGCCGCCCGTGCCTGAATGCCAGTTTGAGTTTGGTGCCGACGCCATCGGTGGCGGCGACCAACACCGGCCGGCGGTAGCTTTTGGGAATTTCGAACAACGCCCCAAATCCACCCAACCCGCTCACACATCCCTCGCGATCGGTGCTACGTGCGATCGGTTTGATTGCTTCAACGAAGTTATCGCCGGCATTGATGTCAACACCGGCATCACGATAGGTCAGCTTAGATTCGAATTCGGCCAGGGTCCGACTCCAATGGTTGGCAGATAAATGGATCAATTGATCGGATAACGGTATTTTTGTTGGCTGGCGAGTACCGATACGCTCGGTTCGCATCGGCCATATATTAAGGTATATTGCCCAACAGCGATACGAAAAATCTCGGACTTAGAATATCGGTCTACTGGCCATGTCTTTCATTCCCAATCTGTTAACGCTGCTCCGTGCCGCGGCGGCGCCGGTATTGATCGTCCTGCTCGAAGACAAGGCGTTTCATTTGGCGTTGCTGGTATTTATTCTCGCGGGAGCGTCGGATGGGTTGGATGGCTATATTGCGAAACGTTACCACTTTGAGACACGTTTGGGTGCGATCCTGGATCCGGTCGCGGACAAGGTATTGTTGGTCAGCGGATTCGTGATGCTTACCATCCTGGATTTGATACCGTTGTGGTTGCTGGTCACGGTCGTTTTCCGCGATGTATTGATCGTCGGCGGTTATCTGGTGCTGGTGACGCTGAACGGCAGCGTGCAAATGCAACCCAGTGCCGTCAGCAAGGTCAACACCGTGATGCAGATTTCCCTGTTGGCGGTTATCTTGGCGCAACAGGCGCAATGGATCGCAATACCCATGTTGACCACCGTGCTCGTGAGTGGGGTTTTTGCCACCACCGTGATCAGCGGTGCCCACTACGTATGGGTGTGGGCGTTCGGAAAGCACAGCGATGTCGCCGCCAAGCGGGAAATCCAAGCAACAGACTAGCATTAACTGTGGCCCACCAACTCACGCTGTCCGTTTCGCTGCCGGATACCGCCTCGTTTGACAACTTCTTTTCGATCGGAAACGAGGAATTGACGACTACACTGCGCCATTTCACGTCATCGCTGGCCAACGCACCCACCGTCATGCATATCTTCGGTGCCCCCGGCAGTGGCAAGTCACATCTCCTGTATTCTGGAGTCAGACTCGCGCGGGAGAGCGGTCATACGGTGCACTATTTACCCATGCGCGAACCAGAAGTCGATGGGTCCGTATTGGAGCAAGTCGACGGTATTGGCTTGGTGTGCGTTGACGATATCGACGTCATTGCCGGGCAACGCGATGCAGAACGCGCCTTGTTTCAGCTTTATGAGCGGGTTCACGACCGCACTGGTCACCTGGTCACCACTGCCCTCCAGGCGCCTTTGCACCTCGCGCTGACCTTACCAGACTTAGTGAGTCGGCTGCAGAGCGGCGGGACCTATCGCATCACTCCCCTGACCGATGCACAAAAGCGGAGTGCCTTACGGCTGCGGGCCGCGGGCCGTGGCATGGCAATGAGCGACGAAGTCGTTGATTATGTATTGCGCAGATATCCGCGCGACACGCATGCCTTGTTTGCGCTGTTGGACCGGATCGACGAGGCTTCTTTGACCGCCCGGCGCCGTATTACGATTCCGTTTCTACAGGAATTGGATCGGCATTAATCGGCTTGCCGTGTGGCGACGGTCGCGGCAAGATTGGCCAGGCGTCTACCCAGGGCGATGCACAATTCGCGTTCTTCTTCGCTGATGGGCCGGTCGCTGTTTGCCCCGGCGACGTGACTGGCACCATAAGGCGTCCCGCCGGTTTCGGTCCGGTGTAGTGCCGCTTCCGAGTAGGGAAGCCCGAGTAGGATCATGCCGTGATGAAACAGCGGCAGCATCATGGATAATAAGGTGGATTCCTGCCCGCCATGAATCAACGATGACGATGTAAATACCGCCGCCGGCTTATCGCATAATGCCCCTGACAACCACAACCCCCCAGTGGTATCGAAAAAGTATTTCAGCGGTGCCGCCATGTTCCCAAAACGCGTGGGACTACCAAGCGCGAGCCCGGCGCAACGCTGCAGGTCATCGAGGCTGACATACGGGTCGCCGTGGCTGGGGATGGCATCTTCGGTTGCCTCGGTGACGGTGGATACCGGTGCCACGGTACGCACGCAGCTTTGCACGCCGTCGACCGATTCCACGCCGCGCGCAGTGAGGTTGGCCATTTGTTTCACTGCCCCAAAACGGCTGTAGTATAAAACGAGAATTTCCACCACGGTTTACAGCAGCGCTAAGACCGCTTCCGGGGGGCGTCCGATGACGGCCTTATCAGCGGACACGACGATGGGACGTTGGATGAGTATGGGGTGCGTGATCATGGCATCAATGAGGGCGTCCCGGGACAGGTCGGTATTGTCAAGATCCAGCGACCGGTACTCTTTTTCGTTGCGGCGCATGAGTTCCCGTGGCTCCAGGCTCAGCAGCGTGAGAATGTGCTCGAGTTGGTCCGCGGACGGGGGGGAGTTTAGATACTCGATCACCCGAAACTCGACGCCTCGGTCTTGTAGCAGTCCGAGCGTCTGGCGTGATTTCGAGCAGCGAGGATTATGATATATGGTGATTGCCATCGAATCCCCCACGTCCTCCCGGGAATAGCGTGTTTGTTGACACTACGAAACTGGAATGGTAGCTTCGCACATGGTCAATTGCCGTAATGTCTTGGTCTGACAATAGATCATAGCGTACAATAAAACTGTCTGAAGAACGATACCAAACCCTTTTTGGAGAAACTAATAATGACCCCATTCAAACATGCCGCAAGAGTGTTTGGAATTGGCTTGGCGGCAGCGGTAATTGCGACCGGTTGCGCGAGCAGCAAGCCTGCAGGGCAGGCGGCTACCCCAGCCGCGGCCCCGGCGGTGGCTGGTGCGGGTGCGGCGGCTGCCCCGATGGCCAAAGCGGGCGAGATCTACGCGGTGGTGCGCGGAGATTGTTTGTGGTGTATCTCCGAACAATCCAATATATACGGTAATCCCTATAAGTGGCCGTTGATATTCAAGGCCAATAAGAATCAGATTCGCGACGCCGATCTGATTTATCCGGGGCAGGAACTCACCATCGATCGCGACGCATCGGCGGCCGCTATCGACGCGGCCATACAACATGCCAAGACGCGGGGTGCATGGAGTGTCGGGCCGATCGAAACCACCGACACGGCGTTCTTGGCGGGGTCAAGGTAATCGCCGCAACCAATTAGCAGCATTGTAATCAGTTGAAAGGCCCCGCAAGCGGGGCCTTTTGCGTTTTTTGCCCTGCAAATGTCCTGCTGCGTTCGGCTGGTGGTACACGTGACACACGATGAACGACCCATCGCAACACAAGCACTGGATTCATCGCTGGCAAGCTCACCATCATCGTAGGTCCGAGATGCTGCCGTCTCGGGTGTGGCGGCATTTCATTGATGACGGGCTTCCACGAAATGCCGCGGCGTTGGCTTACGCCACGCTTCTCGCGCTGGTGCCACTGGCCGCGCTGGCGTTTTCGGCTTTGTCCATGTTCCCGGTATTCGAGGAGTGGGCGTTGATGTTGGAGGAGTTTGTTTATCAAAATTTCGTGCCGGCGGCTGGTGATGTTATTCGCGAACATCTGCAGCGGTTCACGGAACATACTGGAAAGCTCACTGCTATCGGCTCGGTGTTCTTGGTGGTCGGTGCGGTATTGCTGCTGTTTACCATAGAAGAGACGTTCAACGAGATCTGGCACGTGAAGGAAGGCCGCCGGATGTCTCAGCGCGTCTTGTCCTATTGGGCGGTATTGACCCTGGGGCCACTGCTAATCGGCGCCAGCTTGTCAGTGACGTCGTACTTGATTTCACTGACGTTGAGCCCCGACCAAGCGGTATTGGCGCAGGCCCAGTCCTATGCCCTGGCGGCGTTGCCGTTCGTGTTTGAGGTGCTGGCGTTTTTGATACTGTACATGGTGGTACCCAATTGCGTCGTGCGCTTTCGCGATGCGCTCGTTGGCGGAGTCCTGGCAGCGATACTTTTTGAGGTCAGTAAACGCGGGTTTGCCTGGTTCGTGTTGAATTTTGCCAGCTACCAGGTCATCTACGGGGCGTTGGCGACCATCCCGATATTCCTGATTTGGATATACATCTCCTGGTTGGTGGTGCTGGTGGGTGCTGCGGTGGTTGTGGTGATGGGGCAACCGCCGCCGCAACAGGCGGAGGCATGATTTCAACACGGAGGTGATGTATTGCGCCGCAGCGTCGATAGCGCCAAAATCGAGACTGCAGGGAGCAAATTCGAACTACCGTGAGGCATGAAATGAGTCGATCAGCACGTTGTATTTGGGTGTGGTTCTCCTTGATATTTTCGGCTGCGCTTTGGGCAGATTCGGTACGCACGGCTGCTGAGACTTTTTTTCATCAAAGTTTCGGCGACCTGCAGGAAGAACTGGCCACCGCCCGCGATGAAGACAAAAAGGGATTATTGGTCATGTTCGAGACCGACGACTGCCCATGGTGCAAGCGCATGAAGGCGACGGTTTTGAACAAAAAGTCGATTCAAGACTACTACCGCTCAAATTTCCGCATCCTCGCCCTGGATACTAACGGCGATACTCTAATCACTGATTTTTCCGGAAACGAGGTGGCGGAAAAAGACTTCGCGCTCAAGCACAATCGGGTGCGTGCCACGCCGGTGTTCGCATTTTTTAATCTCAAAGGAAACTTGGTGATGCGCTATACGGGGGCAACGCGAAACCATGAGGAGTTCCAATGGTTGGGTGAGTTCGTGGTCGAGGACCACTACCGGACCATGAAATTCACCAAGTATAAGCGCGCGCGACGTGCCGCCCTGAATAAGAACAAATCTTAGATATCCGACCTAACCATACCTTCCGGCAGGCATTGAACACGGTGAATGCACACTTCGGTCGCAGATCCGCGTGGCTACTTCTGAGTGTCCTTTGGATCTGCGCCAGTGCCGACGAACAACGAGCCGAGCCCGTCACCGGTGCGCCACTGCCTGATCCGTTGACCCTGGACGCGGCGTTGGCATTGGCGGATGAATCACATCCAGATAAGGATGAGCAGCTCGCGCAGCTCGCGATTTCACAAGCTGATCTCGCGGCCGTACAGGCGTCCTACGGACTCAATGCCTTTGTCGACTTCGACCCTCGCTGGGTGGATCCGGCGGCCGAACCGGGGCATGACCTGGTCAACGACAGCCGGGCGGGATTCGTTCTGCACAAGAAGTTATACGATTTCGGGCGTGGCCGCGCACTGCGTGAAGGCGCCGCCGCCGCGGTGCGGGCGGAAGAACTCACCCTGGTCGACGTTCGGCAACAGCGGCGCCTGGAGGTCATGGCGCGCTTTCTGGATGTCATTCTGGCGGATTTGAAATTTCTCGCCGATGACGAAGAGATGTCGCTGCGCTATGTACGTTTCGACAAGGCGGTGACGCGAAAGGGCCTGGAGATGGTATCCGAGGTTGATCTTCTCAGGCTGGAAACCGCGTATCGCGAAGCATTAGATGTTCGTTTTGAGACCCAGGCACAGCAACGTTACACGCGGATGTTGCTGGCCCTTGCGCTGAATCGGCCGGGCGAATTGCCCCAAGATCTGGCGCGGCCGGAGTTTCCCGAACTGGCGCGCAAAACCCCGGAGAATGAGTCGGTGATACAACAAGCCTTGTCGGGGAATCCTTTGGTGACCGCGATGCGCGCGAAGGTCGAGGCAGCGGCGCATGCTTTGAGTGCGGAGCAGGCCATGCGTCACCCGGTGTTATCTGCGGAAGCGGGAGCGAGATACCTGGAACGTGAGATCGGATCGCGGGACCAGGCCCGCATCGGGCTGCGGTTGCGTTTTCCCCTGTACCAAGGAGGCACTAACCGTGCAGTGGTCGCGCGGGCCGAGGCGGAGCTGGACAAGACGCGGGCGGCGCTGCGCAGGGCGGAGTTGACGCTCCGTCAGCACGTTTTGCGCCTGTTGAAACGGCTGGATACGCTGCGGTCGCAACGGCGCACGGCTCAGGTCCGCGAAGACTACCGCGACCTGGCGGTGGATCTCGCGCGGGGCCTGTATGAGATGGAGGTACGCACCAACCTTGGGGAATCCATGGCGCGCTTGACCGAGGCGCAATGGCAATCGGCCAAGATCGAATTTGAGACCGTGCTCACTTGGGCGCGCCTGGATGCCCTGCTGGGCAAGTTGGTCACCGCAACAGCAACGGAGACGGAACAATGAAGAGGTGGTTGAGCGGGTTGTTGATGATCTGGATCGCGTTGAATCCGCTTGGCCTGCATGCCGCAACCTGCGACGGCAACTTGACGTGGGCGGTGCGCGCCGAACTCGGTCTACCGGTGTCCGGCGTCATCGCGTCGGTAAACGCCGCGCCGGGAGCAGCGGTGCAGTCCGGCCAGGAACTGGTGAGTCTGGAGGCCACGCCATTCGAGGCCAGGCTCAAGATCGCGCAAGCAGAGAACGACGGCACCGGCGCCGAATACCAGGAGCAAAAACGGGCGCTGGCGCGGGCGGAAGAATTATATGATCGCGGTGTGCTGTCCACCGTGGAGCTGGATCATGCCAAGTTGCAGCTCGCAAAGGCGCGTTCCGCCCACCAGGCGGCGCAGGCGGCCTTGACATTGGCGCGCTATGAATTGGACCGAAGCCGGCTCAAGGCTCCCTTCGATGGACTGGTATTGGCCATTCACGCGGTGCCGGGGCAGATCATTGCCAGTAGGTTGCAGCCACCGGTGCTGGTGGAGCTCGCCAAGGCCAACCGTTACCGGGTTCGCTGCTGGGCACCGATTGCGGCCTTGGAGCGCTTACAGCCCGGTGATCGGGTGACGGTGTCTGTGGGGAGTGGGCGTTATCCCGGCGATACCCTAGCTGTCGGTCTGGAGTCGCGGCCAGACGGGCCAGGTGGGGATCTGCAATTTGCGCTGGATTTCATGGTGGCCGTCCAGGAAAAACTGCCGGTGGGCAGCCGCGTCACGGTAGAGCTACCTTGATGCCGTGCGAACGTTATCAGATCAAAGGCCGCGTGCAGGGCGTATTTTTCCGCGCTGCCACGCGCGATGAGGCCAGGCGCTTGGGGCTGACCGGATTTGTGCGCAATATGCCCAACGGTGATGTCGAAGTGATAGCGTGCGGAAATCGCGATGCGTTGGACGAGTTGGCCGCGTGGTTGTGGCGGGGACCGCCGCGCGCACGGGTGAGCGACGTGGTCAGCGAGGCGATCGTCGGGCACGACACGCGCGGCGAGTTTGTCGTGCGCTAGACGTCAGGCTACTCTGTTACCAGCGGCTGCCAGTGGTCGCGCAGTGTCAGGGCCACTCGATCCGCATATTCAGTACGGCCAATACTCCCGTTGTAGGCTGCCAGCGCATCCGGTAGGCGACCCCGTTTCCGATCCAGGTAATAACGCAGGATCGCGCAACCGTAACGCAGGTTAGTGCGCGGGTTAAAGAGGTTGTCGTCGGGGTGACCGATCTCTTTTTTCCAAAACGGCATGATCTGCATCAGGCCCCGGGCCCCCGAGGGCGATACCGCGAAGCGATCGAACCTGCTTTCCACTTGAATCACCGCCAGCACGAGTTCGGGATCCAGAGCGGCGCGGATGGCCTCTTCGTGAATGATCCGTAGCAAGTGAACTCGATAGAAGGGGTCTTTGACCTGGCGCCTAAGCCCTTGGGACATGTTGGCCAACCACAACATCGTATCGAGCTGCTGGGGGACGTCGCTCACATTTTCCACCGCCTGCTTCAATGCGGTCACCAGGGCCGCATCAACGGTTTGTGCGGCCACCTCGGCTTGCGCCGCGGCGGTAGTCCCCAACAGGCAGGCGCCTGCTATCGTTCGTTTGATTACCTTTATCATCTACGCAATAGATTCACGTATCGCCGCCAAGGCCTCCACCACATCGCCGATCGGTAGTTCCTGATGTTCACCGGCGCGGCGTGGTTTGTACTCAACGATACCCGTTTGTAAACCGCGCTCACCCACCACCAAACGATGTGGTATTCCGATCAGGTCAGCTTCGGCAAACATGACACCGGGGCGTTCATCGCGATCGTCGAGCAGGATATCCAGCCCCGCCCCTGACAATAAGTTGTAGAGGGTTTCGGCGGTTTTCGCCACCTTTTCTGATTTCTTTATACCAATGGGAACAATCACCACCTCAAATGGCGCGATGGCGTCGGGCCAAATTATCCCGTTCTCATCATGGTTTTGCTCAATGGCGGCGGCCACGATGCGGGAAACGCCGATGCCGTAGCACCCCATGGGCATGACCACGGAATCGCCGCGTTCATCCAGGCACACCGCATTCATCGCCTCGCTGTATTTGGTGCCGAGTTGAAAAATGTGCCCCACTTCAATACCGCGCTTAATCGTGATCCTGGCGTCGGGGTCGGTGGTGGCGCCCTGCGCCGGACACGGGTCTCCGGCGACGACCTTACGCAGATCCGCCACCTCCGGCTCGGCCACGTCACGTCCCCAGTTCACACCAGTGAGGTGTTTGCCGTTTTCATTGGCGCCGCATACGAAATCCGCGACCCGCACCGCGCTCTCATCGGCAATTACCGGAATGTCGTGCAGCCCCACCGGGCCGATGGAGCCGGCCGCGCAGCCGGCCGCGGCCTCGATTTCGGCGTCGCTGACGAATTCCAGGGGCTTGGAAACCTGGGCCAGTTTTTCGGTTTTGGCAATGTTCAACTCATGGTCACCGCGCAGCACCAATGCCACTGCGCCGCCGACCCCGCGCACCAATAAGGTCTTAATCGTGATCGCCGGATCGATATTCAAGAATTTCACAACGTCATCGATGGTATGCCGACCCGGCGTATCAACTTCGGTCATCTGTTTTGCGGGCGGTTGGCGTTTTCCCATGGGCGGCAATGCCGGCGCCAGCTCAACATTCGCCGCATAGTCATGCTTGTCACAAAACGCGATGGCGTCTTCGCCGGATTCCGCCAGCACATGAAACTCATGGGAAGTACTGCCACCGATGGCGCCGGTGTCGGCTTCCACGGCGCAAAATATCAGACCGATGCGCGTGAATATCCGTGCATATGCCGCGTACATCTGGTCATAGGTTTTCTGTAATGAATCTCGGTCGGCATGAAACGAGTACGCGTCTTTCATTACGAACTCGCGCGCCCGCATCACTCCAAAGCGCGGCCGAATCTCGTCGCGGAACTTGACTTGGATTTGATAAAAATTCATCGGCAGTTGGCGGTAGCTTCGGATTTCGTTGCGCACCAGGGAGGTGATAATTTCCTCGTGAGTCGGGCCGAAGCAAAAATCGCGTTGATGGCGATCGTGGAATCGCAGTAATTCAGGTCCGTATTCATCCCAGCGTTTCGACTCCTGCCACAATTCAGCCGGCTGCACCGCAGGCATCAATATTTCCTGGGCCCCGGCACGATCCATCTCCGCACGCACTATGGCCTCGACCTTGCGCAACACCCGCAGGCCCAGCGGAAGCCAGTCATAAATTCCCGCTGCGACTTTGCGTATCATGCCGGCGCGCAGCATTAACTGATGGCTGACGATCTCGGCGTCGGCCGGTGTCTCTTTCAATGTCGGTATTAAAAGTTGCGATGCTCGCATGATGTTGTTTTTCTAAAATCTGGTGAATGGACGGGACGAGTACGTAATAATAACCGCATTCGGCGGCGCAGGTCAGCGGCCGAACGGATGGTGCAACCGGAACCGCCGGTGTTTGAACAAAGGGATGAGCGCCAACCCGGCGATAAAACCACCGATGTGGGCGCCGAACGCCACTCCACCGCGGCTTGGATCGGCCAGCAGCGAACTCAGCAACTGGATGGCGAACCACAAACCCAAGACCCACAGCGCAGGCATGCGTACCGTATGCAGAAAAAATCCCAGCGGAATCATCACCAGCACCTTGGCATGGGGGTACAACAACACATACGCCCCAAGAATGCCGGAGATCGCGCCACTGGCCCCGACCATGGGGATGTCGGAATCCGGATTGGGCAGCGCCTGCGCGTACACCGCGGCGACTCCACACAACACATAGAACACCACGAACCGCGCGTGGCCCATGGCATCTTCGACATTGTTTCCGAAGATCCACAAAAACAGCATATTGCCAATCAGGTGCATCCAGCCGCCGTGCAGAAACATCGACGTCAACACGGTCGCGGCGGGCGGCACCAATGCGACCTCCGGGGCTAACCGCGCCTCACCGAGCAATACCTTTGGGATCACGCCCAGGCTGTAGACGGCGAGTTGTTGCCCACGTGGATCCTGGGATATCTGCCACAGGAACACTAGTACGCACGCGGCGATAAACGTCACTGTTCCCAGCGGCGTGATCGAGGTCGGATTGTCGTCGTGTATGGGAATCATGGGCGGCGCTATTGTAGCGCATCAACTCTTACTAGCCGTTGCCTACTTATCCAGCGGACTGCGCACACCGCGGCCGCCACGTTTGATGACATGGGTGTAAATCATCGTGGTCTTGACGTTCTTATGACGATACCAGCCGTTCGGGCAACAGCGTCACACGATCCTTGCCGCCTTTGTCCTTGCGAATCGTGGTCTGTTGATAGTCGAAGTCGATGTCCTTGACGCGCAGAAGCAGGCATTCGATGAGCCGCATGCCGCTCCCAAAGAGCAGATGCCCGATAAGCTTGTTGGCACCGTATAACTCGGCAAGCAGCGATCTTATCTGATCGCGACTAAGCACCGTAGGCAGACGCGCCGGTCTTTTAATGCGCACGACATCATGCAACCATTCGAGGTCTTGATCAAGGACGTGCTGGTAAAGAAATAGTATTGCGGATAAGACCTGATTCTGGGTCGATGCTGCAACGCGCCGATGCACGGCGAGATAGGACAAGAATGCGGTGATTTCCTTTTCGCCCATCTCCTTAGGGTGTCGCTTATGATGAAAATAGATATAGCGCTTCACCCATTGGACATAAGCCTGTTCAGTGCGGATACTATAATGACGAACGCGAATCGCGGAACGAAGTTGATCAATAAGACGGGACTTGTGCATGGCAGCCTCCTTGCTGAATGATGTCCAAGATTTTATTACAACTTCCAGCCCTAACATATTGATTTTAGGGCTGTCAACACCAAATCCAGCCCAAATGTCCAAAGTCAATACCATTTAGGTTCGATACATTTAGTTATGTGTTCGTACAAGATTGAAGTATTGGAGGAGAAATGACTAAAGGAAAGGGGCGATGCCTTTGTGGCGCTGTAAAGTTTACGGCAAAGAACATAAATAATAACGTGGCCGCTTGTCATTGCGGCATGTGCAGGAGATGGGGTGGCGGGCCTCTGATAGCCGTTAGCTGTGGGATAGAAGTCGCATTTGAAGGAGAAGAGAATATTACTGTCTACAACTCTTCTGATTGGGCAGAGCGAGGGTTTTGCAAGAAATGCGGTAGTCACTTATTTTACCGGCTCAAAGAAATCAACGAACATCAAATGCCAGCAGGTCTCTTTGATAATCAAGGGAGTTTCAATTTCGACTTACAAGTTTTTATTGATAGAAAACCTTCTTTTTATAGCTTTGCTAATAAAACAAACGAAATGACCGAAGCAGAGGTAATAGAAAAGTATGCGCCCGAGCAGAACACATAATGCGCTCCAGTCGGACAAAGTCAACCTGTCATGCCTTTTGCTTTCGCAAAAGCCACGCCAGCTTGTCTTTGCCACTGAGCTAATTCGTTATGTACCATTTTAGATCCGCAGGTCACATGAAGACAGAAGCCCATGAAACAAGGACTAATTATTATAGATGTTCAAAACGACTACTTCGCGGGTGGTTCAATGGAGTTAGTGGCTATGGATGAGGCAGCCTTAAACTGTAAAAAGCTATTACAGTTTTTTCGCACCGAACAAGCTCCACTTTTCCACATTCAACACATTGCAAATCGAGACGGAGCAACCTTTTTTGTTCCAAATACTCCGGGATGTGAAATTAATGACAGTGTGCAACCGCTAGAGAATGAACCTGTCGTGGTTAAGCATTATCCAAATTCTTTCCGTGAAACCGAACTACTCGCAATTCTACAAAAAGCAGGTGTCGAAGAAGTCGTTATTTGTGGAGCCATGAGCCACATATGCATAGATACAACAGTGCGTGCCGCCTTTGACTACGGATACAAATGTCATGTCGTTTCTGATGCATGTGCAACAAGAGACTTACAATTCAATGGCCGACTGGTAGAAGCTGCGGATGTACACGCTGCTTTCATGTCTGCATTGAGTGCGCCGTTCGCACAAATCACGTCAACAAATCAATTTCTAGATATTGAGTGGTAGGCGCTTACGAAGCACATGTGGGTGAAAAAACCAAAGCGTGCTTCGCTCACTCTCATTTTCCCTATTGTGAACGTTGAGTGTGCAAATGTATATTGAGCAAGTCTTTAAATATTTCGCGGCAGTTTTTAAAAGTACCGTACCAGATGATGATTGGTCTGGGCTAGCATAAACGTTTACCGAATCACAATGACATCTCACAATGGTTCGTGCCTCGATGTAGATAAGCGCCGTGAGCATTGCGGGTGTGTGCCAAGGGTCATTGCTTCGACGCTTTTTTTCGTAACTACATACAATTTGGATAGGAACGGCAGATGAATTGGAACGTGTATCTTTCTGGGGAAATTCACACTGATTGGCGGCAACAAATTATTGATGGCGCTAAAGCACTGGATATGCCCATCAGTTTTACGACAGCCGTGACGAACCATGAAGCCAGTGACGCGGCGGGGGATGTGCTAGGGGCCGAAACTAACGGCTTCTGGCGTGACCATAAATCTTCGAAAGTCAACGGAATCCGCACTAAGACTCTACTGGACAAGTGCGATGTCGTAGTGGTGCGCTTCGGAGACAAATACAAACAGTGGAATGCGGCATTTGATGCCGGATATTGCGCGGCTATCGGCAAGCCCTACATTACTTTGCACGACGAGAAGATCACTCACGCGCTAAAAGAAGTCGATGCCGCTGCGATGGCTTGGGCCAAAACTCCAGAGCAAGTCGTGAATATACTGAATTATGTCACTTCCGAAAGGTGAACCGGCGCCTGACATCGGCATACGTGGTGCACTACGTCCGGCGGACCAAATTACCGCTGCGCGGTGCGCTGGAAGAACAGTTTATACGCTATGTCAATGCGGAGACTAAGGCTGAATGCCGCTGAAACTGGCGATGCCCCGATGAAGCAAGTGGCATTCCTGACAGCTAGCATTCGATATAATGAAGGCAAGCCGCAGGTCTATGGTGCCGTTTTGGATTGGGACGAAAAAGGTGGCCTCACTTGTGAACTCGAGAATCGCGACAATGTCAATGAGTTTGAGCCAATGTCGGCTTGCCCCCGTACGAGCGAGCTTGCGAAGAGCACAGGCGGAGCGTGGAAGCCGAGGTAGGAAGTCGCCGGAAGATTATGAAGCCTACAAACGTGCCGCTAGTGAATGGGCGGGACGTGTTGGTTGGCGTTGAGTATATGACACAAAATTTGGACGACTAAACTCACCTTGTAACATGTGATGCGCCGCGCCTGCCCGTTCTGCGTTGCTCAATGCAATGGTTGGTGTAAAGAGGTTATGACATGAAGCCTAATTTTGAGCCGGGTGAGAATATTGCAATCTAAGGTCCCTGCCCATGAATACGATCAAACTGTTTTGTTTTACGAGAGTATATTGGGACTGGAGCGAAAACACGCAGAATCTACCGATGCCTATCACACGGCGGTATTCAGGTTCGGCGATAAAAACCTCTGGGTGGATCGTATCTCTTCTCTTAGCCAAGCGGAGGTCTGGCTGGAAATAAGGACGGTCGACGTTGAGCGGGCGGCCAGGTATCTTGACGAGTGTAAGGTGTCGAGACGCGATGAGATCGAGCGCTTACCCGAGGGGCATAAGGGTTTCTGGATCGCTGGACCGTCGAATATTATCCATCTGATATCCGAGAAGGACGAATGACGAGCCGATCCATTTACTGGGAAGGCTTTGTCTCGTAAGCTTAGTCACGCTGCCTCTGGTATTGGTGACGTGTGTGGCTGAGCGCATAGTTGGATTATGGGGAAGGCTGTTATTTTGGGCACGATAGGAACAAATTTTCTTGAGATAAAAGGAGAAACGATATGGCAAATGAAGGGTACCACGAGCCGATTGGTGAACTTTCCGATGAGACGCGCGATATGCACCGGGCGATCATCTCCCTTATGGAGGAGTTGGAGGCCGTCGATTGGTACAACCAAAGGGTTGATGCGTGTCAGGATGCAGACCTCAAAGCGATCCTTGCGCACAACCGGGATGAGGAGAAAGAACACGCTTCCATGGTGCTGGAATGGATTCGCCGCAAGGACCCCACATTCGATAAAGAATTAAAAGATTATCTCTTTACGGACAAACCGATTGCTCATAAATGATCGCGGCGCAAGGGCTTGATTTGGGATCCAACGTCATCCCTATTCGGTTCACGTAACCGGCGGCATTAATCTCGGCGGTGGCATGTTGTGGTCGAAAGCTAGCGGTTGGCGGACGTCACACAAAAGAGGCGAAATGCCTAATTCTTGGCTATTATTAAATAGTCTGATGGAATGATAGTCATGGGCTCGAGTTAAGGGTAGCAATCCTTGCAGCGTGCCGAAGAGGACGCCTCCCGTGTGCGTTCAATAAGTGAGCTCGACCGAGATTGTGGATAGTCAACACGACATTGCGAGTCTCGACCTGGATCATGATCTGGAGGTGCGTCGATCGACCTATGAGTGGTCGGAGCGCGTATTCAGAGTCCTGCGCAATATTCTCAAGGTAAACCTCAAGCTGCATCAAAGCGGTGATCAGGTCAACGACGGCGATATATTTCTGTTCAATCATTTCGCGCGTTTCGAGACTTTTATTCCGCAGTATCTTATCTACGTAGAGACCGGCGCCCTGTGCCGTTCGGTAGCGGCAAGTGAATTCTTCGTCAAGGACGAGCCGTTCTCGAACTATCTTTTGAATGCCGGCGCCGTACCTCACAACCTACCAAATATATTGCCGTTTCTGGCGGCGGAGATCTTGCGTGGCCAGAAAGTAATCGTGTTCCCCGAGGGTGGTATGGTGAAGGATCGCCGCGTGCTGGATAGCAGTGGAAGATACAGTGTTTATTCGCGGTCATCCAAGGAGAGACGCAAACATCACACAGGTCCAGCGGTGCTCGGTATGGTCTTGGATGTTTTTAAGCGAAAAGTCCTGCAAGCTCATCGTGAGGGGAATACGCGCCAGCTCAATGATTGGGCCGACGCCCTGCGGCTCGATGACGGGGATCAGTTGTTGGCCGCGGCGCGCCGACCGACGGTTATCGTTCCCGCCAACATCACCTTTTATCCCATCCGAGTCAGCGACAATATGCTGCGTAAGGTAGCGGAGTTGCTGAATAGGGGGCTGAGTCGGCGCTTGTCCGAGGAGCTGTTGATCGAGGGAAATATTCTACTCAAGAATACCGATATGGATGTGCGCTTAGGTGATGGTATATACCCTGGCGACTATTGGCGTTTTTTGGACAAGCGACTGCTGGCCAAGGTCTTGACGCGTATCGATACGTTGGACGAAGCCTTTAGTCTGGGATCGGGGTCCGCAGCATGGGATGCTCGCTTGCTATCACGCAGCATGCGCCGACACGTGGCCGAGTTGCGTGATGAGTACATGCATCGCATGTACTGTAATGTAACCGTGAATCTCAGTCATTTGGCTTCTCATCTGGTCTTGGAGCTCGTAGATCGGGGGCGCATAGAAATAGATCAGAAACAGTTCCACAAGATGCTGTACATAACGGTCAAACACGTACAACACGCCGCCTCGGTCCATCTTCATAGAAGTCTGCTGAATCCGGACGCGTATGGCGGTTTGCCGGAGGCGGAATGCGAAGGATTATCGCAGTTTCTCCGCACCACCACATCAATGGATCTCGTGAAAAGCGCTGACGGCATATACCGATTCTTGCCAAAACTGCGAGAGGAGCACGCGTTTGACGAGATTCGGCTGGAAAACCTGTTGGCGGTGTACGCAAACGAGGTGGAACCGATCTATAAAATCCATCGCGCGGTGAACCTGGCCATAAAGCAAGCGGCGAAACTGAGCGCTCGTCAACTTGCATTGTTGCGCTTCGACGATGAACTGGTTGCTTGTACCTGGGACAAGGCGCAATACTCGAAGCCGCGACACGCGTCAATCAACGAGCGCGAGATCGCCACCGCTGACCCGATGCCGTTTTTACTCAAACCGCGGCGCCGCAGTGACATGGGCATCGTGTTGGTGCATGGGTTTCTCGCGTCCCCGGCGGAGGTCCGTGAATTTGGTGAAAAGCTCGCGGATCACGGGTACCCGGTACTGGGCGTAAGGCTCAAGGGGCATGGTACTTCTCCCTGGGACCTGCGGGATCGCAGCTGGTTGGATTGGCTGTCTTCAGTGAGGCGTGGCCACGAAATCATGGCCGGATTGACAAGGCGTGTCGTGTTGGTAGGTTTCTCAACGGGTGGCGCATTGTGCCTGCGTCTGGCCGCGGAACAGCGTAAGCAATTGGCGGGTGTCGCGGCCGTCGCAGTGCCACTGCGGTTTCGTAATAAGAATATGGTCTTTGTACCGCTCATGCACGGCGCGAATCGTTTAGTGCGTTGGGCGTCATCGTATGAGGGCATCATCCCGTTTCGCACCAATGATGCGTCCGAGCAGCCGGACATCAATTATAAGCAGATGCCAATTCGCGGATTATATGAACTACGTCAAATGGTGAGCGACCTGGAGGATCGGTTGGGAGATGTGAGGTGTCCGGTTTTGGTGTTGCAGGGCAACGACGACCCCATTGTTATGCCCGATAGCGCGGAACAAATCTACGACAGGCTGCCGAACCCCGACAAGACGTTGGAAATCGTCGTCTCGGCGCGCCATGGAATACTGACGGAAGATATCGGCAATACGCACCAAGCAATCATCGACTTTCTGCGAAAACCGTCACTGCGGGAAGAGCCGGCCGCGCTATCGAAAATACCGGCGGACGACGGTCCGTCAGTGGAATCCGATCACGAACTGGCGACCGAGCACCCCGGTGCGGGTCCTTGAAGTAAAAAAGGCCTGATGGCTTGTGAATGATCTCGAATTCAAGCCACAATAATGATATAACCAGCTGTTTTACATAAAATAATTCATTCACTCCGATCATCGACGCGCAGCGACCGGTATTTGTATGGCACCCGCAGGCAACGTCACACGGTAACAATGCAAACACGCCATGGCACTGTACGACCCGGCACTTCATGATCCTAAGCAATGGGTAGTCGACAGCGTATTGCGCAGACAGTCGCGCACGCGAGGTGACGAGACCTGCATCCACACCACTGCAGGAGACAGCATTACTTTTTCCCGGGCGCAAGTTGTCGCGAACCAGGTTGCACGTTTTCTACAATCACTGCATGTCGCGAAGGGCGATACCGTCGCTGTAATGTTGCCAAACGGATTGGACTATTGTAACGCATGGTTTGGGATCTCCCGTCTCGGCGCGATTCATGTGGCGATCAATACCGACTATAAAGGTGCTTTTTTAAAGCATGTACTCAACAACAGCCGCGCACACATCATCATCACCGAGCCCGGTTTTTTTGACAGAATCGCAGAAATTGAAGACGAATTAAGCGATTTAACAGAGGTGATAACCATTGGGGCAGTCACCTCCGCGAAATTCAGACGACTGCGTATTCAAAACTTTGGCGATTACGTAAATTTTAACAGCAGTGAGCTGGACGTATCTGTGACTTACCGCGATCTAGCATGCATCATGTATACCTCGGGCACCACTGGACCGGCCAAAGGGGTATTGATGCCACATGCGCATACTTACCTGTTCGGTCTCGGTACGATCGAAAACATGCGTCTTACCGAGAGCGATACCTTCTATATTGTTCTACCTCTGTTTCATGCCAACGCCATGTTCATGCAGTTGTATGCCAGTCTCATTATCGGGTGCACAGCGGTGATCAGAAATCGCTTCAGCGCGAGCGCATGGATCCATGACATCAATCACTATCAGGCGACAATCACCAACTCTCTGGGTGTGGTCAGCACCTTTGTGCTCAATCAACCGCCATCCGGGATGGACAAAAATCATCGGCTCCATACTATTGGCGTCGCCCCAAATCTGCCGGAACTCGACGCTAAATTGCGGGAGCGTTTTGCGATAAAAAATGTTATCGGGTTGTATGGTATGACCGAAGTCAATATCCCGCTGTACACGCAGCCTGGCCTCCCACGTCCAGGCAGCTGCGGCAAGGTTTGGGAGAAATACTATGATGTCAAGATCGTGGATCCCGAGACCGATGATGAAATGCCGGTCCGGGAGGTAGGAGAAATCGTAGTACGGCCCAAGCAGCCTTTTGGGTTTATGGCAGGTTATAACGCGATGCCGGGAAAAACCGTCGAGGCATGGCGTAATTTCTGGTTTCACACCGGCGACGCCGCATGGATGGATAACGACGGTTATGTCTATTTTGTCGATCGCATCAAAGATTGCATACGCCGGAGGGGGGAAAACATCTCATCGTTCGAAATCGAGGAGGTGATCTGCCGGCATACCGCCATCGCCGAAGTGGCTGCGGTAGCCGTTGAATCTCCAATTCCCGGCGGCGAGGACGAGGTGAAAGTGGTCGTGGTGCTCGATCCGGGGCAGCAGCTCGGTCACGAGGACCTGGTTAGGTACTGTGAGCAACACATGCCGCGATTCGCGGTACCACGCTATATTGAATTCATCGCATCGCTGCCCAAGACACCGACGAGCAAGGTGCGGAAGAATTTGTTGCGCCAGGACGGTGTAACGCCGGCTACCTGGGATAGAGAGGCAAAGCTAAGTTGATGGAACTCAGCCAAACACAGCAAGAGTTTCTCGAAAAGCGCCGGAAGCTGGTGCGGTCCTGGCCCGCCATAGGATTGATGCTGTTGATCGGTATGGTGGCAACTTTGCTGTGGTTGTGGCTGCAACAACCGATGTTGATCAATCCATTTGAAGTGGTGGATCGATTGGAGTCCGGGTCGATAGAGAATTCCACCGTAACGCTGATGGCAGTGATGCTGCCGTTAGTGTTTCTTGTCTGTTTTGTGCTGTTGATGATCGTAGTAATATTTGCGTATGCGGCGTTTGCGAACGAGAAGAAGCACCTGGCCATCATCGATATTCTGACATCCCGGCAGTGATAACAGGTCGCCTAGGGACGCTGTTTGTCAATACCGTATAGGATGGCAACTCAGTGGCGGCCGGCCATGACCTGGGTGATACGGCATCGATACCTCAATCAGGAACTATCGGCAACTAAACCAGACACTGTTATGTCATCGTCACGTTATTTAGACGACTTTCGGGTGGGCGAGCGCTTTCGCACCGACGGCATCACGTTGACCGAGAGCGATATCATCAACTTTGCCCTCAAGTTTGATCCGCAACCCTTTCATCTGGATGTCAATGCGGCGGCACAATCACCCTACGGCGGCTTGATTGCCAGTGGGTTCCAGACCTTGGTCTTATGTTTCAGGATGTTCATTCAACGCGGTTTACTTGTGGATTCGAGCATTGGATCGCCAGGTCTGGATGAACTGCGGTGGTTGGCCCCGGTACGTCCGGGAGACACCCTGCACACCGAAGCGGAAGTGGTCGCGACGAAACCGTCCGCGTCAAAACCGGATCGAGGAATTATGAAGATGCAATACGCCGCTTACAATCAGCACGGCGACCAGGTATTGTCCTTTATTGCCATACATTTGCTGAAACGGCGGTGAGATCCTATCAGCGGGTTTTATCCCAAAACTGCGGATTCGCCCAGTGACTCGGATTGAGCCATTCGGGCGTCCTTTTGTAGGTCGCGAATTCGTATCTATATACAAGTCAATTAGCTTGTTATCCTGCCGGTAGCGATTGCCCTGAGACATGCCGAAACCGAGTAAGTCATTGGGCTCCCACGTGCCCTGGTGTCCGGTCTAACCGGCACCGATCAGCACAAGCAGACAAAACTGAAGGGTGTGCACATTGCGCAGCTTTGCAATTAACTGCCCGGCAATCTTCTTATCCATGAATTGGATGACATTGATGATTACGCCAGTATCGAAGCCCTCGACTTTTTCCAGGAAGGCAAGCAGATCGTTGTCTACTAGAACTTGGACCCGACAAGGCTGTTGTAAGAATGCTTTTTGTTGGACATAGTCCGATACCAGCGCTTCTCCGTCATGGCCGAGCACCAGGATTGATTGTGGTTGGGATGCCGCGAGCAACGTCTGGATATTGAAGGCGAATTCCGCCGACATACGCATTATGATCAAGATTGTGACTTTGTTATGCCTGGATCATCGCTCAAATCAGCCGGCCACAGTTGCGCGGCTCCGCGCACACCGGAGCTGTCTCCGTATTTGTTACGCAGCAAACTAGTACGTAGTTCGTCATTGAATACATGACGCATCACTTGCTTTTTTCCGGCCATATACAGATGTTCGATATTGGATAATCCTCCACCCAGCACGATCGCATCCGGGTCAAGAATATTGATCACCGTCGCCATCGCCACACCGAATCGCTGGAGAAACACGTTTACTGATTGTTCCGCTCGCTTGTCGCCGGCATCGGCCTTGGCGATCAATTGCTCCGCAGTGATCGGTTGGTCGGAAGGCCAATCGTAAATCAACCCTGGTCCGGATAGGTAGGTTTCGACACAGCCTAGCTTCCCGCAGTAACACGGACGTCCATTCGGTATCAAAACATTGTGCCCCCATTCCCCTGCGATGTGCTGCGGCCCTGCATGCAGCGTCTTATTGCATACGATACCGCCACCAACGCCTGTGCCCATGATGACTCCGAAGACCACAGCGTGATCTTTGGCGGCGCCATCAATGGCCTCCGACAGCGAAAAACAGTTGGCATCGTTTTCGAGGCGGATATCGCGCGCGAGCTTGCGTTCGAGATCCTGTTTAATTGGTTTGCCGTTCAGACATACGGTGTTGGAGTTTTTCAGTACGGAGCTGCGGGTCGATATTGCTCCGGGCACCCCGATCCCCACCCGGCAACGATGCCCCGCCTTGGACTCCAATCCAGACACCATATCGACGATGGACAGTAGTATGGCGTCGTAACCTTCGCTGGCCGGAGTTGGCTGTCGGTGGTGCAGCAAGGTTTTGCCCGTGCCATCCAACACGACGCCTTCAATTTTAGTGCCACCAAGATCAATGCCGATACGCATGGGTTAGCTGCAGGCCTGGCTCCACACACC
The DNA here is from genome assembly GCA_947258975.1 of uncultured Gammaproteobacteria bacterium. Taxonomy (GTDB): domain Bacteria; phylum Pseudomonadota; class Gammaproteobacteria; order Arenicellales; family JAANXG01; genus CALZGZ01. The sequence goes on from CAMYKK010000004.1 coordinate 77,760, forward strand.
GTAAATCGCATCGGCGACACGATGTAATTTCTTGATCCGCTGGTCCAGATCCCGGGTCAGTGCCTCATATCCCTGGACCGTCGCGGTCGGCTTGGCAATCTCGTCGGCGTATTGTTTGGCCCACTCCGGCACCATATCAGCTAGCAGCTCCACATGAAATTGCAGCGCCAGGGTGTTCGCGATCCGAAATCCCTGATTGGGGCATGCGTCGTTCTCGAAAAGATGTTGCGTCCCGGCGGGGAGGGTGAATGTTTCACCGTGCCAGTGGAACACCTCGAATTCCTCAGCCAGCGATGGGAACGACGTGCGGCTGCGCACCGGGAACCAGCCGATCTCGTTCTGAGGATTCGCGTGCACCGATGCGCCCAACGCCGTGGCGACGAGTTGCCCGCCGAGACAATGTCCCAGAATCGGTACTGACCGCGCATGGGCTGCACGGATGAGCTCCAGGGTAGGCTCGATCCAGGGCAAGTCGTCGTTGACGCTCATTGGTCCGCCCATGAACACAAGGCCTCTGGCGCCGTCTATACTCTGAGGAACTGACGCTCCCCGGTCGATCTTGATTACCTGGTAAGCATAGCCGTTTTTTTGCAGATATTGGCCTAGATAACCGGGTCCTTCACAGGACATATAGCGAAATATGAGAATGGCTGACACGGCACTTGTTGATCGATTTAATCGGTGCAAACCGAGGTCGCGCGCTAACTGGGGCCGGGGGCTGTGGCTTTGCCTGATCTTTGCCTGGTCAACAGCACCCGCCGACAAGCAGATCGATTTGCTCGCGTTGTTCAAAGATAAGGCGATTGTACACATTGACGGGATGCGCCGCCTGCTGGCGGTCGGCGAGGTCAGCCCCGAGGGCGTGACGCTGACCGCAACGGCTTCAGATCATGCGGTGGTGGAGTTTGACGGTCGCCGTGAAACCTTGAAATTGGGGATGGCCACCGTCTTCCCAGGGAGCGGCGAATCCGCAGTGGAAGAAAACGTTTCGGTATCCTTGTGGGCCGATCCACGCGGATTCTTCCATGCCGACGGCGCCATAAACGGCTATCCGGTTCGATTTCTCGTGGATACCGGCGCCACCACGATTGCGATAAACACTGATCTAGCGCGTCGGATCGGTATCGAACTATCAGATGGGCAACCATGGTTGGCCAGCACTGCGGGGGGAATGGCGCGTATGGTGCGGGTCAAGCTGGATCGTGTGAGTGTCGGCGACATTGTCCTGCGCGACGTCGACGCAGGGGTTATTCTCGGCTCGCACCCCGAAATTCCGTTACTGGGAATGTCGTTCCTTGGGGAAGTGGACATGGTACGCAGAGGGGACCAGATGCAGCTAAAGAAGCGGTACTAGCCCAAATTACTGCGTGCGGCGCCGGTCCAGATGCTGGCACTGACGGGTCCGGTTATGCCTCTGATTCGCTTCGTTTATCGCGCGTGATTAACGCGTAGGCGGAGTGATTGTGTATGGATTCGAAATTTTCTGATTCTACGGTATACGCGTCAATACGCTCGTCGTCATTCAGGCATCCGGCTACGTCGCGCACCATATCTTCGACAAACTTTGGATTGTCGTAAGCACGTTCAGTGACATATTTCTCGTCCGGGCGCTTCAATAAACCATACAGTTCACAACTGGCTTCTTGCTCGACAATGTCGATCAGCTCTTCGATCCATATGAATTGACTGGTGGCTACGCGAATTGTAACGTGCGATCTTTGATTGTGCGCACCATAGTCGGATATCTGTTTCGAGCAGGGACAAAGGCTGGTGACGGGAACAACGATCTTGATCTCGGTTTGTGTTTTCCCGTTGTCGATCTCTCCAGCGAGCGTGACTTGATAATCAATCATGCTCGCTACGCCGGTAACCGGGGCGTATTTAGTGACAAAATACGGAAACGCCATTTCGATATGTCCCTTGTCCGCCTCCAACAACTCGGTCACCTCTTTGAGCATGGTCTTAAACGAATGAACTGAGATTTCTTTTTCGTGCTGGTTGAGGATCTCGACGAAACGCGACATGTGGGTGCCCTTGAAATTATGCGGCAACTCCACATACATATTGAAACTGGCTACGGTATGTTGTTCACCGCCGCTACGATCGCGCACACGAACGGGATGGCGGATGTCCTTCACACCAACCTTATCAATGGCCAGCTGCCGGCTGTCCGGGCTGCCCTGAACATCGTCAATGGGCAATTTTTCTACGTTGACACGATCGGGTGAAGTCATTGATGTCGTCGGATCGGCTGTTGCGGCATTTCCCGCAGTGCCGGGCCGCGTTCGTTGTTGGCGAACGCCAAGTCTAAGCAGATTCTAATATCCCAGCAAGCGGAACCGGCGCCGCTCTGGCTATGGATTGTTTGATTCCCGCGGCATCCAAACCGCATTCCGCCAGTATTTCTGCGGGCTTACCTTGATTTAGGTGACGATCCGGTAGGCCAAGATTAATGATGCATACGTCGGCGCCGCGTGCCAACAGGTATTCATTCACCGCCGATCCCGCGCCGCCCATGATGGTGTTTTCCTCTACGGTCACCAGTAGCTCGTGGTCCGCTGCCAGCTGCTCGAGTAAATTCTGATCCAATGGTTTGACAAAGCGCATGTTCACGACGGTCGCGTCCAGATCTTCCCCCGCTTCCAGGCTCGGAGTCACCATGCTTCCGAAAGCCAGGATCGCCACGCGGCGCCCGCTACGCCGGGTTTCGGCCGTTCCGATCGGCAACGCCTGCATCGTTTGGCGTTCCGCTATCCCAGGACCGCTGCCTCGTGGATAGCGCACGGCACATATCCCCGAGTATTGGTATGCAGTGTAGAGCATGTCGCGGCATTCAGCTTCATCCGCTGGCATCATGACCACAACATTGGGCAGGCAACGCAGATAGCTCAAGTCGAATACGCCGGCATGGGTGGCACCGTCGGCGCCGACGAACCCGGCGCGGTCGATCGCCAGTGTGACATCGAGATTCTGAATGCTGATATCGTGAATAAGTTGATCGTAGGCCCGCTGAAGGAACGTCGAGTAGATGGCAACCACCGGTTTCAATCCCTCACAAGCGAGTCCGGCGGCGAATGTTAAGGCATGCTGTTCAGCGATACCTACGTCGAAGTAGCGGTCGGCATATCGCTCGGAAAATTTTACCAGTCCCGAACCCTCGCGCATTGCAGGTGTGATACCGATGAGTTGCTCGTCCATTGCCGCCATGTCGCAAAGCCAGTCGCCGAATACCTGGGTGTAGGTGCGGCCGCTTGGCTTGGTTTCCATCTTGCCGGTAGCAGGATCGAACGGCGTGACGCCGTGGTAAGTGACCGGAGCACCCTCGGCGGGTTTGAAGCCTTTTCCTTTCTGTGTCGCAACGTGCAGGAAACGGGGACCCTTCAACGCCTGCATATTGCGCAGCGTCTTGACCAGGGTATTGATATCGTGACCATCAATTGGTCCGATATAGTAAAACCCCAATTCCTCAAAGAACGTTCCCGGCATCACCATTCCCTTCGTGTGTTCCTCCCAGCGTTTGGCAAGGCTTTTCACCTGCGGCAGGGTGCTCAACACGACCTTGCTTCCCTCGCGGACACTGGTGTACGCCTTTCCGGATAATATGCGCGCCAGGTAGTTGGAAATAGCCCCCACGTTGGGAGAGATGGACATGTCGTTGTCGTTGAGGATGACCAACAGGTCAGCATCCATGCCTCCGGCGTTATTGAGTGCTTCGAATGCCATGCCCGCGGTAAGCGCGCCGTCGCCAATGATCGCCACTACCTGCCGCTCAATGCCCTGTTTGGCCGCCGCCACCGCCATGCCGAGGGCCGCACTGATCGAGGTGCTCGAATGCCCGGCGCCGAATGTATCGTATTCGCTTTCCTGGCGTTTGAGGAAGCCGGATATCCCCCCCGGTTGGCGAATGGTGTGTAACCGCTCGCGCCGGCCGGTAAGGATCTTGTGCGGATAAGCTTGGTGACCGATGTCCCACACCAGCCGGTCATCCGGAGTGTTGAATACGTAATGCAAGGCAGTTGCGAGTTCTACCGTGCCCAACCCCGCGGCCAGGTGACCACCGGTTTTGGAGATGGTCTCAATGAGGAACCGCCGCAGTTCGTCACATAGCTGCGGTAGCTGGTTTGTGCGCAGCTCACGCAATTCGGCTGGATTATCAACCTTGTTTAGCAACTGATAAGGGGATTTTGCCATCTGTCAGTAAGTCCGGTGTACGACCATCTCCGCCAGCTGGCGTAATGTATACGCATTTTTTGCCAGCGTGTCGAGGCAGTCTATAGCCTGTCGGTATAAATCCTCCGCCAGCTGTTTCGAGGCCTCCAGACCGATGATCGATGGATAGGTTGGTTTGTTCCGCGCCCGGTCGGCACCGCTGGTCTTGCCTAATGTGGCGGTGGTCGACACTTCATCGAGTATATCGTCCACGATCTGGAATGCGATCCCCAAGTGCTGGGCATATTGCTCCAAGGCCGCCAATTCGCTGCTGCTGGCGTCACCGGAAAGTCCTCCCATCTGCACACAAGCCTTAATCAACGCTCCGGTTTTTCGCTGATGAATCGTGGCCAGGTGCTCACGGGACAGCGTTCGGCCCACGGCCTCGAGGTCCAGGGACTGACCTCCGGTCATGCCAGCGGTGCCCGCTGCGCGAGCAAGACACCGGACCATCTGCAGGCGCCGAGGAACATCGGCCGGGGTTGTTGAGTTCGTGGCCAGGATCTCGAACGCCAGGGTCAGTAGCGCGTCACCGGCCAAGATGGCAGTCGCCTCGCCGTAGGCGATGTGACAGGATGGTTTTCCGCGTCGCAAGTCGTCATCATCCATCGCTGGCAGATCGTCGTGGACCAATGAATAGGCATGTATCATTTCCACGGCGCACGCGGCAGTATCCAGCAATCCGGGATCGGCGTTTACGGCTTCGCCGCTGGCATACAACAGCATCGCCCGCAACCGCTTCCCACCGTTAAGACATGCGTAGCGCATGGCTTCGATCAATCGCTTAGGTGGCGCATCCGCAGCCGCCAGATAACATTCCAAAGCTGCTTCAACGCGGTCTCGATACGCGCGTTGTATTGTGTCGAAGGAGACGTTGCTCACTCTTCCGACGAGAATAGTTCAACAGCGAAGTCGCCGTTCTTCTTGATCAAAGTTTCCACCCGCTGCTCGGCATTCTTGAGGGTGGTCTGACAGGTTTTTGCGAGCGCCACACCGCGTTCAAAGTCCTTGAGTGACTCGTCGAGTGTTTGATCACCGCGTTCCAGTCTTTCGACCAACTTCTCGAGTTCGGCGAGAGATGACTCGAAGTCAGCAAATTCAGACTTAGGTACGTCTTGTTTGGAGGATTTGGGCACGTTGTTTGGTTAACGGATTGATCTACATCAACTGCATTTTACCCTGAATGTGCCAGACTGGCGCGCATTTCTCGCTTCCCGCGATCCACGTTCGCGGGGACAACAGGTTTTCACGGGTGACCGAAGCAACTGCCTGTGCGATCGACACGCCGGCGCCTTGTGTGACTGTGTGGAGCATTCGGACCCGTTGCAAACGCGCGTCGCCGACAGGCGGCGCGAGGCGAAAGATCTTGGATGCGGGTGTGCTGCATGCGCCTGGGCCGGCGCCGGGGTTTCGGCTCAGCTGCGCGGCGGGCAGCGCATGGTTGACAAGGGGTGTTGCAGTATTTAGAATCATTCTAAATCTGGAGATCATACATTTTCCAGACGTTGTCCACCTGAAATCATACACATTCGGAGAGCAATGATGGAGTTAAAAGGCAGCAAGACTGAGCAAAATTTGAAAGACGCCTTCTCTGGCGAGTCACAGGCCAACCGCCGTTATCTGTACTTCGCGGCCAAGGCGGATGTGGAAGGTTACAACGATGTGTCCGCAGTATTCCGCTCGACGGCGGAGGGCGAGACCGGCCATGCGCACGGGCATTTGGAGTATCTCGAGCAAGTCGGTGATCCGGCAACCGGTCTACCCATCGGCGGTACGTCCAACAACTTGAAGGCGGCGATTGCCGGTGAGACCCATGAGTACACCGATATGTATCCGGGGATGGCGGCGGCGGCCCGAGACGAGGGTTTCGAGGAGATCGCCGATTGGTTTGAGACTTTGGCAAAGGCCGAGCGTTCTCATGCGAATCGATTCCAAAAGGCGTTGGATGGCCTGGACTGAGTACGTTAACCGCACAGCGGGCGGACATTGACAAAGGGCCGGGTCCAACCGGCCCTTTGCCACACGACGAATTCATAGAAGCCTTATCATGAATGAAACACCTCGCGAAGGAAGTCTTGAGGCACCCGAACGGCATCCTCTAGATCTGCATGATCCGTTGTTTTATGACGAAGACGCACTCTTCAAGGAATTGGAGCGCGTCTTTGACATCTGCCACGGATGCCGCCGTTGTTTTAACCTGTGCAATGCGTTCCCCACCTTGTTCGATGCCATCGATGAATCGGACACCATGGAATTGGACGGGGTCGCTAAGGAGGTTTATTGGGACGTCGCCGATCACTGTTATCTGTGCGACATGTGCTTCATGACAAAATGTCCGTACGTGCCTCCCCATGCCTGGAACGTGGATTTTCCACACCTGATGCTGCGCGCAAAGGCAGTAAAACACAAACAGGGGCGATCGATAATGCGGGATAAGCTGCTGACCAGCACGGACACCATTGGCAGGCTGGCGGGTATTCCGGTGATCGTCAACATGGTGAATGCCACTAACCGCCATGCGCTGGGCCGCAAGCTGTTGCAAAAAACGCTGGGTGTGCACCCTGGTGCGAAATTGCCGCGCTACCATCACAACACCTTCCGTAAGCGGCACCGCAGAAACGACGCGCTGGAAGCGGATGCTACGGATGCAACCCGCGGTCAAGTAGTGCTATTTGCCACCTGCTTCGGTCACTTCAACGATCCGTCGTTGGGGGAAGATCTGGTGGCGGTTTTCGAACACAACGGAATTCCCGTTACGTTGGCCGACAAGGAAAGGTGCTGCGGTATGCCGAAACTGGAATTGGGTGACTTCGCGGCGGTGACCAAAGCCAAGGACGCCAATATACCGGTCCTTGCGGATATGGTGGATGCGGGATGGGATATAGTGGCGCCGGTGCCTTCTTGCGCGTTAATGTTCAAGCAGGAGTTGCCCTTGATATTTCCCGGCGATGCGGCAGTCAAAAAGGTACAGCAGGCGATTTTCGACCCGTTCGAATACCTGGCGTTGCGCCACAAGACCGGCAAGCTGAATATCAATTTTCAAAACTCGTTGGGTAAGATTGCCTATCATGTGCCATGTCACCTGCGGGTACAGAACATAGGGTTGAAAACTCGTGACATATTGTCGTTGGTTCCGGACACCAACATCGAAGTGATTGAGCGCTGTTCGGGACACGACGGCACCTATGCGGTGAAGCAGGAATTTCATGAGACCTCAATGAAGATCTGCCGCCCGGTAGTGAAACGGGTCCGCGAGTTGGAAGTGGATCACTACATGAGCGATTGTCCTATGGCCGGCGATCAGATTGCCAACGGATTGCAGGACGGTAGTGAACCGAAACATCCGATGGCGCTGCTGCGTCGTGCTTATGGAATTTGATAGCCTGACCACGGACAACGGAGCAAGATCTTGGAAAAGCTAACGCGCGAAGAGTTGTATTCTCTTGAACAGTACGCCGAGTTACGCGCCGAATTTCGCACCCGAGTCATGGCGCATAAAAAAGATCGTGTCGTGCGTGTCGGAGAACATGCCACCTTGTACTTCGAAGATCGCCTGACAATGCAGTATCAGGTTCAAGAAATGCTGCGAATAGAAAGAATATTTGAACCGGGCGGCATTGATGAGGAGCTCAGCGCGTACAACCCGCTAATTCCCGATGGCCACAACCTGAAAGCGACATTCATGATTGAGTATCAGGATGTCGAGGCGCGAAAGGAGGCCCTGGCACAGCTGGTTGATATCGAAGATCGAGTATGGATGAGGGTGAATGGCTTTGACCCGACGTGGTCGATTGCCGACGAAGATCTGGAGCGCGCCTCTGCGGATAAAACATCGTCAGTGCATTTCCTGCGCTTCGAATTTTCCCCAGAGGCGATACGGGCTGCCAAGCAAGGTGCGTCGCTTAGTATCGGTATTGAGCATCGTCACTATCAAGCGACCGTCGATCCTGTGCCGGATTCGACAAACAGCAGCTTGCTTGGCGATTTCGACTGATTTTCGGGCTCGCCTACGTTGCTCACCAGGATCCCGATGCCGGGGCACGACGCGCACAGATGAGCCCCCTGCTGTGGCTTGTGCTGGTGCGATGAAAAAAGGGTGTTAGAGTCGAATGGTGCCTACTTAAGGGATCACGACACGCTGCACCGAGTGACAATGCCCGGGACACGCCGCAAATACCTCCATGTAGGCTCGGCGCCAGCATCCTTGCCGGCGACGGTCCCGGAAATTGTCCCTCAATTCAGCACTTTTTAGCCTCTGTAAGGCTTGAGTAAGTGCTATTCGGGTCAGAGTCTGTGACTCCGACCCCGTTTTTTCGAGAACCAGCCAGGGCCGGGATAGGTGCGACTGTCGTAACACCCTTTTGTTCGTAACTTCGACACCATGCCTTAAGTTTCACGGCGTACTCAGAGTTTGGTGCCGCCTGGTGAGAAATGCGGGCCGGCAGCGGTCCGCGTTGCTTTGGTGAAGAATGGGGACTAACGAGCCAGCTCCGGTGCGTGAGTGATGTCCACCTTGCCGCTTCTTTTTTGCGATTGTCGATGTTTCGAATACTTCAAGAAGCACCATATTGGTGTATGATTACGCGCCAATGGAATGTCCAACATAATAATGCGTAACTAACGCTCGTTAGCGAGTATGAGTGCAGTTTACGACTCGTCTGCGATAGAAGTGCTTACCGGTCTTGAACCGGTCCGCAAGCGGCCTGGGATGTACACCCAGACCGAACGCCCCAATCACCTCATCCACGAAGTTGTCGATAACAGCGTCGACGAAGCAATCGCCGGTTACGCCAACACGACACAGATTGTGTTGCACGATGATGACTCCATCACCGTCGCCGATGACGGTCGGGGTATGCCCGTGGATAAACACAAGGAGGAAGGGGTGTCCGGGGTGGAGGTGGTCCTCACCCGCCTTCATGCCGGGGGTAAATTTTCGAATAAGACCTACCGATTCTCTGGAGGATTGCATGGGGTGGGAGTATCGGTGGTAAACGCGTTATCGAAGCGCTTGGAAGTCTGGATACGCCGCCAGGGGAAGGAATACCACATGCGTTTCACCAACGGTCACAAAAGGACTGAACTGAAGGTTGTAGGGAGTGTGGGCAAGCGGGTCACGGGAACAGTCATACGGTTCTGGCCGGATCCTGGTTTTTTCGACACCGTTAAAGTTCATGTCCCTAGATTAAAGCGTCTGTTGCGGGCCAAAGCAGTCTTGTGTCCGGGGCTGACGATCAGTTTTCATGATGAAACCAATCCACACAACGACGAGGAGTGGTATTTCGAGGACGGTCTCCAGGATTATCTGACCGCTAGACTCGAGGGCTGCGAGAAGATTCCGGAATCCTCGTTTCTAGGGCATTTTAAGGGCAACGACGAAGAGGCGGACTGGGCGATATTGTGGTCACCCGACGCCGAAGAACAAATCACCGAAAGTTACGTTAATCTGATCCCGACGCCGCAGGGCGGCACGCACGTCAACGGTTTGCGTACCGGATTAACAGATGCGATACGCGAATTTTGTGAGTTTCGCGATATATTGCCCCGCGGTGTACGGCTGACCCCTGACGATATTTGGGGTAAATGTAACTACGTGCTGTCGTTGCGATTGAAGGATCCGCAGTTTACCGGGCAAACAAAAGAGCGCTTGTCCTCACGGGACACCGCCGTGTTTTTGGCCGGGATTACCAAAGATGCATTCAGTTTGTGGCTCAACCAACATATTGAAGACGCCGAGCGCATTGCTCAATTAGCGATCGATAAAGCCCAGGAACGATTACGCGCGGGGAAGCGCGTTGAACGCAAGAAAATTAGCAGCGGCCCTGCCTTGCCCGGCAAACTCGCCGACTGCACCCGTGAGGATTTGGAGGTAACCGAATTGTTTTTGGTTGAGGGTGATTCTGCGGGAGGATCGGCGAAACAGGCGCGCACTCGCGAGTACCAGGCGATTCTCCCGCTGCGCGGCAAGATCCTGAATACCTGGGAAGTCGATTCCGCGGAAGTGCTGGCGTCCCAGGAAGTCCACCATATCGCCGTGGCTCTGGGGGTGGACCCCGGGTCGAGTAATCTATCCGGCCTTCGCTACGGTAAGGTATGTATTCTCGCCGACGCCGATTCTGACGGCGCTCATATCGCGACTTTGTTGTGTGCATTGTTCGTCCGACACTTCGCGGCCGTTGTGGAAGCAGGCAGGGTGCACGTGTCGATGCCGCCTCTTTATCGCATCGACGTGGGGAAGGAGGTCTTCTATGCCCTGGATGATGAAGAAAAAAAGGGCGTGTTGGATCGTATTGAGGCGGGAAAACTGCGCGGCAAGGTCAACATCCAACGTTTCAAGGGCCTCGGTGAGATGAATCCCATGCAGCTTCGTGAGACCGTGATGGATCCGCATACCCGGCGTTTGGTGCAGCTACAGATCAAACGCGGAGATGACACCGATAAGATGCTGGATATGTTGCTGTCCAAAAAGCGTGTCGCCGATCGGAAGACCTGGTTGAGCAAGAAGGGCGATCAAGTAGATATTAGCTAGATGTGCAAACCGCGCATTTCAAGCATTGAATAGAGTATCGAGAACAACGTCCAAATTTTGAATGCCTATTTTTCAGCGTGCCTTTTGACCGTGTGTTTTTAACTTCACAACCGCTTTTTTAGTCATGCCCAGAAAACCAACTCGTTCTCCCGTGCAACACCAGAGGTCTCTACTGGATCCAAGTACCTCTGTGGCGGAAGTCGAGCGCCTCCCGCTGGCAACATTCACCGAGCGGGCGTATTTGTACTATTCGATGTACGTCATACTGGATCGGGCGCTGCCGTTTATCGGCGACGGCCTCAAGCCGGTGCAGCGGCGCATCATCTACGCGATGTCGGAGCTCGGCCTGCATGCGGCCGCGAAACACAAGAAATCGGCACGCACCGTGGGCGATGTGATCGGCAAGTTTCACCCTCATGGCGACGCGGCGTGTTACGAGGCTATGGTGTTGATGTCACAGCCTTTCAGTTACCGCTATCCGCCTGTCGATGGACAGGGGAATTGGGGCTCGCCGGATGATCCCAAGTCTTTTGCCGCCATGCGCTATACAGAGGCGCGGCTAACCCGCTATTCACAAACTTTATTGTCTGAGCTGGGGCAGGGCACGGTGGAATGGATGCCCAACTTCGACGGCACCCTGGAAGAGCCGCGCGTATTGCCGGCCCGATTACCGAACGTCTTGTTAAACGGTGCTTCAGGAATTGCGGTAGGTATGGCAACGGATATTCCGCCGCATAATCTTCGTGAGGTGGTGGCCGCATGTTTGCGTTTGTTGGAGTCGCCGCGAACGTCGGTGCGGGAACTGTGTGAACATATAAAAGGACCGGATTTTCCCACCGACGCGGAGATCATTACACCGGCAGATGAGATTCGAGAGATCTACACCACCGGGAATGGATCGGTGAGGCAACGTGCCACCTGGGAAAAGGAGAACGGCAACATCATCATCACGGCGCTGCCGCATCAAGTCTCGGGGGCCAAGGTTATGGAACAACTGGCCGGACAAATGCAAGCGAAAAAGTTACCCATGGTGGTGGACCTCAGGGATGAATCGGATCACGAGAACCCCACCCGCCTGGTGATCGAGCCCCGTTCCAATCGCGTCGACGTTGAAGCACTCATGAATCATGTATTCGCAACCAGCGACTTGGAACGCAGCTATCGAGTCAATCTAAATATGATTGGTCTCAACGGCCGCCCCGAGGTGTACAACCTGCGGGACCTTCTTGGCGAGTGGCTCAAATTTCGTATCGAGACGGTTCGTCGGCGGCTGCAGTTCCGGCTTGACCGAGTCTCGCGCAGGCTGCACATACTTGACGGATTGCTGACCGCTTTTCTGAATATCGACGAGGTCATCCGCATCATTCGTCAACAGGACGATCCCAAGCCGGTATTGATGAAGCGGTTCAAGCTCACTGATATACAGACTGAGGCGGTTCTGGAGCTCAAACTGCGCCAGTTGGCCAAACTCGAGGAAATCAAGATCAAGGGTGAGCAAAAAGAACTGGCCATCGAGCGTGATGTGCTCCAGGCGACCTTGGAATCCGGCGCAAATTTGAAACGTAAGGTCCGCGATGAGTTAATCGCCGATGCGGATGAATTCGGTGATCCTCGTCGTTCGCCAATCAGGGTGCGCGCCGTAGCAAAGGCGATGGATGCCAGCGAACTTATTCCCACAGAATCGGTTACCGTAGTGCTGTCTAAGCAGGGCTGGGTCAGAGTGGCCAAGGGGCATGATGTCGCTCCGGCCACCCTCAATTACAAATCCGGTGACGGCTACCTGCACGATGCCAAGGGCAAGTCCAACCAGTTGCTGGTGGCTCTTGATTCTTCGGGTCGTACCTACGCAATGCCGACCCACAACCTGCCATCAGCACGTAGCCAAGGAGAGCCATTGAGCAGTCATTTAAGTCCGCCGGCGGGCGCGAGTTTTGCCGGCGTAATGTTGGGTGCTGAGGACGCATTGCATGTGTTGGGGACGGATTATGGATATGCTTTTATTGCCAGATTGGGCGACCTGTACACGAAAAACAAGAAAGGTAAGGCGACGCTGCGCGTCCCAACCGGCGCCCGGGTGTTGGCGCCACAACCGGTGTCCGATGTCGGATCCGGTTATATCGCGGTGGTGACAACGGCGGGTTATTTGTTGAGTTACGCCGTAGCGGAGTTGCCAAGACTGGCAAAAGGGAAAGGGGTGAAAATGATCAACATTCCGGGGAAAAGACTCAAAGCCGGTGAGGAACGCGTATTTGCGTACGTCACGTTTGCTCTTGATCAATGCGTGATAATACACGCGGGAAAGCGATTTTTGCGCTTGAGGCCAGCCGATATCGAGCATTATGCCAATGACCGCGGCCTGCGGGGACGCAAACTGCCCCGGGGGTTTCAGCAGGTGCGCGACATAGAAGCCGATTAATCTGTGATCTTTGGGTTAGGATTTGAATTCAACGAGATGGTCATCGCCGGCTTTACCGTCTTCGTCGTCCGCAGTGTCTTCGGCCTCGTCTGAGATTAAAAAGTAATCGTCGGCGAACACTGGTTCGCTCGGCCGGATCTCAACGCCCATACGGCGGATGTCCTCCCAAATCGTTCCGTCCGGATCGTCAAGCGCGGCGCGGGTCAGTTTTGCTTGCCGGATGAATTCGTCGCCCTCGCCCAAGATACGCAGCACGCGGAGCAGTTGGAGGCGAAAGTCCGGGTTGCCGGGTTCTTTATCGACTAACCGGACCAAGAGATTTTTTGCGTCGTTGTAGTAACCTCCGTTGATGTAAAGCTCCAATTCGTCCAAGACGTCGGTCTCGCTGACTTTCATCCCCAGCTCTGAATCTCTCAGTTCCCCGGTCAAAAACTCAGTGCCTATTCCCAATGCCTCCTTTATCTCTTCAGTTTCGTCAACGTTGGTCGACAACGAGGTAAATATCGGGGACGTGGTTTTGGTTTCCTCGGGTACGGTATATTGGGGTGCAGCTTCTGCAACTGGTGGCGTGGTTGCTCGTTGGTACAAAACGCTGGTCTCGCCGTGTTCGCGAACCCGTGTCCGTTTGTTGCGACCGGCGATAAGCCATCCCAGTAACGTGCCAATGGCCAATACCAGCAGTGCTAATACAAAATTAATCGGTGTTGCAAGGCCGCGGGTTAAGCTCGATGACTCGAGGTTGCGATTGATCGTCGTCGTCATGTCTTCCAGCCGCTGTTCCAGTCCGCTAATCTGCTGATCGCGAGTCGAGAGCTGATCTTGCAACGAATTCACTAGTGTTTCCAAGCGGTTGACATCTGTCGCCAGCGGTTGTTGCGCGGATGGTGGTGCCATAACACCGGGTTGAACTGTGTTGGCGGACGTATCCGGTGTGGGCGACTCTGGTTGTCCCAGGTTCCGCTCGTCCGCGCCCGCGGTATCGGTGGCCACCGCGACCTTTGCGGTCGGATCCAGCAGCTGACTCAAGCGTGTATCGGCCGGCAAAGTCCGCGGCGATGTCGAGATGGTTTGTGCGATCCCAGTCCGCGGCGCGAGATCAAATCCAATTTCTGGTGTGGTGGTTTGTGCAGCCACATCGCGATCCGCCTCTGGTGCAGCCGCCATTTCAGCCTCGATCAGCGACATTCCGCCGGTTGGCAGTGACACCCGTTGTCGCCACTCGTCGGTCTGCATGGCCAATGCTTGCACGGCCTCGCGCTGCGAGGCCTGAGCCAACGTGGAGGCAGTGGGCATATTTAGATATACACCGGTTTTTAGATTGTTGGCATTGTTATCGATAAATGCGCTCGGGTTGGTCTGGAAAAGGCCCAAAGTCATTTGCGGGATGGTAACGCCGAATCCTCCGCGCAGTTCCATCGCGATCTGCGATAGCGTTTGTCCGCTTCGCACCGGGCCATAAGGATCCTTCTGGTCGGCTGCTACCGTCCGGTCGACGGGGAGGTGTGTGAACGATGGTGGCCCGGGAATCGGTTGCGGCGTGCGCGGCGCGGGGCGCGTGCGCGCTGACCGGGTGGGGTATTCGATTGGATCGAGTAACACGGTGAATCCCCGCACAAACGCCGTTTTTTCCGTTTCGATATTCAACATGAAGGCTAAAAGTGGTTCGCTGACGGGTTCCAGCGTGGTGATGCGCAGTAGGGCCGTCGATCCAGGACCGGGGATGATTTCAAACTGGAAGTCGGCCAACACCGGCGACACCTCATATCCAAAGTCGGCAAAAGCGGACGCTGGGGCGAGTCCAATATCGAGTGCTCTGAGTTCCTTTGGGGACGTATTGGCAATGGGGATTTCGATCTTGAGCGGTTGGTCCAGATAAGATTGAACTTGAGCATCGCCGATCGATACTGCGCCGCTCAAGCCCGGAATTCCGATGTACAGACCCAGCGCGACCAATGTCCATGAACGCGTTTGCAACACTTTGTTATAGTTCCTTGCCATTACCTTTTGGTCAAACGCCCCCGCAGTACCTTCTAATAATATAGCCTAGAAAATCCAGATAGATCAATGAATTGGTAGTTTATTTTAAGAACATTAGTGATTTGTTTGGTGATCCTGGTGTGAGATGTGTGGACCGTTCATCCGGGTGATTTTGATTAATGTCCCCGACTCGTCGTCAGCCCTCTGCAGCATCACGTTGGTGGCGCCCCGGGCGCCGTGTTCAACGGTAAGGCTGATCTTGGGTCCATTACGTGTTGGCACCCGGAGCAGTTGCGCCGGCGCTATTCCCAACTCGCGGGTGTAGAATTCGGTCACTTTGCTGATGGCATCATTGCTGTGCAATGTTGCTATCAACAAGGACCGCGCTCCTTCGGCCAACTTATCTGTCATTTGCCAACTACCGCCGTCTCGAGGTTTGGCGCCGGGGTAGATACGCACGCCGAGCCGTTCTTCCGTTACGGTCACAAATGCCGTGTAGGAGGCGCTCCCAGGCAGCTGTATGGGGGGATTCCCTGTCGATGTAGACGTATGTGTCACATTGGTATCGAGTTCCTTGGGTTTTGAGCCTTCGCAGGCGCTGAGAACCGTTATCGCCACCAGTAACCCCGGCAGCCATAAACCAGAGAATAGACGGGGCTTGGATAACATATAGACTATGGTGTCGAGCGTTGCACGTTCTGAAAGTGTTTACACAGCTCGTGGTCAGGACCAAGCAGAGCCAAAATGGCCAATATGCCACGACGAGCCTGTTCTGTGAGCGCAGAGGTATCGTTCGCAATTTCGGCAAGATGCTCCAGCGCTCCAGAGTAGTCGTCTCGCGTGAGCAGACATGCGCTTAATTGGAAACGCGCATGTACGTCCTTTGGATTCGTCTCCACAGCCCGTTTGAGTGCATCAATCGCAGGGGCCTGTTGGGCTACGCAGATCAAGCGCAGATGGTTCGCTAAAAGGTCGACCTCGGGATCGTCGAACGCGGATTTGGGAAGAGTTTCCAATACCTGTAACGCCTGTGCATGATTTCCTTTCTGGACCAGGATTTTCGCCTGATCAAGGCGGAAACGATGGTCCGCCGGTGGAGTCTCGGCCGTGCGCTCCATGTGCGTCATGACATTGTCAAATGTTCCTTGTTGAGATGCCTTGGTTGCCTCCGCTTGGCCTCGCGGTGTCGCGTATGGAAGGTATTTCTCGATTGTTTTCCGCAACACCTGCTCGGAATAAGCGCCGTGCACGCTTTCCGCCAGTTTCTCATTGCTGTAGATACGTACCGTTGGAATACTGATGACGCCTTGTTGTTTCGCGAAGTGTTGATGGGTTTCCGTATTCAACAATGTGAGCAGGAAACGTCCGCCTAAGTCATCACAAAGCTTCACCAAACGGGGCAACAAGCGCATGCATGGACCGGCGTTAGGTGACCAATAAAATACCATGACCGGTCCACGTCTGGAATTGTCCAGCACCAGTGTGTTGAAGTTCTCTGGATTGATATCGTGAATATATTGGCGCGTGTTCAAGCGTGTGCTGCCATTTGGCCGTTGGGGATGTCGTTCACGGGTTCTATCGTACGCCTGAAAGGTTCAGGACCGACTGCCATCAGCGGTGGCGGTGCGAATGGCGGTGACGAGGGAAACGATACAACGGTCTATATGGCCACCAGGGGTCGTAGAACGGGCCCCAGATATAGGGCGAGTTAAAATAGGGGTCATACTCTGGGAGCGGCTCCCAAAGATACAGATCATCAACTTGCACTACTGGAAACTGGTATGGATATTTGCCGATGTTTCGGGTGACGCCTTTGGTGAGCCTACCGACTACAGTTATTTCACGTCCACGCTGATACTCCTCCGGCTCCAGGAAACCCGGGACTTGCGCTATAAAACGCCCAGTGGTTGCGCTGGTGTCGAGTGGGCGGCCGTTTCGCTGTAGGCGCCTGGCAACGACCTGTACCCAGGTGTCGGCGCGCCGATTCTCGACCTCCACGATGGTGCCTCCCCAGCGCACCCGCGCACCCATGTGCCGATTGGTGTCCTGCACCGCGGCGAGCACGGTAGGGCCGGCGACCGGTGTGCGAATGTTTTTGGGCGCGGTGGCACAAGCCCCTAAGCTTAATGCCACAACAAGCCACAAAAATTTAAGTTGGCGATACATTAGAAGCGTTCACTTTACTTATACTCCGCGCGTTAGTGAATGATGGTGCCCGTCGCATTCGCGGTCTGTTTCCCGACGATTGCTGTACTACTATAATAACTCGTATGACGGATAATGGTTGAAATCTTGGTCAAACATATCAATGGACTAATTGATGACTCACCTCAAACCGAGAAATACGCAGACCGTTTCGTTCACCGCCGGTGAACCACTACACGAACGCGTCCCCACTCGAGATGAGCAGGGGCGATTGCTCAGCGACTTTATGATGTTAATTCCGGGCCTCAGAGAATGGCCGAAGGGTCGCTTCAATGATCGTGTCGCGGGCATCCAGGCGGTACTGGGCGGCTTCAGTGAGGTCGTTTTCGCAGACCTCAACGTGCCCTTGAATCTTCTATGGGTATCTGTGAAAGCAAAACCGGGTATTATCTCCGCGGTTGCGGCCTCGATTCAGCATCGCGTACCAGAGGCGCGGGTCATAGGCCATCATTAACCCGTGCACGCTGATTCTGTTTAGGTGCGATAGGCTTTTTCAATTTCGGTTCTGGTTAACACTCCATAGATTTTCTGCCTGCCCACGCCGCGGGCGCCGGTAACATATAATGCCTCGGTACCCGATTTTTGCAGAATCTCCTCTGCTTCTTGAAGGGTCGCCAAGACATTGGTCCTGGACAGGTCTTTTCGCAGTGCCGGGATTTCCAACAGGTCTATGGTGTCGTCGTCGTTGTCTTTGAGATGGCGCGCAAGATCTGCGGCAGGCAGGAGCGCGACGGCTTCGCCTTCGTTACGAACTACGATCCAATTCGGTTCCTTTTTTAGCATGGTTTCCGCCGTAGTGCGCCTGATTTCCCGCGGCTCGCGTATGATGTTTCGGTCCATGACACTGGCGACGCCGACGCGTCGCAGAGCTTGAGCGATGGGATCATTGCGGTAATCCAGGCCCCGCGCCAGCATCAACATCCGGTATACGGAGGTTTTTCCAAACACAACCCGCGCCATCAGGCCTGCGGATACCACCGCGATCATTCCCGGTAAGATAATGTTGGGGTTGGCCGTCAGTTCCAACATCGCGATCAACGCTGCTAACGGTGCTTGCAGGGTGGCGCCCATCATCGCGCCCATTCCGAGCATGGCGTACAAGCCGGGCGTGCTGACATTGCCAATCCAAATCAGTGCCAGTGCGCCCATTGCACCGCCGGCGGTGGCGCCGATGACCAGGGTCGGAGCAATCAACCCACCCGGCAACCCCAGACCAAGCCCCGCCGTGGTGGCGACCAGCTTGGCGCCAACGATCAACACTAACGCGGCCAGTGTGATTTCTCCCAATAATGCATTGTTGACCGTGTCGTATCCGATTCCCATGATCTCGGGCACCGGCACCGCGAGCAGGCCGACCAGCAACCCGGCCAGGCTGGTGCGGATCCACAATGGGTGACGGGAGAAAACACGTGTGGTCCACAGCAACAAGTGAACGAACAACGCAGCCAGGCTTCCGATGCAGACCCCCATGACCAATACGTACGGGAGCTCGGCGATGGACGACCACTCCAAGGGTGGTACGAAGAAGGCCGGTTCGGCGCCAAATACTGCGCGGGTCAGGGTGGTCGCACTTACCGCGGCCAGAATAATAGGGGTAAATCCAAGGATGGTGTATTCCATCAGGACCACCTCCATCGCAAAAATGACCCCGGCCAACGGCGTATTGAATCCGGCTGCGATCGCGGCCGCCACCCCGCTACCAACCAGGATGCGCACGCTGTTGTTGGGTAATCCCAGACGCTGGCCGAGGCTACTGCCGGCCCACGCCCCCAAGTGAATACTGGGGCCCTCCCGGCCCACCGAATGTCCGCTGACAATGCTCAGCGCCGCGCCAATGAACTGCGCAACGGCATTGCGAAAAGGCAGGTGACCTTGATAATACGATAACCGCTCGATAACGTGGATAACACCGACTTGACGAGACGAATCGTTCACGAGCTGAAAGATAACGCCAATGATCAAACCACCGGCTACGGGCAGTAACAAACGGGACAAGTCGGATAGACTCTCGTACGCCTCTGCGGTGCCCGCAGGAAGAAACGATTCTTGCGCGCCCTCTACGAGAACGCGGAATACAATGATGACAGCGCCGGATAATAATCCACACAGAATTCCCATCAATGATAACTGCGGCAGCGCCTCGATGTGTGCCATGCGCAAGCGCTGGCGTTCGAAGAACTGGGCGATGCGTTCCGACCAACTAGCCCGCATAATTCACCACCGCGCCCCGTCCCTATTCATGGGGATGCCTGCACCGCAAAAATCTGCCGCGATTCTTATGAGAAATGGTGACGTCGATGCTCCGGTTACTTGGCAAGAAGACAGGCGGAACTGATCCGGCGCGGGCTTGGTCGCGAGTGTAGCGCACTTGCAATGCACGCAATCTCGGGCCAAGGCCGTGCACGCCGATTCAGCGCGGTGTACGGCTGCCGATACCCTCGCGATCATGGCGCGCAGCGTCGCTCATACAATGCGCTGACGCTAAAACGGTAGTACAACGTCTGGCCGGGTTTGCCGTATAAGCGTGCGAAATTGCTCCTGAATACGTTCCAGGGCCGCATGGTCGTCGCCTTCGAACCGTAACACGAGTATCGGAGTGGTATTAGAAGCACGCACCAACCCGAAACCATCAACAAAATCGACCCGCAGTCCGTCGATCAGACTGACTTGCCCGTCCGAGAAATCAGCATTATCGGCCAGTTCCTTCATGGCCACGAAGTGTTCGCCTTCCTCGAAATCGATGCGCAATTCGGGTGTGTTAACACTGTCAGGTAATTCGGCGAATACTTCAGCGGGTGGGCGATCCTCTTTGGACAACAACTCGATGAGCCGGGCGCCGGCATAGAGACCGTCATCAAATCCATACCACCGCTCCTTAAAGAAGAAATGTCCACTCATTTCCCCTGCCAGTGCGGCGGTATCACTCTGCTTGAGTTTCGCCTTGATAAACGAATGGCCCGTCCGCCACATCAACGGAACACCGCCAGCAGCTTCGATGGCCACGGGAAGCATACGCGAGCATTTTACGTCATAGATGATCTGCGCCCCTGGTTGCCGGCTGAGTACATCGCGGGCGTACAAGATCATCTGCCGGTCCGGCCAGACAACCGTGCCATCCGGTGAGATCACCCCGAGCCGATCACCGTCACCGTCGAACGCGAGGCCCAGGTCTGCCTCGGCGCTAGTTACGGCGTGGATCAAATCTTGCAGATTCTCCAGTTGGCTGGGGTCTGGATGGTGATTGGGAAATTCGCCGTTCACATCGCAAAACAGTTCAATGATTTCGCAACCGAGGCGGCGAAACAGTGCGGGGGCGACGGCACCGGCTATGCCGTTTCCGCAGTCGATCGCTATTTTGAGTGGTCTGTGAATATCCATATCGCCGACAATGCGCTCGATATACGCGCCGATCACCTCCTTTTGCGTGCACCGCCCGCTGCCCGATGATAATTCACCGTTCAATATCCGTTGTTTCAGGCCCTGGATCCGCTCGCCAGACAGTGTCTCACCGGCGATCATGATCTTAAAGCCGTTGTAATTTGGTGGATTGTGACTGCCGGTCACCGCCACTGCAGAACCGACGTTCAAATGTTGGTTGGCAAAGTAAACCACTGGTGTTGGAGCCGGTCCGATGTCCACGACATCGCATCCCGACGCCAGAATTCCCTCGGACAGGGCATCGCAGAGCATGGGGCCCGACAGACGGCCGTCGCGACCAATCACCACAGCGGCATTACCGTGCGCTTGCGCATCGCTCCCGATGGCCTGACCGATGAGGCGTGCGTTGTCTGTGGTCAAGGTGTGATCGATCACACCGCGGATGTCATAGGCTTTGAAAATCTCGTCCGGGAGGGGATGTTTATTGTTCATTGTTGATTATCGTTTAGATTTAAAAACCGGCTCGCGGATACTCGCCATATTGCCATTGTACTCGTCTTCTGTGTAATTCGCTGAATTCAACTGCAGGATCAGTTGGCACGATGAATCGCACGTTTGTTGACTGCTAGAGCGGCCTCGTGAACCGCCTCTGACAGCGTGGGGTGGGCATGCACGGTCCTTGCGATGTCCTCGGCGCTCGCGGAAAATTCCATAGCGACGACGACTTCCGCGATCAACTCAGACGCCTGGGCACCGATGATATGCACGCCCAGAATCTCATCGGTGTGTTTGTGAGCGAGGATTTTCACTCGACCAGCCGTGTCCTCGGCAGCGAGGGCACGGCCAGTGGCAGCGAACGGAAACACACCAGCGTTGTACGGAATTTTCTCCTTTTGCAGGTCTTGTTCGGTGTGGCCGACCCAGGCAATCTCAGGATGTGTGTAGATTACCCAGGGGATTACCTCATAATTGACCTGCGCCGATTGACCGGCAATGAGTTCAGCAACAGCGTTCCCTTCTTCCGAGCCTTTGTGAGCGAGCATCGGGCCGCGTACGACATCCCCGACCGCGTACACGTTCGCCGCGCTGGTGCGGCAGTGTTCATCTACGCGGATGAATCCGCGGTCGTCAAGCTCAACACCGGCTTCGGGTCCGAACAAGTCCTCCGTGTACGGGCGTCGGCCGACGGCGATGACCAGGTGATCAACCTTTAATTGATGATCGCCATCATTGTCCGCGTAGGACACATTGACTGCGTCAGCGGCTGACTTCGCCCCCTTCACAGTAGCGCCAAGTCTGATGTCCAGTTCCTGTTGTTTGAATTGCCGCTCGGCGTCTTTAGCAATCTGTTGGTCCACTGATGGCAATAACGTCGGCAATGTCTCTAATATGACGACCTTAGAACCCAGACGGCCCCAGACACTGCCTAATTCAAGACCGATCACGCCTGCGCCTACGATGCCCAGACGTTTGGGCACCTGTTTGAAACTCAAGGCGCCGGTGGAGTCGACGATACGTTTACCGTCGAAGGGCGCAATCGCAAGCTCAATCGGTGCAGAACCCGTTGCCAAGATCACGTTAGCGGCGTGCAAAACTTCTTCCCCCTCGTGCATCGATACCTTGACTTGGTCCTTTGCCAACATTTGCCCATGGCCATGGATAGAGATGACCTGGTTGTGCTTGAAGAGCCCCGCGATGCCCTTGGTCAGGGTAGACACGATCTTCTCTTTGCGAGCCAGCATGGCTTTGACATCCATGACGGCGCCGTCGATCCTAATCCCATGGGACTGCAGTTGATGCTGAACGCGATGGTAATGGCCCGAGGAATCCAGCAGGGCCTTGGATGGTATGCAACCCACGTTCAAACACGTGCCTCCCAAGGAGGCCTTGCCGGCGTCACTGGTCCACTGGTCCACGCAGGCCGTGTTCAGCCCTAATTGGGCGCAACGGATAGCCGCGACATATCCAGCCGGTCCGGCGCCGATGACAACTACATCAAAACGCTTTGCCATTGTGATTCATCCAGTTACGGTTAAGACTTGTAATTTATGTTGGATGTGCGACGCGTGGTGGGCCGGTCCCGGGTTGACCATGCTGCGTCGGTGCAGAACGCGACTTACAAAGCGCATCCAGGATTGTCAGATCTCCAACATCAGGCGCGCTGGATCTTCGAGTGACTCTTTTATCGTCACCAGAAATCGCACCGCTTCAGCGCCGTCAATAATTCGATGGTCATAAGTCAGGGCCAGATACATCATGGGCCGAATAACGACTTCGCCATCCTCTGCCACGGGCCGTTGCTCGATGCGGTGCATACCCAAGATGGCGCTTTGCGGCGGATTTAGAATCGGCGTAGAGAGCATGGAGCCGAATATGCCGCCGTTTGTAACGGTAAACGTACCGCCGGTTAGTTGGTCCATGGCCAGGGTTCCAGCGCGGGCTTTTTCGGCCAAGTTGGCGATTTCAGTCTCCAATTCAGCAAAGCTTTTTTCGTCGGTGTCACGCACGACCGGTACGACCAATCCTCGCGGCGATGCCGCGGCAATCCCAATGTCGTAGTAGTCATGAAAGACGATGTCGTTTCCTTCGATGGAACCATTTACCGCTGGATATCGTTTCAGTGCTTCAACGCTGGCTTTGACAAAAAACGACATAAATCCCAGACGTGCGCCGTGCTTCTTTTCGAACAGGTCTTTGTATTTTTTTCTAAGGTCGAGCACCGCCTGGAGGTTTACGTCATTGAACGTGGTCAGCATTGCCGCGGTGTGTTGAGCTTGTACCAACCGCTGAGCGATGGTTGTCCGGAGACGGGACATCGGTTCCCGCCGGTCGGTTCGGTCGCCTTTCGTTACCGTGGCCACGAAAGTGGGCGCAGCGGCAGCCGGTTGCGGGGCAGCTTCGATCTCGCTGCCGCCATCGAGAAACTTGATGACGTCCGCCTTGGTCACGCGCCCGTCCTTACCGGTTCCCGGTATTATCGAGATATCCAGGCTATTTTCCGCCACTAGCTTGCGCACCGCCGGGCTCATCTGCGCGGCGGCAAGCGCCGGTTCGGGCTCAGGCTCCGTCTCCCGGTGGGTTGACGATTCCGCCGCCGGTGGTTCGATCTTTGCCGGCTCGATGACGGCGAGCAATTCATCGCTGGTCACGATATCGCCGCTATTGCGCGCCAGTTCCTTGATCACGCCGTCCCGCGGCGCGGGTACCTCGAGTACCACCTTCTCGGTCTCGATATCGACCAGGATTTCGTCACGGCGAACCATATCGCCGACCTTTTTGTGCCACGTCAACACTGTCGCTTCGGTGATAGATTCCGGCAACATCGGAACTTTGACATCAACTGACATGACGGTGCTCGCTTAGTTTTTCGTGATCTTCGACAAAGGGTGATAGGGCGTCGTCAATTAGGCGCCGCTGACTTTCGAGGTGAATCGCGTAATTGCCGGCAGCAGGAGCCGGGGATGGCGGACGACCGGCGTAAACGAGACCTTGATCCCGCCGGATACAGGCTCGTAAATGATGTAGGATCTGGTACCAAGGACCTTGATTTCTCGGCTCCTCCTGACACCAGATCACTTCGTGAACGTTCTTATAGCGAATAAGACACGCCTTGATCCGGTCGCGGGGGAAGGGATACAGCTGCTCCACACGCACGATCGCGACGTTAATTTGCTCCCGTCTGCGGCGCTCTTCCAACAGATCGAAATACACCTTGCCGCTACATAACACGACACGGTCGATCGCTTCGTCATCGTGCGCATCCATCTCACCGATAGTGACTTGAAATGATTCCTTTTCCAACTCCGCGAGCCCTGAAGTGGACAATTTGTGGCGCAACAGGCTCTTGGGTGTCATTACGATCAGTGGACGACGGTAAGGCCGGATTGCTTGGCGCCGCAACAAGTGAAACATCTGGGATGGCGTCGTCGGTGCGCACACCTGCATATTGGCATCCGCGCATAACTGCAGGTAACGCTCGAGACGTGCGGAGGAATGTTCCGGTCCCTGGCCCTCATAACCATGGGGCAGCAACATGACCAAGCCACACAAACGATTCCACTTGGCTTCGCCGCTGCTAATGAACTGATCAATAACGACTTGCGCACCATTCGCGAAATCACCGAATTGGGCCTCCCAGATCACTAATGTCTGTGGTTCCGCCGTCGCGTAGCCATACTCGAACGCCAGCACCGCCTCTTCCGAAAGTAATGAATTGATCGCCAGGAATCGAGGTTGCGCGTCAAACAGGTTTCGCAGCGGAACGTAAACTTCGGCACTGTTCTGGTCGTGTAACGCCGCATGTCGGTGAAAGAACGTTCCGCGAGCGGAGTCCTGACCGGAGAGGCGCACCGAGTAGCCATCTTTCAGGAGTGAGGCATAGGCCAGCGTCTCCGCCATTCCCCAATCCAATGGCAATTCGCCTTCCATCATCTTACGCCGGTCGGCCATCACCTTCGTAATTCTCGGATGTAAAGCAAATTCTTTGGGCAGTTCCTGTAAGCGGGCCGCGATTTCTCTTAGTTGACTTGCCGCAACACCGGTAATGACCTCGCTGTCCCAGGTTGTGTTCAGGTACGGTATCCAGTCCACCGCATACTCGTTTTTAACCTGGGCGAGGAAGTCTTCGACAACAATATGTCCTTCATCAAGGGATGAGCGGTAATCGTCAACCAATAGTTCAGCGTCTGATTCACTGATAACGCCAGCCAAAACCAGTTTGTCCGCGTAACACTGCCGGGTCGTTGCCAGCGACTTAATCTTCTTGTACATCAACGGTTGTGTGACTGTTGGCTCGTCGGCTTCGTTATGACCGTGTCGTCGATAGCAAATAAGATCAATAATTACATCTTTGTTGAACCGCATCCGATAGTCGAGGGCGACCTGAGTGATAAATACCACCGCTTCAGGATCATCGGCGTTTACATGGAATATGGGCGCTTGCACCATCTTGGCGACTTCAGTGCAATACAGCGTCGAGCGGGCGTCCAGCGGATTGCTGGTGGTGAAGCCGATCTGGTTGTTCACGATAATGTGCACCGATCCGCCGGTGCGGTAGCCGCGGGTCTTGGACATATTGAAGGTCTCCATGACCACGCCCTGACCGGCAAATGCGGCGTCGCCGTGGATGATCACCGGCAATACCACGTTTCCATCCCGATCTTCGCGGCGCAACTGTCTGGCCTTCACTGAGCCTTCCACTACCGGGTTTACGATTTCCAGATGCGATGGATTAAACGCCAGCGCGATATGCACCGGTCCCCCGGGAGTTTGCATGTCGGAGGAAAAGCCCTGATGGTATTTGACGTCACCGGTGCCGGTTAGCTTAGTTCGATCGACTTTACCCTCAAACTCATGGAACAATTGTTGCGGATTCTTACCTAAGATATTTACCAGCACATTAAGTCGTCCCCGATGCGCCATGCCGATGACGATTTCCTTGATTCCCTTACTACCGCTGTGCTGAATTAGCTCATCCAAGGACGGGATTAGCGCCTCGCTGCCTTCTAGAGAAAAACGCTTTTGCCCGACGTATTTAGTATGCAGGTATTTCTCAATGCCTTCCGCGGCAGTGATGCGCTTTAAGATCTCGCGACGTTGATCAGACGTAAATTTCGGGTGACCTTGGATTGTTTCAAGGCGATCCTGAATCCACCGTTTCTCCTGAGTATTGGTAATGTGCATGTACTCCGAGCCGATAGTGCCGCAATACGTGTGCCGCAGCAGATCGAGGATATCGGATAACTTCATATTATCCGGTGCGGCAAGGGAGCCGGAATTGAACACTTGCTCCATGTCGGCAGCAGTCAATCCGTGAAACTCAGGGTCTAAATCCTGTACCGGTTCGGTTTCCATGAGACCCAAAGGATCGAGTTGTGCTTGTTGATGCCCGCATACGCGATGCGCGTTGATAATTCTGAGAACCGACCCCTGCTTCTCCGCTTCGCGGTATGGCGGCGCAGATGATTCGGCACCGGACTCGAGCCGATGTTGTTGCAGGCTGGCGAAGAAATCACGCCACTGTTCATCAACTGATGCGGGATCGTCAAGGTAACGCGCGTAAAGCTGATCCAGGTATTGCGCGTTGGCTCCGGTGAGGAGGGTGTCCCGCGATAATTTAAAAAATGATTTGACTGGCCCGATCATTCGTCACTGCAGCTTCCAGATGAATTGTTGCACCACGACAATGACGTGGTGCCGCTGAGACTATCAGTTCGAGTTTGCCCGTGCATGTTGCACCAACCGCCAGCTCTGTTTTGAACTCCTGGACTTGCGCTCCACTCGACGAGCAGCTACGGCTATGCATATCGTTCCAGTGCAACATCCAGGCGCCCGGCCCTTGCACCATCTTCCGGGATCCTTGCCGCAATGTGCGGGCTCGAATGATTCAGTGAGTGGAAATTATAAATCAATAAACGGTGCAGGGCTAAGATGTTTCGTTGCCAGGTTACCCGCGCTCTTCCAGTGGCACGAAGTCACGGTTTTCGGGACCGTTATAGATCTGCCGGGGTCGGGCAATCCGTGTTGCCTCGTCGGCAACCATCTCCATCCATTGGGCGACCCAGCCGGCCGTGCGTGGGATCGCGAACATTACTGTGAAGATGTCAGTGGGAAATTCCAATGCTTCATAGATGATGCCCGAATAAAAATCGACGTTGGGGTACAACTTACGTCCAACAAAATAGTCGTCCTCCAAGGCAATCCGCTCCAACTCCAAGGCGATGTCGATCAGTGGATTCTTACCGGTGACCTCAAACACCTGGTACGCAGTCTCTTTGATGATCTTCGCCCGGGGATCGTAATTCTTATACACCCGATGTCCAAAACCCATCAGACGCATCTCGCCGGCCTTTACCCGTTTTATGTACTTGGCGACATTTTTTACCGACCCAATTTCATTGAGCATCGTCAGCACCGCCTCGTTGGCGCCGCCGTGCAAGGGGCCATAGAGGGCCGCAGCGGCGCCTGCGCATGCAACAAAAGGATCTGCTTGCGAACTGCCGACACTGCGCATTGCGTTGGTACTGCAGTTTTGCTCGTGATCGGCATGCAGAATAAATAGCACATCCAACGCCCGCTCCAGCGTCGGGTCCGGTTCATACTTTGGCTCCGCCATTCGGTACATCATGTTGAGAAAGTTGCCGGGATAACTCAGCGAGTTGTCCGGATACACATACGGCAGTCCCAAGCTGTTGCGGTACGCGTAAGATGCGATCGTCGGAACTTTTCCGATCAGCCGGTACACCTGCAACATTCGGGTATCGTAATCATCGATTTTTTTTGCGTCTGGATAAAACGTCGACAACGCACCGATGCTGCTAACCAACATGCCCATGGGATGAGCGTTATGGTGGAATCCCTCCATAAGTTTCTTGCCTTTCTCGTGAAGCATGGTGTGGTGAGTGATATTGTTGATCCATGACGTCAATTCGACTTTGTTTGGCAGTTCGCCGTGGACTAGCAAGTACGCCACTTCCAGAAATGTACTTCGCTCAGCCAATTGCTCGATGGGATATCCACGGTAGCGAAGTACGCCGTTGTCACCGTCCAGATAGGTGACTGCGCTTGTGCACGAAGCGGTATTAGAGAACGCGGGATCGTAGCTCAACAGCCCGACATCTTCCGCGGATGCTTTAATTTGCCGAAGATCGCTGGCGCTGATTGTTCCGCTGGTGATTGCGAGTTCGTACTGTTTGCCAGTACGGTTATCGGTAACCGTCAAAGTATCAGTCATGGCGTACCTCTTGATGCATCCTTACGTTGAAAAGTTTGAGTGCATGGTCCCGACGCGACGCACCGCATATAAAAAACCGTATGCAGCGTTCAATGAAGAACTGTCTCATGAGATTGGTTTTCATTGGCGGTCGCGATCAACTCGTAAATCTTAGTACGATTGCGGCCTTGGTGCTTGGCATTCAATAGCGCACGGTCGGCACGCTTTAGCACTTGTTTGTAGTTCATATCGAAAGGATCGGTGACACTCAAACCACCGGTCCAGCCAAGGGTGTGAAAAACACCCTCCGTGACTTCCATAGTTAAGGGCAGCTGTGTTCGCAAGCGACCAGCGAGAGACATCGCCATCGTTAGGCGCGTTTGTGGAAACACGATACAAAATTCATCGCCTCCCATGCGCGCGATCAGATCCCGTTCCCTCACCCGGTCCTTGAGTTCCACCGCAAAATTTTTAATCACCTGGTCACCGATGTCATGCCCATATCGGTCATTGATATCTTTGAAGTAATCCAGGTCGATCAACAGGATCGACACCGGCGCCTTGGTTTGGGGTCGGTCAAATAGACGGCGCAGCCATTGTTCGAGGGCGCGGCGATTGCCCACGTCGCACAGCGGGTCGGTGAGGCCCAGGATGATCAGTTTTTGTCGTTCTTCTTGCACCAATTTAGACAGCGGTTTCAGCTCTTCGGTGTAAAGCTCGGTGCGGAGATGTAGGCCTGATCGCCTGCCTGCCATTTGCGCCAGGAGTTTTGCGTCGTGACTAAGTGCCCGCAGCCATTGGCCCCGGGCACGCAGGTTCAACCACAGCACCAGTGACGACACAATGGCCGACCCAATAGCGGCGGCAATCAAGTCCCGCGCCGGTACTCCGGAGAGGAAGAACGACCCCAAACATACCGCTATCAACCCCACCATCATGACCATGGTCAATGCCAGGGTGACGAGCGAGGACCGTCTCAGGTTGGTGCTCGAAGAATTGCCGGCGTTGATCTTGTTCGTGGGCACTCGGCGGATCTCTCAAGTATGACCCGTATGTCCAAACCCTCCCTCGGCGCGGGACGTGGAACTGAATTCATCCACCAGTTCGAAGCGAACCCGTTTGATTGGCAGAAACGCCATCTGGGCGATTCGGTCTCCGGGTTCGATGACGACATTATGCGTGCTCCTGTTCCACGCCGATATCAATACTTGCCCTTGATAATCAGAATCGATTAGACCCACTAAATTTCCCAGTACCAGTCCTTTCTTGTGCCCCAGGCCGGAGCGCGGCAGTATCACCGCCGCCAGGTTCGAATCAGCGATATGGATCGCGATACCTGTGGGAACGAGATGCGTCTCTCCTGGTTCAATGCGCAGGTGTTCGTCGATGCATGCGCGTAGATCAAGGCCAGCGGACCCGTCGGTGGCGTATTCGGGTAAAGGAAAATCGTTACCGATGCGCTCGTCTAGAATTTTTATTTGTACTTTCTGCACGATAGCGAATTGCAATTTCTTTGATGAGATTCCGCGCTAGTTGTAGTTTGAAGGTTCGCGGCAGAGATTTCGCGCCCGCCCGGTCGAGGATAATCAACTCGTTTTCATCACTCTCCAGGCCGATATCGACATCTCCAACCCGATTGGCAGCGATCATGTCCACCCCTTTACGCATCAGTTTTGCGCGCGCATGGGCCTCGACATTATGCGTCTCGGCGGCGAATCCTACCGTGTACGGAGGATCATCCAGGCCTGCCACCGTGGCCAGAATATCCGGATTCCGGATCAGCTTTATGGTCAATTGTTCGCTGGTTTTCTTGATCTTTTGCTTATGAAATTCAACTGGCCGGTAGTCCGCTACCGCCGCCACGCCTATGAAAACATCGGCGTCGCTTACTTCATTCATAACCGCCTGGTACATCTCCAAGGCCGAGGTCACGCGAATCCCATGCACGCCGTCGGGGCACGGGAGTTGAGTCGGCCCGGATACCAGCACGACGTCGGCGTCCGCTTCTCCCGCCGCTTGGGCCACCGCGTAACCCATCTTGCCGGAACTTCGATTGGTAATATTGCGCACCGGATCGATTGCCTCGTGGGTGGGGCCGGCGGTGATGACTACCTTGGTGTGCGCCAGGGCCCGGGTGCCATACAACGCCGCTAAGCTTTCGGTCAGCTCTGCGGGTTCAGGCATGCGGCCGGGGCCTGTCTCGCCGCACGCCTGACTGCCCGACGCCGGTCCGAACACGACGATGCCGCGGTTGACTAACACGGCCACATTATCCTGAGTGGCGGTATGCAGCCACATGCGTTGATTCATCGCGGGTGCGATGACGATGCTGGCCTCGGTCGCCAAACACAGGGTGCTCAGCAAGTCATCCGCAAGGCCGTGGGCCATGCGTGCGATGAAATCGGCGCTGGCCGGAGCGATCAATACCACGTCGGCCCAGCGAGCCAGTTCGATGTGATTCATTGCCGATTCGGCATCCGAATCCAAAAGATTGCTGCGGTGCACGGGTTGACCGCTGACCGCCTGCAGGGTGAGGGGGGTGATAAATTGTTCGGCGTTTGCGGTCATGACAACACGCACAACCGAGCCGGCATCACGCAGTCGGCGCACCAGTTCGGGGATCTTATAGGCGGCGATACCGCCGGTGACGCCGACAATGACTCGTTTTTGACAGAGGCTCGACATAGCTGAGGTGGGAGTGTACTGTGGGAATAGTGGGATTGGAAACTTATAACAGGCATTTTTCGCTGCTGTTTAACGACTAAGGAGGGTCGTCATGTCGATTGTTCGCTGGCCTGTGGACGAGCGCCCGCGGGACAAGTTGGTTGCCCGCGGTGCCCACGCTTTGTCGGATGCCGAGTTGCTGGCGATCTTTCTGCGCACCGGATACAGCGGTCACACAGCGGTGGATCTGGCGCGCCGGTTGCTCCAGCGCTGTGGCGGATTGCGCCAGTTATCAAACGCCGATCGCAAAGTTATATGTGATGAGCGGGGAATTGGGCTTGCTAAATACGCCCAGCTGCAAGCAGCACTGGAATTCGGCCGGCGATACTTTGCCGCGGAATTGCCGCGCGGGGCCGGGCTGACTTCACCAAGCAAGGTCCGAACGTTTCTGCGTGCCCAGTTACGGGATCGGCCCCATGAAGTATTCTGCTGCCTGTACCTCGATACCCGGCACCGGGTGCTGGAGTTCGAGGAATTGTTTCGTGGCACCATTGACGGCGCGTCGGTACACCCCCGAGAGGTGGTCAAAGCGGCATTGGCGCGCAATGCCGCCGCAGTGATTATTGCTCATAACCACCCCTCCGGCGTGGCCGAACCGAGCGCTGCGGATGAAGCCCTGACCCAACGGCTGAAACAGGCGTTGGGACTGGTGGATATCCGGCTGCTCGACCACTTCGTCGTTGGTGAAACCGAGGTTGTGTCTCTCAGCGAAAGGGGATTGGTGTAAGGGATTCGCTCGCAATCACGCCGATACAGGCTGGCCCCGGGCAGCGATTTTTGGTATAAAACGCCCCCCACGACAGCGAGTATCAGGAATCAGACATGCCACGAGTCTGCCAGGTGACCGGCAAGCGTACGATCCGGGGAAACAATGTTTCCCACGCGAACAACAGAACCCGCCGCAGCTTCCTGCCCAACCTCCACTATCGGCGGTTCTGGGTCGAAAGCGAAAATCGATGGGTGCGTTTGCGGGTATCTAGAAAAGGGTTACGCATCATCGACAAAAAGGGTATCGATGCCGTATTGAAGCAACTGCGATCACAAGGCACAAAGGTGTAAGGAGGGCAACATGCGCGACAAGATTAAACTCGTTTCTTCAGCCGGTACCGGCCACTACTACACGACGACCAAGAATAAGCGCACGATGACCGGAAAATTGGAACTCAAAAAATATGATCCAGTGGTGCGCAAGCACGTCATCTATAAAGAGGCCAAGATAAAATAGCAAGGCAAAACAACGGTTAAACATAAAGCCCGGCCTTATACCGGGCTTTTTTACGCGTGTTTGCGTTGATTCTCGATCAACGAATGAATCCGGGACGTAAGCACCAATTCCATCGCCAAACCCATCTTACCGCCCGGCACTACGATCGTGTTGGGGCGGGACATGTGGGAATCGTGAAGCATCTGCAGCAGGTAAGGAAAGTTTTGACTGCCGTGTTCGCGAAATCGGATCACCACCGCGCTTTCGTCGGCAGTTGGTATGTCCCGGGCAATAAAAGGGTTTGAGGTGTCTACCAAGGGCACGCGTTGGAAATTAATGTCGGTGCGTGAAAATTGGGGCGTGACGTAGTGCACGTAGTCGTACATTCGTCGCAAAATCGTATCGGTGACGACATCCGTGGCGTAACCGCGTTCCCCCGTGTCGCGATGGATCTTCTGTATCCATTCTAAGTTAACCACCGGAACCACACCGATCAGCAAATCTACGTGCTTCGCGACATCCACGTCGCCGTCGACGACACCGCCGTGTAGTCCCTCATAAAATAGTAAATCAGTGCTTTCGGGAATTGGTGTCCAGTCGGTGAATGTGCCTGGTTCCTGATTATACGGAGCCGCCTCTTCCTCGTTGTGTAGGTAACGCCGGATCTCTCCGCGTCCAGAATAACTGTAGTTGCGGAACAAATCTTCCAGCTTGTCAAACAGGTTTGCTTCCGGGCCAAAATGACTCAGGTTCCGGCCCTGTTCTTCAAATTCATTGAGCGCCTCTTTCATATCGACTCGGTTATAGCGATGAAAGCTGTCGCCTTCGACGACTACGGGATTGATTTGTTCGCGGCGGAAGATATGTTCCATCGCGGTTTTGACCGTGGACGTGCCCGCACCGGAGGAGCCGGTCACGGCGATGATGGGATGTTTTGCTGACATGTCTTACCTCTTTATAAATCGTGTTGCACGCATAACCGCGTCGTCAGGTTAGGAGAGGGTATCTTAAGCCCAACTTCCGTGCCAAGCCGTGATACTCAAAAAAACGTGGTTTTTAGCATTTATCTTTGGTTTAATTCAAACGGCCGAATTCATGTGGCTAATTAGAGAAGACTTTACTGACCTTGTGTTATAGCGGTACCAGGATTGGCTAGTAAGCGCATAAATAATTTGAGTGCCCCCATGTTTACCCTCGACCATCAAGTATTGCGCGCCGACGTTGCCGGGATGCCATTGGACTGGATCGACTATCGCGAGGCGGTACGCCTTTATCATCTGGAACACGTGCAATACTCTCTGGGTGCACTGATGTTTCGTATTCGTGGCGGATGTAATGCCAAGACCGGTCTGCGCAGCGTGATCGAGGTCAATTCCATCATCGCGACGAACGGCGACAGCCACGCGTATATTAAAGCCAGTAAACAGTATATTCCGCCGCTGAATAACACAACGCTGTTTGCCCGTGATGTGTACATTTGCATGTACTGTGGCGGTCAGTTCGAAGAGCGTCTGTTATCCCGGGACCACGTAACGCCACTCAGCATGGGTGGTAGTGATGATTGGAACAATGTCGTGGCGGCGTGCAAGCGGTGTAACAACCACAAAGCCGGACGCACGCCGGAACAAGCCGGCCTATCATTATTGGCGGTGCCTTTCACACCCAATCATGCCGAGTATGTATACCTGCGTGGCCGCCGGGTGTTGGCCGATCAGATGGAGTTTCTACTTGCCCATTTCCCGCGCAGTAGTCCATTGCACGACCGCATCGCGCAGAACTTGAGTGCTTGAAATCTCATTCGTCGGCGCGTGGGCGTAAGTTGCTGCGGATTATTGGTCTCAATAGGCGAGGCTTTAAGGCGAGACGAGTTCGTAACGCCGCAGGCGGCGGGAAAATTCACGCAACGCTTCGATGCCGGAAGATTCTGCAACGCGGCACCATTCCTGTAATGCACTCATTAGATTATCTTGCGTTACCGATGACTTGTTCCAGATCTCCTGCAGTCGCTGTTTCATAGCGTAAACCTGATTCAGGTTGGCGTTCATTTCCAGCACTCGCTGCAGTTGTTTGCGGCTCTTCTCGGTCAACAGGCTGGACTCCCGCGACATCAAACGGCGTGCCCGCTTAATAAGCGAATATTGCCGGTTTCCCGGTCCTAACTTGCGCAGTTCATCGGTGCACACGTCGTACAGCACTTCCTTGATGAAATTCGCCAGCCCCCCGAAACGGTTGTTGATTACCGCCTTGACGGTTTCGAGATCGGACACCGATTTTTCCTTTATCACCACGATCCTAGGCGCGGTCTTTTTGACCTGCGCCAATCCCAGGACACGCAGTAAACGAATATAACTCCAGCCAAGGTCAATTTCCCATGGTTTGTTGGAGAACTTGGCCGAGGAAGCATAGGCGTGATGATTTTAGTCTTTAATATCTAGACGTTTTCAGTCGTAAAATAAAGCTTAACGCGTCCGTGCGCATACCTCCCAGTTGCGGCCGGTCCGTTGTCACGCCATAGTATCGGTAGCGGATTTGCCAATGCAACCCTATTCCCCAGGTGGAATGCCCCGCCCTGACCCCGTCGCTCCGCCCCACCCGAAATTTGCCCCACGGCGCCGCACTCCCTTACATGGTGACATACCGGCAAAGACCCGCCGTGTACTGTCCAGGCAATGGCGGCAGCCGACGTTCCCGGCCGCATGGCAAAAATGGGGGGGATCATCGCGGCGCTGCCGCGCGCGAACGCCCGCGCCTGTGCGTCACGCAACAATACGACACGACGGTGGGGGGCCACCGCCTCCGATCTGATCGTTGTCATCGCTCCAACACGGTGTCTGCGCGCCCCTATCCTTGCGCCGTCATTCGCGATCGTTGACGCCGTATGCGCATTGGCTTCTCGCGTCCCGGATTGAATCTTCGCACCACTTGCGGCTAGCTGCGTGCCCGGGCCGGTGTTGCAGGCTAGGATCACGAATATTGTGTCTTACTTGATCCGCGCAGCATCGCGCCAGTACTATCCGACTCTGCACAATCCTCAGAGTTAAAGATAATGTATCAAGGCAGCATGGTGGCGCTGGTAACACCGATGCAAGATGATGGATCGGTGGATTTTGCCGGCCTGGAACGATTGATCGATTTTCACGTGGATAACGGCACCCAGGCGATCGTCTCTGTGGGGACCACCGGTGAGTCGGCGACCCTCGATTTTGAGGAACATGCAGAGGTCATTGAAAAGACGGTAAAATATGCGAACGGGCGTATTCCCATAATCGCGGGTACCGGCGCTAATTCGACCCGGGAAGCCATAGAACTGACCAAGCGGGCGGCGGATCTGCACGTGGATGCTTGTCTGCTCGTTACACCTTACTACAACAAGCCCACTCAGGAAGGGCTATACCGTCATTACCGGGCAATTGCGGAAGCGTCGCCGATCCCGCAAATTCTCTACAACGTCCCTGGCCGGACCGCTTGCGATATGCTCACGCAGACCGTGGACCGGTTGGCGGATATTGACAACATCGTGGGTCTCAAGGACGCGACCGGCGATATGGACCGGGCACGCGAACTGGTGCAGCGATGCGGTGACCGCATGGCGATCTACTCCGGCGACGATGCAACGGCCCTCGAACACATGCTCTTGGGTGGTAAGGGGGATATCTCGGTCACCGCTAACGTGGCGCCGGCGGCCATGAATGAGATGTGCAATGCGGCGCTGGCGGGTAACGAAGCCAGAGCCCGGGAAGTGAACGACCGCCTCAGCGGACTGCACGAACGGTTATTCGTGGAATCCAACCCGATTCCGGTTAAATGGGCGGTTCACCAACTCGGTTTAATTGGGCCCGCCATTCGCCTGCCCCTCACGCCATTGTCGGAGCAATACCAAGACTCAGTACGCACCGCGATGGACGAAGCAGGTATAATTTAGGTTCTAACCGCCGGGTTAATCGGTGGCGGGGTGGGTTTTTGCAGCGATCGACTATGGGTTTTCGTCAATGCGATATTGTATTTGTTGCCGGATCTTAATCATTGTTGGTTTCGCGTGGGCGTTAGCTGCGTGTGGGGGCACGGGGCCAAAGCAGCGCGATTTTGAAGCCGCGAAAACGCTGCCGCCGTTGGTGGTACCGGCAGACCTGGTGGCGGCCAGCGGAAGCGGCGGCATGAAAGTGCCGGAACCGACGCGGTCCGGTCCCGCGCAGACCGCCACGTCCAGCGTTCCCGCCGCTGCGCCTGAAGTTTCGTCTAGAGTGACGTTGCAGAAAACGGGAGACGGTGTGCCAACGTTGACGGTGGCGGAACCGGTTGATCGCGTATGGCCGCAACTTGGACGCTCTTTGCGTGATATCGGCGCGGAGATAGAAAAACAGGACGCCCAGGAGGGTGTTTACTACCTACGTTACAAAGATCCCGACGCCCAAGAAGAATCGGGTTTTGTCAAACGGCTGTTCAAGCGAAAC
Source organism: uncultured Gammaproteobacteria bacterium (assembly GCA_947258975.1). Classification (GTDB taxonomy): domain Bacteria; phylum Pseudomonadota; class Gammaproteobacteria; order Arenicellales; family JAANXG01; genus CALZGZ01. The sequence goes on from CAMYKK010000004.1 coordinate 114,564, forward strand.
AAGGGGAAACGCTATCAACTCAAGTTGGTAGCCAGCGGGGACAATTCGATAGTGACTGTCCATGACAAGCGTGGCAGGCCGGATAAGTCAGCTACCAGTCAAAGGTTGCTTGCGATGCTGGGCGAGCGGTTCAAGTAAGAAACTTATGGGCAATGATCGCGCACGGCGCTTGGTTTGCCGGTGTTGTCCAATCGTTTAGTGAGGATTGAAAGTATGCAACGTGGTGAACAGCTTTACTCGGGTAAAGCCAAAACAGTATATCTTACCGATGACGCGGACAAATTAATCTTGCATTTCCGCAACGATACGTCGGCGTTTGACGGCGAAAAAGTCGCCCAGTTGGACCGCAAGGGGATGGTGAACAACAAATTTAACGCCTTCATCATGCAGGCGCTGGAGCAGGCAGGTATAAAGACTCACTTTGAATCGTTGCGTTCAGAAAGTGAATCTGTGGTGAAGCGATTGAAGATGTTGCCGATCGAATGCGTGGTTCGCAATATCGCCGCCGGGTCGATTTGTAAACGCTACGGTGTGGAGGAGGGTATAGACCTCGATCCACCCACCTTTGAGTTCTTCCTCAAGGACGATGCGCGTCATGATCCGCTGATAAATGATTATCATATCCTGGCATTCGACTGGGCTACCGAGCCGGAAATAGCGGAAATGAAGGAAATCACATTTCGCGTCAATGAGTTCCTGGCGGGTATGTTTGCGAAGGGCGGAATGCTGTTGGTCGATTTCAAAATCGAATTCGGGCGTTACCGTGATGAGCTGTTGCTGGGTGATGAAATTACCCCCGACGGATGCCGTGTTTGGGATGAAGAAACCCGCGAGAAATTAGACAAGGATCGATTTAGGCGGGATCTGGGCGGGGTAGTCGAAGCGTACGAGCAAGTAGCAGCACGGTTGGGGGTGCCGCTAGATTGAGTCCGGGTACGTGAACGAGCGATCCGGTAACCTGGCAACACCGGTTTTCTCGAGTCATGGTGTTATTCGTATACGGGGCGCGCGGGCGCTCTCCGATTTTCGCCGCGAAAAACTGATCGCGGATCTGCGTCAACACCTTGCATCGGTCGTCTCTATCGACGCGGAATACTGGCACTTCATCAGCAGTGCACGCGAACTGACGCCAGCGAAACTCGATGTTTTGACTCAGCTATTGAACTATGGCCCCCGGCAGCAGCGGGTGCGGCCGGTTGGCGATCTGTTTCTCGTCGTACCGCGCATTGGCACCATATCACCGTGGTCCACCAAGGCCACGGACATCGCGCATCTTTGTGGACTTGATGCGATCAATCGTATCGAGCGCGGCGTTGCCTGGTACGTGGCGTTGAACGGCAACGTTGATGTCCCTGACGCACTATGGGAGCAGCTTGCCGCACGTCTGCACGACCCCATGACTGAATCCGTACTGCCGGACTTCGATGCCAGCGACAAGCTGTTCGAAAATTCCGAACCGCAGCCGTTATCGACCGTCGACGTGCTGACAACTGGAGCGGTGGGGTTAGCGCGCGCCAATACGGAACTTGGTCTGGCTTTGTCCATAGACGAGATCGAGTACCTCGCTGAGGAGTTTACCCAACTCGGACGTAATCCGACGGATGTCGAACTGATGATGTTTGCGCAAGTCAACTCCGAACACTGTCGGCACAAGATATTCAACGCCGATTGGATCGTCGACGGTGAGCGTCAAACTCATTCGTTGTTTGACATGATTCGTGAAACCCATCGGGCTAATCCTCGCGGTACGTTGATTGCTTACGCTGACAACGCCGCGATACTAGAGGGTTCGCGAGTGCCGCGTTTGTTTGCAGACCCCAAGTCGCGGGAGTATGGTTTTGTCGAGGAACCGGTACACATCGTTTGTAAGGTCGAGACCCACAACCATCCTACAGCAATAGCACCGTTCCCCGGCGCCGCAACGGGTGCCGGCGGTGAGATTCGTGATGAAGGTGCAACCGGACGGGGTGCAAAACCTAAGGCCGGCATCACCGGTTTCTCGGTGTCGCACCTGCGCTTGCCCGGAGCACCGCGGCCGTGGGAAGACGATGAATATGCGCCCACCCGCATTGCCTCGCCGCTGCAAATCATGCTGGAGGGACCGGTCGGGGGCGCATCGTTCAACAATGAGTTCGGCCGTCCCAACATTGGCGGTTATTTCCGCACCTTCGAGCAGTGGATACCGGTCCCGGGTGGTCGTGAAAGGCGTGGATACCACAAACCAATCATGCTGGCCGGCGGCTTGGGCAACATACGCCCGGGACACGTGCAGAAGCGGGACATTCCAGAACAGGCCCACGTGATTGTGTTGGGTGGTCCGGCGATGTTGATCGGTCTTGGTGGTGGAGCCGCCTCGAGTGTGGCCACCGGCACCAGCAGCGAAGAACTGGACTTCGCTTCGGTGCAACGTAGCAACGCCGAGATGCAACGTCGTTGTCAGGAGGTGATCGATCAGTGCTGGTCCATGGGCGACGATAATCCGATCATCTCCATTCATGACATCGGTGCTGGTGGATTGTCGAACGCGGTGCCGGAGTTGGTGCACGCGTCCGATCGTGGCGGGCATTTTCAACTGCGTAATGTGTTGAACGACGATACCGGCATGACGCCGATGCAGATTTGGTGTAACGAGGCCCAGGAGCGCTACGTGATCGCCGTGGCGGCAGAGCGATTGGCGGAGGTGGAGTCGATCTGCGAGCGGGAAAGATGCCTGTATTGCGTGATCGGCGGGGCCGCCGAAAAACAAGAGCTGGTACTGAAGGATGAGCAGTTTGCAGCCCATGGCGCACGGTATGCGACACCCATCGATATGGATATGCGCTTATTGTTTGCGAACCCCCCAAGCATGTTGCGCGATGTGTCGCGTACAGCGGCCGTGTTGCCGCCTTTCGATACGCAAACGGTGCAGTTGGATGACGCCGTTGATCGGGTATTACGTTTTCCGGCGGTCGCGGATAAGACGTTTCTGGTCACCATTGGGGATCGCAGCGTGACCGGTTTGGTGTGCCGCGACCAGATGGTCGGGCCGTGGCAGGTACCGGTCGCCGATGTCGCGGTCACCGCAGCCAGTTATGCGTCTTTAGCCGGCGAGGCGGTAGCGATCGGCGAACGCACGCCGCTGGCGATCATCAACCCTGCTGCGAGCGGCCGCATGGCGATCGCCGAGGCATTGACCAACCTCGCAGCCGCGCGCATTCGAGACCTCGCGGAAGTTAAGTTGTCGGCAAATTGGATGGCGGCCGCAGGACACCCCGGCGACGACGCTGCACTGTTCGATACCGTGCATGCGGTGGGCATGGAATTGTGCCAGGCATTGGGTATTGCAATCCCGGTGGGCAAGGATTCGATGTCCATGAAGACCGTATGGTCGGAAAATAGTGGTGAGCGCATCGAAGTGACAGCGCCAGTATCCTTGATTGTCAGCGCATTCGCGCCGGTGTGCGACGTCCGCGACACACTCACGCCGGTATTGACCAGCGCCGATGAGCCGACCGAGTTGCTGTTGATAGACCTTGGTCGAGGGAAAAACCGCATGGGCGGCTCCGCGCTCACGCAGGTCTATGCTCAATTGGGCGATGTGTGCCCGGATGTAGACGATGCGTCTCAACTACGCAGGCTTATATTGGCGATCCAGGCGCTCAATGCGGCAGGGTTGTTGCTGGCTTATCACGATCGCTCGGACGGTGGATTGTGGACGACGCTATGCGAAATGGCGTTCGCCGGACGTGTCGGTTTGTGCATCGCGCTCGATGGACTAGCCGGTGACCCGGTGCCGATCTTGTTCAACGAGGAGCTTGGTGTCGTGCTGCAGGTCCGTACCGAAGACGCATCCCAAGTGCGCAGCATCCTAACGGAGTTCGAATTGAACGAGTTGTGCCACCGCCTGGGAGAGCCGCTTGCAGAGGACGTGGTTCGTATTGAACGCCACGGCGAGCTGTTGTTCGAGGCTACGCGTACGGATCTGCATGGAGCTTGGTCAGAGACCACCTGGCAGATGCAGAGCATGCGGGATAACCCAGAGTGTGCGCAACAAGAGTACGACCGGATTCGAGATGCCGCTGATCCCGGCTTGCGGGCGGAATTGACGTTTAATCACGATGAGGAATACTCGCCTTTTGTTCACGCTGGCCAAGGTCCGCGAGTGGCAATATTAAGGGAGCAGGGCGTTAACGGACATATAGAGATGGCGGCCGCGTTCCACCACGCGGGGTTCACCGCCGTAGACGTCACTATGAGTGACTTGGTCGGCGGCGCGGTGTCACTGCAGGATTTCCGGGGTGTTGTCGCTTGTGGCGGATTTTCGTTCGGCGATGTGCTGGGGGCTGGCGAAGGGTGGGCAAAATCCGTGCTCTTCAATCACGCACTCCGCGACCAATTCCAGGCGTTCTTTCATCGCCCTGATACGTTTACCTTCGGGGTATGCAATGGGTGTCAGATGTTATCGAATCTGCGTGAACTGATTCCGGGGGCCGACCACTGGCCGCGGTTCGTGCGCAATCTATCCGCGCAATTCGAGGCCCGTTGGGTGATGGTGGAAGTCTTGGACAGTCCCTCTATTTTATTGGCGCAAATGCGGGGATCACGTATGCCTGTAGTGGTCGCCCATGGTGAAGGACGTACCGAGTTCACGAGCACCGATCAGCGGCTGCGCGCGACCGGAAATGGCTTGGTGGCGTTGCGTTTCGTCACCAACGACGGTAAGGCTACCGAGACCTATCCGTACAATCCCAACGGTTCCGCGAATGGCGTCACTGGCCTCACCTCGGCCGACGGTCGCGCCACCATCATGATGCCCCATCCAGAGCGAGTGATTCGGAACGTGAACAACACCTGGTTACGCGCCCCAGACGATGGGTACAGCCCGTGGATGCGGTTATTTCGCAATGCGCGGGCATGGATGGGTTAGTGTGGGGCCATGAATGGGTATGTGACGTGGCGGTGAGCAGATTCAGTTGGGGTAATTATCTATTACGCCTCATCGGCGCCGTGTCACTGGTGTTTCTTACCTACAATCCGGAGCAGATTTCATTCTATCATTGGGTGCGGCCGGTGATGTCGGACTTCGGCGGTTTTGAAGTGTTGATGGCGTTTGCCGGTGTGGTGTTATTGATCGGTTGGGCGATATACCTGCGTGCCACGATGCGCTCCTTGGGCGCCTTCGGCATGTTCCTGGCGGTGGCGTTTTTCGCCACCTTGATCTGGGTGTTGATCACCTATACGCCGCTTCCCCAAGATAGCCCGAAAGTAGTGGTATATCTGATCCTGGCCGGCGCGGCGGGGATACTGTCCGTGGGAATTTCGTGGTCCCACGTGCGCCGGAGGCTCACGGGCCAACTGGATGTAGACGAAACCGACGATTAGCCAATGCACCAATATCTCGATCTCATGCGCCATGTGCGCGCTCACGGCACCCGCAAGGCAGATCGCACCGGCACCGGGACCCTGAGTGTATTCGGATACCAGATGCGGTTCGATCTGTCGGCGGGGTTTCCGGTGGTGACCACCAAAAAACTGCATCTGCGATCGATTATCCACGAATTGTTGTGGTTCTTGCGGGGCGACACGAACATTCAGTATCTGCACGATAACGGGGTAACGATTTGGGACGAATGGGCGGATGAAGGCGGTGAACTGGGTCCGATTTACGGATATCAGTGGCGTTCCTGGCCGGCGCCTGATGGTGGACACATTGATCAGATCAGTCGCGCCGTCGAACATATCATGACCTCGCCGGATTCCCGCCGCATCATAGTCAGCGCGTGGAACGTTGGTGAGATCGAGAATATGGCGCTGCCGCCGTGTCATGCCTTTTTCCAGTTCTATGTGGCTGGCGGACGGCTGTCGTGCCAGCTGTATCAGCGCAGCGCCGATATCTTCTTGGGAGTTCCTTTCAACATTGCCTCCTATTCGTTGTTGACGATGATGATGGCACAGGTGACCGGATTGCTACCCGGAGAGTTTGTGCACACGTTCGGCGATGCCCACCTGTATCTCAATCACCTCGAGCAGACCGATTTGCAAATCTCGCGCGAGCCCTATCCAATGCCAACCATGAACATCAATCCGCAGGTGTCAAATATCTTTGATTTCCGATACCAGGATTTTGCGCTGCAAGGGTACCAATGCCATCCACACATCAAGGCGCCGATAGCGGTTTGAGTCGGGATCGAGGGGAACTCTATGCAGCTCTCGATTGTTGTCGCCATGGATCGTCATCGGCTCATCGGCCGGGACAATCGGCTACCATGGCATCTGTCCGCCGATCTCAAGCATTTTCGGCAGATCACAATGGGTAAGCCGATCGTCATGGGACGCAAGACGCACGAATCTATCGGCAAACCCCTCGCCGGGCGGACCAACATCGTGGTCACCGGGAATCCCGCCTACCCGGCACCGGGATGTGTCGTCGTACAGTCTTTGCCAGCGGCGATCAATGCCGCCCAAGATGCGGATGAGGTCATGATTATCGGTGGGGCGAGGCTTTATCAGCAGGCGCTGCCCCTGGCTCATCGCATCTATCTCACACAGGTGCAGGCGGCGTTTGTTGGCGATACCTGGTTCCCGCTCATCGATTGGGATGCGTGGCAGGAAAAACAGCGTGTTAAGCATGAAGCCGACGACAAAAATCCTTATCCTTATGAATTTGTGCTGTTGGACAGGAAAATGAGGTGTCAATCAGAAAATGGCAACTGACGCACGGCTGACAATTCGCGAAATCGGCGCGCGCGCCGTCAACGTGCCGCTGGCAAATCCATTACCGACCAGCAGCGGCACTATCACCACGGTGCCCCTGGTGTTGGTGGATATTGCCACCGCGGAGGGCGTTAATGGCTGTGCCTACATCTTCTGTTATACAGCGGCTGCCCTGCGGCCGGTTACGCAGCTGGTGCGCGGCCTGAGAGAGATACTCCAGGGCGATGCGATGGTGCCGGCGTCAATCGCGCGCAAGCTGCAAGGGAGCTTCAGATTGCTCGGGCCGCAGGGGCTAACCGGCATGGCGATGGCTGGTGTGGACATGGCGGCCTGGGACGCCTTGGCAAAAGCCGTGGGCGTGCCGCTGGTGCGCTTGTTGGGCGGCGAACCACGGCCGATCCCGGCCTATGCCAGCTATTTCATGAACGGCGTAGCCGGTGCGGAACAGGACGCGGAAGACGCGCTCGCGGCGGGATTCAAGGCGCTCAAGATCAAGATCGGTTATCCGGACCTGGCGACCGATATCCAGGCCATACGCGAGGTACGCCGGGTGAGCGGCGATGATGTCGTGCTGATGGTGGATTACAACCAATGCCTCACCGTACCGGAGGCAATCACCAGGGCCCGGGCGCTGGATGACGAGGGTGTCTACTGGATAGAAGAACCGACCATCGCGGATGATTTTGCCGGTCATGCGATGATCGCCCGCGAGGCCGCAACCGCCATTCAGATCGGTGAGAACTGGTGGGGACCCCATGATATGGCAAAGAGCATCGCCGCCGGGGCGTCGGACTTGGCGATGCCAGACGTGATGAAGATCGGCGGAGTAACCGGTTGGATGCGTGCCGCAGCGCTGGCTGAAACCTCGGGTTTACCGGTGTCGAGTCATATATTCCAAGAGATCAGCGCGCAGCTGCTTGCCGTGACCCCAACCTGCGATTGGCTGGAGTACATGGACTTGGCGGCACCTATCCTGCAACAACCGCTGGTGTTGGAGAACGGCTGTGTGGTGGCGTCCGATGAACCCGGCATAGGCCTGAGCTGGGACGAGAGCGCGGTAACGAAATATCTGCAGGAATGAGTATCAGGCGTTAAGACGATCGAACACGTCCAGTGCGGTAATTGCGTTGGCGCGTTTTGCTATGCATAAGAGCCGCGAACGCTAACCGGCTTTGTCAACCATCCTGATCTCTACGGACTCGCCGATCTGTTCCGCTTCTTGTTCCAGTTCGCGCTGCTCTTGTTGCAGCGCCCACATTTCGGCGTAGCGTCCCTTGGCCGCGAGCAGTTCGCGGTGTGCGCCGCGTTCGGTTATGCGGCCATGGTGGAGCACCAGGATCTGGTCGGCGTCGATTACGGTGGACAAACGATGCGCGATTACCAATGTGGTGCGATTGGCCGCGACTTGCTTCAATGCGGACTGGATCGCCTGCTCGGACTTGGAGTCCAGCTGTGAGGTGGCTTCATCGAGAATCAATATCGGCGGGTCCTTCAAGATGGTGCGCGCGATGGCGATGCGCTGTTTCTCGCCGCCCGACAACTTCAGTCCACGCTCACCGACAACTGTGTCATATCCTTGCGGCAACGCGGCAATGAATTTATGCAGGTTGGCAAGGCGCGCCGCGCGTTGGATCTCTGCCCGGCCGGCGTGTGGCTGCCCGTAGCGGATGTTGTACTCGATGGTATCGTTGAATAAGACGGTATCCTGCGGGACGATGCCGATCGCGGCGCGCAAGCTCGCGAGCGTTACGTCACGAATATCCTGGCCGTCGATGGTGATTGTGCCGTCGCTGACGTCATAGAAGCGGAACAGCAACCTGGCTAGCGTGGACTTGCCGGCGCCGCTGCTGCCGACTACCGCTACCTTATGACCTGCGGGTATCTCAAAACTAATATCGTGTAGGATCGGGCGATCCGACTGGTAATGGAACTTGACGTTGTGAAACGCGACTTGACGCCGGGTAATGGCGAGGGGCACGGCCGACGATTTGTCTTCGATCTCCGCGTCCACTTCCAGCAGGCTGAACATCTTCTCCATGTCGGTGAGCGAGTGTTTGACTTCGCGGAAAATGGTGCCTAGAAAATTCAAGGGGATATAGAGCTGAATCAAAAACGCGTTGACCATGACGAAATCGCCAAGCGTCATGGTGCCGGTAGCAACTCCGTGTGCCGCCATGATCATCAATACAGTAATACCGATACCGATAATCACACCTTGACCGATGTTTAACAGCGCAAGCGATACCTGGCTTTTTATCGACGCCTTTTCCCAGCTGTGCATTTCCTTGTCGTAGCGCTGCGCCTCGTATTCCTCATTGCCAAAGTATTTGACCGTCTCATAATTAATCAGAGAATCGATCGCCGTAGTGTTCGCTCGCGAATCAGCGGTGTTCATCTGCACGCGAAACGTAATCCGCCATTCGGTGACTTGGTACGTGTAGAGAAAATACAAACTGACGGTGACGATCGTCACCACGGAAAACCAGATATCGAAATTGACCAGCAAGATCGCGCATACCACGACGATCTCGAACGCGGTGGGCAAGATACTGAAGATCAGGAAGTGCAACAATTGGGTTATGCTACGGCTGCCGCGCTCAATGTCCCGCGATATACCCCCGGTTTGCCGGTCCAGATGAAAACGCAACGCCAACTCGTGGAGATGTCTGAACACCTTAAGCGCGATCCTACGCGTTGAGCGTTGCGATGCCTTGGCGAATACCGCGTTGCGAAGCTCCTGAAACAGCGAAGTGCTGAAACGGAGCAAACCATAGGCGATCAACAAGAACAGCGGAACGGTGATGATCTGGGCTGTCGATTTGGTGACGTCCAAACCGTCCACAATCAGTTTCAACGCCACCGGCACGCCGATGTTGGCCAGCTTGGCGAGCGCCAGAAACAGTAATGCCAGCCCAATGCGGCCGCGGTAGTCCGACAGATATGGAAACAGTGTCCTTATCGTCTTCCAATCATTCCGGTTTTCTGCGGGTAATTCCGTGCGGTCGGTGCGCATGTCATATTAATTCGCTGCGGGGCGCATAGCATACCGGATAAACTTGCCGCATGAATCCCACGGAAGTGCGGCGCGCACGGTCACGAAACATGATACCGCCCACGCCCTTCCGAGCGCGACAACGCCGGTACGGCGACTTGTTACATCCTCTCGAAGATCGCCGCGATGCCCTGGCCGCCGCCTATGCACATTGACACCAATGCGTAGCGCCCGCCGGTACGTTGCAACTCATACACCGCCTTGACGGTAAGGATGCAGCCGGTGGCGCCGATGGGATGACCCAGCGAGATGCCGCTGCCGTTGGGGTTGGTCTTGTCCGCCGGCAACCCGAGGTCGCGCACCACGGCCAGGGCCTGTGCGGCAAACGCTTCATTGAGTTCGATCACATCCATGTCATCGACGCCGAGCCCGGCTTTGTCCATGACGATTCGTATCGCCGGTACCGGGCCGATGCCCATGTACTTGGGTTCGACGCCGGCGTGAGAATAGGCCACCAGACGCGCCATCGGTTGAAGACCGGCCTGGTCCGCCGATTCCGCAGCCATCAACACTACCGCCGCCGCCGCGTCATTGATGCCCGATGCATTGCCGGCGGTGACCGAGCCGTCTTTCTGGAATACCGTACGGAGCTTTGCCATGCCTTCTATGGTTGCGTCCGCGCGTATGTGCTCGTCCTGCGCAAACATGGTGCTGCCCTTGCGGGATTTGATCTCCACCGGCAGGATCTGCTCGTTGAAATATCCGTTTTGTGTTGCATTGGCGGCGCGTTGATGACTCTCCACCGCCAGGGCGTCTTGATCTTCGCGGCTGATGTTCCACTTGGCGGCGACGTTCTCCGCGGTGATGCCCATGTGGCAGGAAGCGAACGGATCGGTCAGTGCGCCTACCATGGCGTCAACGGTGGCGCCGTCACCCATGCGCTGCCCCCAGCGCATTGCCGGCACGTGATAGGGCGCGCGGCTCATGGATTCGGCCCCGCCCGCCACCGCGGCATCGGCGTCACCCAATTGAATGGTCTGGGCGGCGCTGATTACGGCCTGCAGGCCGCTACCGCATAAGCGGTTCAAGGTGAACGCGGGGGTCTCCACCGGCAGGCCGCCCTCGATGCCCGCATACCGGGACAAGTACATATCTTTGGTTTCGGTGTGAATCACGTTGCCGAATACACAGTGGCCGATTTGCTCCGGTGCCGCCCCGGACCGGGAGACCGACTCGCGCACCACCATGGCGCCCAATTGCTTCGGGGCGAAGTCCTTCAGGGAACCACCATAATCACCAATGGCGGTGCGCACTGCGCTCAACACTACGACGTCTCGACGTTCTGACATATTTTCTCCTCCAAAATGATATGTATTGGCCGGCCAACAAAATCCTGCGGTCGTCCAACGCGGGTAGTCAATGTTAGCCGGTATTGCGCATGCCTGCAGCTATTCCGTTGATGACGATCAACAAGGCGTCTTCGACCCCGGCGCCGGCTTGCTCTCGGCTGCGGTGCAGCAGCTCCACCTGTAATAGATTCAGCGGGTCAATATAGGGATCTCGCACCTCGATGGGGCGCAGAACGAGGGGTTGATGTTCGAGCAGCTCTTCGCGTCTGGCAATCTCCAGGATCACCGTTGCGGTGTTGCGGAAGCGTTCGCGCAGCGCGACGCCGATATCGTGCAGCGGTTCCGGCACCAACTTCTCGTCGTAGCGCGCGGCAACGTCGGGGTCGCCCTTCGCCAACACCATCTCGATGAGGTCCAGGGTGGTGGTGAAAAACGGCCACTCACGCTGCATTTGCTGCAGCTCGCCGCCCAGACCCTCCTCCAGCGCGCTGCGCAGCGCCTCGCCGGCGCCCAGCCATGCCGGCAAAATCAATCGTGTTTGCGTCCACGCAAACACCCACGGAATCGCACGCAAGGTTTCGATACCGCCGTGTTTGCGGCGATGGGCAGGGCGGCTGCCGATGCGCAGCTTGCTGAGTTCCTGTTCCGGCGTAGCGGCACGGAAGTAATCTACGAAGCGCGGTTCCTGTTGCACGGTTCGGCGGTAGTTGGCGACCGCGACATCGCTCAAGTGATCCATGACATTCCGCCATCTTGTTTGCGGTTTCGGCGGCGGCGCCAGCACCGCTTCGAGGTTTGCTGCGGTGTAGATGTTCATGGTCCGCTCGGCGATCTCGGGCAATCCGAATTTGTGTTGAATCACCTCGCCCTGTTCGGTCACCCGCATCGAACCGTTTATGGATCCCGGAGGTTGAGCAAGAATTGCGGCGTATGTCGGTCCACCTCCGCGGCTGATGGTGCCACCGCGGCCATGAAACAATGTCAGGCGCACACCGTGTTGACGGCACACGTCGACCAGGTTCTCCTGGGCCCGGTACAATGCCCACGCCGCCGCTAATTGCCCCGCGTCTTTGGCGGAATCGGAGTAACCAATCATGATTTCCTGGCATCCATTGATGTGCTGCTGGTACCAAGGGATGTTGAACAATTGCGCCACGCAGTCCGGGGCGTCGTTCAATGCCTCGAGACGTTCGAACAGTGGCACCACGCGCAACGGCCGCGGTACGCCGAGGTCTTTTTGTAAAAGCGCCACGGCCAGCACGTCCGACGGCCGGCTCGCAAGAGAGATCACATAGGCGCCAAACGCATCGGCCGGAATCTCGCGCAGCAAGCGTATTGTATCGAGCACCTCAACCACGTTCTCGTTGGCGGGGAGGTCCGCGGGCACCAGGGGACGGCGGTTTTCCAGCTCCCGAACCAAAAACTCGATGCGTTTCGATTCCTCCCACTCGTCGTAGGATCCGAGGCCGATGTATTCGGTGATCGCATTCATGGTCTCGGTGTGACGTCCTGCCTCCTGGCGGATATCGAGCTTCAACAAAGTCAAACCGAAACATGCCAGCCGGCGCAGGATGTCCACCAACCGACCGTCGGCGACCGTGCCGGCGCCGCAATAGCGCAGTGAGTTGTAGCACAACAGTAATGGGCTTCGCAGTTGCTCGGCGTCCGTGTAGATCTCGTCGGGGGGCGGTTCGTGGTTCTCGAGTTTGGCTTCAATCCACTGCTTGGTGGCATCGAGGCGCTGCAGCACGCCGCGCAATAATACGCGGTACGGTTCATGCACGTCACCCACGTGGTCACGCAGCGCTTGATCGCAAGCATTCATAGACAATTCATCGCGCAAAGCATGGATCTCTTCGCGATACAGGTGCGTTGCCATCCATCGCGACAACAGGTAAACCTCGCGCGTCACCGCCGGTGTCACATTCGGATTGCCATCCCGGTCTCCGCCCATCCACGAGGCAAAATGAACCGGAGTTGCGGTCAGTGGCAGTGGCTTGCCGGTAAAAGTCCGCAGCACTTTGTCGAGTTCACGCATGAAGCGCGGTACCGCGTACCACAGACTCTGTTCCACCACTGCAAGACCGGAACGCGCCTCATCCACCGGTGTCGGCGCGGTGCGCCGTATTTCGTCGGTAAACCAAGCGGCGGTAATCTCACGCTTTAACTCCTCGACGATGACGGCATGTTCATCGGAGTGCTCATCAACTTGATCGCGGCGATTCAGTGCATCGGCAATGCAGTTGAATTTCTTCAGCAGGGTACGGCGTGTGATTTCGGTGGGATGCGCGGTGAGCACCAACTCGACATCCAGCCGGGTCACGGTGTCGTATAGTGTTTGCGGGTCAATGCCGGTCTCCGTGAGGTGTGCAAACACCAGCCGCAGCGATCCGGACTGCGGCATGTCGTTGGCGATGTCGGTGCGGCTGCGGCGCGCGCGGTGGTGTTGTCCGGCGATGTTGGCGAGATTCAAAAAAAAGCTGAATGCGCGCGCAATGTTGAGGATCGTTTGCGTATCCAGTCCGCGCAATTCGTCCTCGAGTGCGTCGCGGTCGATGTTCCGTCCAGCGCGGGCGCCCTTGGCAGACAGCCGCACGCGTTCGACGGTGTCATAGAATTCCTTGCCGACCTGTTCCTGCAGTATCTCTCCCAGCAGACGCCCCAGCAGGCGCACGTCGTCGCGAAGCGGAAGGTCGATGTCATCGAACAGTCTTTCGGAATCGGCGCGGTCTTTCTGTTCCATGGCCGGCGGGATGTCTTTTGTTTTGTTACCGAGGATTGCAGCCACGCTACTGAAATCCAAGTAGCGGCGCAAGAGCGCGGTTTCGCCGCGACGCACGGGCCATGCGTATAATGATTCGGTTCAACCATGATATGCCCATGACCATATTACACCACACCGAGTTTGGAGACGGCGAGCCGCTGGTGCTGCTGCATGGTTTATTCGGCGCCGGCACGAATCTTCGCGGCCTCGCCAAGCGTCTGGCGGGCTCGCATCGCGTGATCCTGGCCGATTTGCGCAATCACGGCCGCTCGCCGCACGCGCCGGGCATGACCTATACGGATATGGCCGAGGACTTGAACGCGATGTTGGCGTATCTCAGCGTCGATCACGCCGATTTTGTCGGTCACAGCATGGGCGGTAAGGCCGCCATGGTGCTGGCACTCACGCGGGCGCAACGTGTGCGCAGGTTGGTGGTGATCGATGTGGCGCCCGTCGTCTATGCGCACAGCCATGCGCCGCTGATCGGCGCCCTGAGGGGGGTGGCGTTGTCGCGCTTGCGGACCCGCGGTGACGCCGACGCGGCGTTGACGGTAGCGGTGCCGGACCAAGCCACCCGCATGTTCTTGCTGCAGAATCTCGTTTCCGAGGGCGGGCGGTATCGCTGGCGGCTCAACCTGGATGCCCTGGAGCGTGACATGGACGCGATTTTGGGGTTCCCGCAGTTGCCGCAGCATCGTTTTCAAGGCCCCACCTTGTTCGTCGCCGGCGATCAGTCCGATTATGTGCGTGCTGAACACAAGGCGCGTATCCTCGATTTCTTCCCCAAAGCGGATATCAAATGGATCCCCGGCGCCGGTCACTGGGTGCACGTAGACCAGCCCCAGGCCTTGGTGGAAACGGTGCAGGATTTTTTGACGCCGACTACTTGACTATCCGGATGATCAAGCCGTCGGTGATCCATTGCTTGAGCAGCCCCGCGGCGTGTAACGCGACGTCCGCCTCGCCTATCGACTGACACAGCCCTTCGCATAGGGTGGCGAAGTTGGCACCGCTTCGCGCCTGATCCAGCATCCGCGCCTCGTCGGCAGACAACGAGCGATAAAACTGCCGCCGTTGCGTGCGCCAGATTATCCACGGTACCAGCCGATCGCCCCGCTGGGGCGCAGGGGGGTCGCGGTCCTCGTCCGTTGCACTTCGCATCGCGGCCACGTTCCACGCCAGTTGCAGGCGTTGCAGCGAGGGATGCAGCGCGAAGGTCAAGTTCGGCCACTGGTCCGGCGGTATGGCGGCCATGTCTTCGATCGTCACCGGGGCGGCGTCGCGCGCGTCGAACGCCTCCATGAGCTTCCATTCGAAGGTGGCCAACTCGGCGAGGTAGGGATGTTCACAATAAGGCGCCGTGCCGACAACATACGCAGCCAGCGTTTGCCCGTACCAGCGCACGGAATAGTGATGGGGCGTATGGGTATCGATATAGCTGCGGCATAAACGGTCAAACTGATCATCGCCAAGCATGGTGTTTAGCGCGCTGTAACTGTCACGCAAGCACTCAATGAGGCGCAGCCGATACGCGTCGGCATAGATGCCGATGCGCCGCTTGGCGCTCACTCGCTTGGTGGCCAGTATCTTATCGTCGAACTCGTCGTCCAGCGTCAAAATGGCCCGTTGGAACTGCGATTGCAGGGACGCGATGCGATTCACGCTGCGACCTCCTTGAGGATGGGTTGCGCGATACTGCGGGCCCGGTCCAGCTCCGGCAACAATTCGTTCAGCGGCGGTATATGATCGTCACGCTCTATCATGATCGATACCGGACCGAAACGGCGTACCGCCTCCGCATAAAGCTCCCACACCGGGTCGATGACCGGGTGATCGTGACTGTCGATGATGTAATCGCCACAATTCGTGTGACCGGCCAGATGGAACTGGCCCACGCGATCGACCGGTATGTAATGCAAATACTCGTGCGGGTCGAATTCGTGATTGAAGGCGCTGACGTAGATGTTATTGATGTCGAGCAGGATATGGCAGTCCCCGTGCTCGGCAATTCCGGTAAGGAATTCCCATTCCGTCATCGCCGAATCCTTGTAAGTCAGGTAACTGGAGACATTCTCGATCAACATCGGGCGCTCCATGAAATCCTGTACTTGTCGCACCCGGTTTGCCACATGCGCAATCGCCTCCTCGGTATAGGGTAAGGGCAATAGATCGTGGATGTTGCTGCCATCGAGCCCGGTCCAGCACAAATGATCCGAGAACCACGCCGGCTGGACGCGGTCCGCGAGTTGCTTGAGTTGTGTGAGATAGTCCCAGTTCAACGGATCGCTGCCGCCGATCGACATCGACACACCATGCATGATCATCGGGTAATGTTCACGAATTGCATCGAGGTAGTACAGTGGCTTGCCACCGGCGACCAGGTAGTTTTCGGAAAGGATCTCAAACCAGTCGATGTTGGCAGGTAACTCCGCCAACACGCTTTGGTAATGGCTGGTGCGCAACCCCAGCCCAAAACCCAGAAAGGGCAATCTTTTCACAGCGGATTTTTGCATGGTGGAGAGCGGCAGGACCGTATCATTATTCAATTGCAAACAGGATTGAGACACGCTGTGGTAGACATTGGTTCCCTGCCTTAGGAGATTATGCAATGTGCGGGAAAGTGTGTTCTCTCGCTATACGCGAGCCATTTACCATAAAGAAACTGTGACATTGGAACCATCATTCCAAGGCGCGGTCTACATCGGCCATGACCCATGCAGTGGTCGTACGATAACCCGACACGGTCGGGGATTTTTTAAGAACTTGAGGAGAATATTGAAATGAATATGAAGAAAGCTTCCGGACTTGCCCTGGCCACCGCCGCTGCCGCGATATTCGCTACTGCCGCACCGATCACCGCTTCTGCCGGCGAAGCAAAAGTAAACTGCTATAACGTCAACTCGTGTAAGGGAATGGGTAGTTGTAAGACCGCCAACAACGCATGTAAGGGCCAAAACAGTTGTAAGGGTACCGGCTTCGTGGCCATGAACGCCGAGGCGTGCAAGGCCATTGGAGGAAAAGAAGAAGGCTAAGGCGCATTAGCACGTTTCCAAAAAAGTAATGCAAAACGGGGCGCTGCGGCGCCTCGTTTTGATTTGCTCTGACACCCCCCAAGACAAATCAATTCGATATCGAGCCTGTTAGCAGCGCCGCCGGTCGGCTCTTTGGAACCTGCGCTACCGGGTGATGGTCTTTCTTGAATAGATAATCCTCTAAATTACGGAAAAACTTTCGTGTTTAGCGGAAAGAAATCCACGACGGACCCGGTCTCGGTCGTTATGGGCAGATCGAAGCGCGAAAAATTCGAGTTGTTGCTGGCAGGGTTGATGGGCGACCTGTACCGCTATGCCTATTGGGTATGCCGGGACCGCGTGCAGGCCGAGGAACTCGTGCAGGAAACCTATCTTCGCGCATGGAAGGCGATCGGCGGCTTGCGCGATGCGAATTCGGCGAAGAGTTGGCTGTTTACTATATTTCGCCGTGAATACGCACGCCAGTTCGAGCGTAAGCGCTTGGAGATGCAAGATGTCGAAGACATGGGCGAACTGCCGGGCGCCAAGGCCGCGTTCGATACCAGTACCGAGGCATTCGTGTTGCGGCGCGCCTTGGCCACGCTTTCCGACGATTATCGCGAGCCCTTGGTGCTGCAGGTCCTGGGTGGCTTTAGCTGTAAAGAAATCGCGGACCTGCTGGAGATCAGCAGCAGCGCGGTGATGACCAGGTTGTTTCGCGCACGCAAGCAATTGCGCGCGTTGTTGACCGATGCTGAATTCGATGCTCAGCGGGTCACCGGGGTGCGGGCATGAACTGTTTGGAATTTCGCAGGATCTGTCTGAGTGATCCGTATACCAGTGTTGCAGACTTTGCGGCGCATCGAAACGAATGCCACGAATGCGCGCGTTTCGCCGAGGGTGTCATTGCGTTTGACAAGAAACTGCTCGATGCGATGCAAGTGCCGGTTCCGAACGATCTGGCGACTCGCGTGAAACTCCGCCAAGTC
>CAMYKK010000005.1 GCA_947258975.1 uncultured Gammaproteobacteria bacterium
TCATGATCTGCCCTCTCAATTATGGCTCTGTGTCTGAGATCCCTATCTCAACATAATCCACGCATGTTGAGATGGGCAGGTCAAAACATTATGTCTAGGCCTGTTCGCGGTTAAAAACATGATAATGCCAAATATGAAGTATCACTTATTAGTGCTTGTTTTTTATATATTATCAATCAGGAGATGCTGATTCCGACCGCATATGTGGGAACAACAACACATCGCGTATCGATGGGCTGTCTGTGAACAGCATGACCAGGCGATCGATGCCGATGCCCTCCCCCGCGGTCGGCGGCATGCCATACTCGAGAGCCCGTACATAGTCGGCATCGAAATGCATGGCCTCGTTGTCTCCAGCGTCTTTTTCTGCAACTTGCCGGCGCAGGCGCTCGCTTTGATCTTCCGGATCGTTCAGTTCCGAAAATCCGTTGGCGATTTCCCGTCCACCCATGAACAACTCAAAACGATCGGCAATCTGCGGATCCTGATCATTGGTGCGTGACAGCGGAGAAACCTCCACCGGATAGCCGACGACATAGGTGGGCGCCTGCAGTTTGTGCTCGACCGTCTTTTCGAACACCTCCAACTGGAGCTTGCCGACCCCGTAGCTGGATTTCACGGGAAGGCCGAGATGCGTGACAATAGACGCCAATTTTTCACGGTCCTCGATATCCGTAAGGCTCAGATCAGGATTGTGCTGCAAAATCGCGTCTTTGAGCGAAATCCGCGCGAAGGGTCTTGCCAAATCGAGTGTTTGGCCCTGGAACGCGATTTCCGGCGCCCCCAGGATCTGGATGGCCATTTCCCGCAGCATGTACTCCGTCAGGACCATCAGATCGTGATAATCCGCGTACGCCTGATAAAACTCGAGCATCGTAAATTCCGGATTGTGCATGGTGCTGATGCCTTCGTTGCGGAAATTGCGGTTGATCTCGAAGACGCGCTCGAAGCCTCCCACCACCAGGCGTTTGAGGTACAGCTCCGGGGCAATACGGAGAAATAGATCCATGTCGAGCGCATGATGATAGGTCCGGAAAGGACGTGCCAGGGCGCCACCGGGGATCGCCTGCATCATCGGCGTCTCGACCTCGAGAAAATCCCGCTCGAGTAAAAAATGGCGCATGAAATTGACCATTCTCGAGCGGGTGCGGAAGGCTTCACGCGACGGTTCACTCATAATGAGATCGAGATATCGTTGCCGGTATCGGATCTCCTGGTCGCTGACACCATGAAATTTCTCTGGCAGCGGACGTAATGACTTGGTCAACAGACGGATTTCATCCACGCGCACACTCAACTCACCGGTCTTGGTCTTGAACAGGACGCCGGAAGCGCCGACGATATCGCCGGTATCCCATTTCTTGAAGTGTTCGTCGTACGCGCCTTGAGGGAGCAAATCACGCTTCAAAAACAACTGGATCTGTCCGGACATATCCTGGACGTGGGCGAAACTCGCTTTACCCATAATGCGCCGGGTCATCAAGCGCCCCGCCACCCGCACCCGCCGCGCCAGCTGCTCCAGCTCCTCGGTACTCATGTGACTGTAATGCGCATGCAGCGCCGCCGCCAAGATGTCCCGGCGAAAGTCGTTGGGAAACGGATCACCCTGATCGCGCAACGCCGCAAGCTTCGCGCGGCGTTGTATGATTTGCTCGTTTTCTTGGGTCATTATTTTATGTATTTCATATAGTTAACTTATTTTTCTATCAAACTGGTTGTTATTTTTTCAGACCCCGGCCTTGAGGCTGGCTTCGATAAAACGATCCAAGTCGCCATCGAGCACCCCTTGCGTGTCACCGACTTCGACCCCGGTTCTAAGGTCCTTGATCCGCGACTGGTCCAAGACGTAAGAGCGGATCTGCTGGCCCCAACCGATGTCTGCCTTGGTGTCTTCGAGCGCCTGCTGCTCGGACTGCTTGCGCCGCAATTCGGCATCATACAGCCGCGCTCTCAGCATGCGCATCGCTTCCGCCTTGTTGCGATGCTGCGAGCGGTCATTCTGGCACTGCACCACGATGCCTGTGGGCAGGTGCGTGATGCGCACCGCGGAATCAGTCCGGTTCACGTGCTGTCCACCAGCACCGCTCGCTCGATAGGTATCGATGCGCAGATCCGCTGTATTGATGTCAATCTCGACGTCTTCGTTGGCCTCGGGATACACGAACACCGATGCGAACGAGGTGTGCCGGCGGTGACCCGAATCAAACGGGGATTTGCGGACCAGCCGATGGATCCCGGTCTCGGTGCGCAGATGCCCGTACGCATAATCGCCGGATATTTTGACCGTGGCACTCTTGATGCCCGCCACCTCGCCTGCGGACAGCTCGATCACTTCGGTCTTGAAGCGCTTCCGCTCAGCCCATCGCAGGTACATGCGCAACAACATGTTCGCCCAGTCCTGCGCCTCGGTTCCCCCGGAACCCGACTGAATATCCACGAATGCACTGTGTTCATCCATCTCCCCGGAAAACATGCGCTTGAACTCCAGGGCGACAAGATCCCGCTCGAGGAATTGCAGATCCTCGCTGATCGAATCTATCGTCTCCACATCGTCTTCCGCGCGCGCCAACTCGAGCAGTTCCGCGATCTCCCGGCTCTCCTTGTCGAGCCGCCCCAGCACCTCGACCACCTGCTCCAGGCGCACCCGTTCCTGGCCCAGAGCTTGGGCGCGATCCGGGTCGGACCACACCGACGGTTGTTCCAGCTCCAGCCGGACTTCCTCTAGACGTTCCTGTTTGGCCGCAACGTCAAAGATACCCCCGTAAAGCTTTGCTGCGGCCCTGAATGTCCGTGAGTTTCTCGATAAGAAAGTTGATCTCCATGGTGCACCCATGCTGTCATAGAAAAATGGGGAACGCAGCATACCGGAATTAGCCATCGGATGGTATGTGTGTTGCGCGTAATGAGTTCTATTTATCTTTAAAAAACCGTGTCTTAGGCGGGACCATCGTTCGGGGTTTCCGATCCTGTTGCGCCTACTTGGGACACACGGCCAAATCGGGTACTCTTTTCGCTATTAGAAAGGCGTAAGACCTTTGCTTAAGGTTTATGGGGGTTCGGTGGTAATCAGTTTTCGCGAAGGCGCAATTGTTGGCGGGGTAATCGCTCTGGGCGTGATCCTGTTCGGGTCGACGTTACGCATGCGACGCTACGCCAAACATCCTTACGCGTATCTTTATCATTTGGCGCGACGCAAGCTCATCAAGTCCGACATCTCCAGCCCGATCTTTCGTATCGGCCGGCATCCCAACAATGAATTACGCCTGAGCGAGCGTTCGGTCTCGCGCTTTCACGCGGAGATCGTGCGTAATCACAATGGAAGCTTCAGTATTTATGATGTGCGTTCTAAAAATGGAATAAGGGTGGGCCTGCGGCCGGTGAACTCCAGTTTGCTCAAGGAGGGTGACGTCATCGACATTGGCCGTATTCGCTTCCGGTTCACCAAATTTCCGCGCGATTATTACATGTTCCGGCACACCGACATTTTAGAGCCCGTGCCGACCCGGTTCGACCACCGGCGCCGGCGGTTCGAGCGGCACATCGTTGCGTTCAATGTTCGGCTCTATCACGACGCGTCCGGATGGCTCAACGGGCGTATTCGGGATTTGAGCCAACAAGGTGCATTTATCGAGGTCGAGCGCCAGATCACACCACGAGCCCCCGTGGATGTTGTATTTCCCATTTTTTACGGGGCGCAGCAACGGTGGCTGCGCCTGCCTGGGGAAGTCGTCCGGGAGAATAACGAGGGGGTCGGGATCGCGTTCAGCGAGCTCGATGATTCCGCCAGTAAGGCGCTCAAAACCATAGCCAAAGCGGCTTGACCGGTGACGCATCGTGTGCGCCGCGACGCGGCGTTGCGCTCCGTTACCATGTTTCCAAACCAGGCGCCATTTTTGTTGCATTGCAGCGCGGCATATAGGAGAATTGCGCAGCGTTGCGGTTAACCCGAACAAGCACAATACGCATTAAGAAAAACAACTAACACGAGATGAAGATCGGAGTCCCCAAAGAAATCCACGATGCCGAGCATCGTGTCGCCACCACCCCCGACGTCGCTAAACAGCTCATTAAACTGGGCTTCTCCGTGACCGTAGAGTCGGGAGCCGGCGCAGCGGCGAAATTCAGCGACGACGCCTACCGCGAGGCCGGCGCCGAGATCATCGCCGATACGCGGGAGTTGTGGGCACAGTCCGACATCGTCTTGAAGGTCCGTGCGCCCGAAGACCATCCCGCGCTGGGCATTCCCGAGACCGAGCTGTTGCGCGAAGGCGGCACGTTGATCAGCTTCATCTGGCCGGCACAAAACCCGGCGTTGATGGATAGTCTGGTCGCGCGGCAAGCGACGGTATTGGCGATGGACTCCGTTCCGCGGATATCCAGGGCGCAGAAGATGGATGCCTTGAGTTCGATGGCGAATATCGCCGGATATCGCGCCGTGGTCGAGGCCGCCCACCACTTTGGACGTTTTTTTACCGGCCAAATTACCGCCGCCGGCAAGGTGCCCCCAGCCAAGGTCTTGATTATCGGCGCCGGGGTGGCGGGTCTTGCTGCCATCGGGGCGGCCGGTTCGATGGGCGCTATTGTCCGCGCCTTCGATACCCGGCCCGAAGTGAAAGAGCAGGTGGAGAGCATGGACGCGGAGTTTCTGGAGCTCAAATACGAAGAGGAAGGCGGTGGCGAAGGTGGTTACGCCAAGGAGATGAGCAAGGAGTTCATTGAAGCGGAAATGGCGTTGTTTCGCGAACAGGCCAAAGACGTGGATATCATCATTACCACCGCGCTGATCCCGGGAAAGCCGGCGCCGAAACTCATTCTCGCGGACATGGTGGAATCCATGCGCGACGGCAGTGTTATTGTTGATCTGGCGGCGGAGCAAGGCGGAAACTGTGAATTGACAGAGCCTGGCCAAGTGGTGACGCAACACGGCGTCACCATTATCGGACATACCGATTTGCCCAGCCGGCTGCCCACCCAGTCGAGCCAACTTTACGCGACGAATTTGCGTCACCTGCTGACGGACCTCACCCCGGAAAAGGATGGCAACATCAACGTCAACATGGAGGACGAGGCGATTCGGGGGGCGACGGTGATCAAGGAAGGGGAAGTCACCTGGCCGCCGCCGCCACCCAAACTATCCATGCAGGCCCCAAAAGCGACGCCGGCGCCGCAGGCTGCGACGGGACCATTGGTGGAGGGAAAAAAATCTTCCCCATGGGTCAACTTGGCCTTTATGGCCACCGGCATCATCGCCATGCTCGCCCTCGGCTCCGTCGCGCCCGCCGCGTTTATGAGTCATTTTATCGTCTTCGTGTTGGCGATTTTTATCGGCTATCAGGTGATCTGGGCGGTGACCCCCGCCTTGCACACACCGCTCATGAGCGTCACCAACGCCATCAGCGGCATCATCGTTATCGGTGCCTTGCTGCAGATCAGCGCGCCCAGGGGCATCGTCGTGTTTCTTGCCGCGGTGTCAGTGCTCATTGCCACCGTCAACGTTGCCGGGGGATTCCTCGTAACGCAACGCATGTTGAAGATGTTTCGCAAATAGGAGCTAGTTCATGCCTGCGGGAGTTGTCACCGCCTCATATATCGTCGCCAGCATCTTGTTCATACTGAGCCTCGGAGGGTTGAGTCATCAGGAATCGGCTCGCCGTGGTAACGTCTATGGGATCATCGGCATGGCCATCGCGATCCTCGCGACCATCACCAGTGATCAGGTGTCGGGCTTGGGGCTCATTGTTCCGATGATGATAGTGGGCGCGACCGCCGGATTCATCGTTGCGGCCAGGGTGCAAATGACCGCGATGCCGCAGCTGGTGGCTATGTTGCACAGCTTTGTCGGCCTCGCCGCTGTCTTGGTGGGATTCGCCAACTACATGGATCCCAGCCTTCATTTCGAAGGCACCGAGAAGACCATTCATGAAATAGAAATCTACCTTGGCGTTTTCATCGGCGCGATCACATTCACCGGTTCGGTCATCGCCTTCGGCAAGCTCCAGGCCGTAATCAAGAGCGCACCTTTAATGCTTCCGGCGCGGCACTGGCTGAATCTCGCCGCGGGTCTCGCATGTATCTGGTTGGGTACCGCATTCGTGGGCGCGGAAAGCATCGGCGCCGGCTTACTGCCGTTGATCATCATGACTCTTATCGCATTCGCTTTCGGGGTACATATGGTCATGGCCATCGGTGGCGCCGATATGCCGGTGGTGATCTCGATGCTCAACAGCTACTCAGGCTGGGCGGCGGCGGCGACGGGTTTCATGTTGTCCAATGATCTGCTCATTGTCACCGGCGCGCTGGTTGGCTCTAGCGGCGCGATCTTGAGCTATATCATGTGCCGTGCCATGAACCGTCGATTCCTGGCCGTCATCATGGGGGGATTCGGCACTGAAGGCGGTACCGCAGTTGCCACTACCGGTGAGGCCGGCGAGGTCACCGCCGTATCGGCGGAGGAAACCGCTGAGCTGCTGAGTAACGCAAAAGAGGTAGTCATCGTTCCCGGGTACGGCATGGCGGTGGCTCATGCCCAACACGTAGTCTCCGAGTTGACGCAAAAACTCCGCAGCGCCGGGGTCACCGTGCGATACGGCATCCATCCTGTTGCTGGACGCATGCCCGGTCACATGAACGTTTTACTGGCGGAGGCAAAGGTGCCTTACGACATCGTCTTGGAGATGGACGAAATAAACGACGATTTCCCGAAAACGGATGTAACCATGGTCGTGGGGGCGAATGACATCGTCAATCCTTCTGCCCAAGAAGATCCCAATAGTCCCATCGCCGGTATGCCGGTGCTCGAGGTCTGGAAGGCAGGTAACGCAGTGGTCTTAAAGCGCAGCATGGCCACCGGCTACGCGGGTGTCGACAATCCCCTGTTCTACCGCGAAAACACGCGCATGTTGTTCGGTGATGCCAAGGACAGCATCGAAGCGGTCGTCAAAGCTCTGGGATAAGAGCAATACTAATGCGGCGTTTTTTAGCCGCGCAAGCACCAAGAAAAGTCCGTAACCCGTTCCTCCGGGATTAAGAGTAAGTCGGAATCAGCCTTCCTAGTTCGCCCAAAGGGCGCGAAATTCCAACTCTTTTCGCCACGCACCCACGTGCCATAGCCGTATGCCTTCACGAACTCGGCGACCTCCTCCGGAGTCTGATCGTGCCAGCCCAGGCAATGCCGCGAGAACTCGCCAAAGATGACTGGCCTTGGTTTCTCCAACAGCACAGTACCTCCCTGTAGTACCTTCAGGTCATAGCCATCCACGTCAATCTTCATCAATTCACAATCCCCGGGTATGTCCCCGCATGCGATCAACCGATTGACGGTGGTGGTTTTTAACTGAATCCGTTCGCACGGATGCACACTGTGATCCGCTAAAACATTGGCAGTGCCGGTCCCCTCGCCGTCCTTAAGATTACCTTCGACTTGAATTTCAACTTCCGTCGCACGATCGCCCAAACCACAGCATACAATGTCGACAGCGCTATCAAGATCGTTGACGCGCACATTGTGTGCGAGTGCTTTGCAGTTTGCACGTATCGCTTCTACGCACAGTGCGACAGGCATAGTGCCGGTTTTGGTGGCACTCATTTTCACAAACGGAATAGTGATTGTTCCGATGTTCGCGCCGATATCGAGGAAATAACCGTTTCCCGTATAGCAACGTGCCAAGAACATCACCGTCTCGTGTTCGTATCCCGAGTACAAGTACGCGACACGCTCCAACATGCTATGTAGATCCAGCCGCACGCGATACCTAGTCGGATGTCGCAAGGTCGTTTCAACCACGATGTGATGACGTTGCAGCCCAAGCAAGTTGTACAGGGACAAACCGGCCCTTACTTTCCCGCGGAAGTTAGGTAAGCAATGCAGGCACGTGCTAAGGGCCTTGTACAACGTGCTGTTGACGCGGGCCGGAGTTGTGCCAGGGTTGAGGCCGGTTCGATCTTCAGGACGCAAGGGCATGAGTTGGAGACCAGCCGCTTACGCAAACTGTATGTTAAGCGCGAATACCTTTAACTATTTTAAGGTTTTCTTCATCAAGCTGCCGATATCCGCTGGATTGCGGGTGACAAGGATCCCTGCGTCTTCCATGGCAGCGATCTTTTCTGCGGCGGTGCCTTTCCCACCGGATATAATGGCGCCGGCATGACCCATTCGCTTGCCGGGCGGCGCGGTAACGCCAGCGATAAATCCCACCACCGGTTTGTTCATGTGTTGTTTTACCCACGCGGCGCACTCCTCCTCGTCCGTGCCACCTATCTCGCCGACCATAACCACGCCCTCGGTCGCGGGATCCTCATTAAACATCCGCATCACATCGAGGTGCTTTACACCGTTGACCGGATCGCCGCCGATACCGATACATGTGGATTGCCCGAGGCCAAGTTGTGTGAGTTGGTCAACCACCTCGTAGGTCAGTGTCCCGGAGCGGGAGATCACCCCAACCGGGCCCTTCTTATGAATATAACCGGGCATTATGCCGATTTTTATTTCATCCGGCGTGATGACGCCGGGACAATTGGGGCCTACCAGTATCGTCTTCTCGCCCTGCATCTTGTGGCGGGTCAAAATCATATCTTTAACGGGCACACCTTCGGTGATGCAGATCACGACTTCCATTCCGGCTGCGACCGCTTCATCGATCGCCGCCGCCGCAAACCGCGGTGGAACATAGATCACCGAAACATTAGCCCCGGTCCCGCGTCTCGCTTCTTCCACCGTATCGTAGACGGGAATGCCTTCGACGTGCTGACCGCCCTTACCAGGTGTGACGCCGGCGACGAAACACGCCTTGCCAAAGGCATACTCGACACAATACTTGGTGTGAAACTCCCCGGTTTTGCCGGTGATGCCCTGAGTCACCACGCGGGACGATTTATCGATCAAGATAGACATTACCCTTGACCTCGTGCGGCGGCCACCACTTTTTCCGCGGCGTCGGCCATCGTGGTGGCGGAGATTATCTCAATACCTGAATTCGCGATAATTTCCCGTCCCTGGTCGACGTTGGTGCCTTCCAAGCGGACAACCAACGGTACCGTCAGATGCACTTCCCGCGCCGCGTTAACCAGTCCGTCGGCGATGACGTCGCAGCGCATAATGCCGCCGAAGATGTTGACCAGAATCGCTTTCAAGTTCGGATTTCGAAGCATAATGACAAACGCCTCGGTGACCTGCTCAGTAGTCGCGCCGCCTCCCACATCCAGGAAATTTGCGGGTTCGGCACCGTACAATTTTATGATGTCCATAGTCGCCATTGCCAGCCCCGCACCGTTGACCAGGCATCCGATGTTTCCGTCTAAAGCAATGTAACTGAGGCCGTACTTGGATGCCTCGATCTCATTCGGATCCTCCTCGTCTAGATCACGTAGCTCCCTGGTTTTGGGATGTCGAAACAGGGCGTTATCGTCGAAATTGAGCTTGGCGTCGAGGGCGAGCACTTTACCGTCAGTGGTGAGAATCAACGGATTAATCTCCGCCAATGACGCATCGGTGTCCCAATAGGCTTGATAAAGTCCGAGCAGAAACTCGGCGGCACGATCCAGGACCGTGTCAGGCAGTCCGATCCTGGCCGCCAGATCTTTGGCCTGCTCGTGCTTTAACCCGGCCACGGGGTCAACAACTTCCTTGTGAATCCTTTCAGGCGTTTGTGCGGCGACCTCCTCGATCTCTGTCCCACCCTCGGAACTCGCCATGACGACCACTTTCTGGGCCGAACGATCGACTACCATGCCGATATAGTATTCGTGCTCGATCGCTGCGCCTTCCTCGATCAGCAATCGCTTCACGAGCCTTCCTTCGGGACCGGTTTGGTGCGTGATCAGCGTCATGCCCAGGATGTCTTGCGCATGTTGACGGACTTCGTCCACCGAGCGCGCCAAGCGCACCCCACCGCCTTTTCCGCGGCCGCCTGCGTGGATTTGAGCCTTGACCACCCACCGTTTGCCCGCAAGCTGTTCCGCCGCTGCGACCGCCTCGTCGACAGAGAAACAGGCCACACCACGCGGAGTCGCAACACCGTATGTTCTTAAAATTTCTTTTCCTTGATATTCATGTACTTTCATGATCTTCGCAGAAATTACCTAACTTGTTTTGGTAAAGATACCACAACTTCTCAGAGGCTGTGGGCAATTAGCTATGAGCCGCTTCAGCGACGCGCGCCGGCACGGTTTCTATCAACCGTGGATCAAACTGGGTGGGGATAATATAGTCGGGCCCAAACGACAGTGCCTCGACCTGATAGGCCTGCAGCACCTCCTCGGGGACCGGTTCCTTCGCCAGATCGGCCAGGGCATGGGTCGCGGCGATGAGAATTTTTTCGGTGATCTGGTGCGCCTTGGCATCCAGGACGCCGCGAAATAGAAACGGAAAGCACAGCGAGTTATTGATCTGATTGGGAAAATCGGATCGCCCGGTCGCCATAATAATGTCATCGCGCACCGCGCATGCGACATCCGGCATAATTTCCGGGACCGGGTTCGACAGCGCAAACACGATCGCGCGATCGGCCATGGTCTTGATCATGTCTGCGGTTACCAGATTGGGCCCAGACACTCCCACCAATACATCTGCATCTATCAGCGCCTCGTCGAGAGACCTGAGCGGGGTGTCTACCGCGTAAGCCTGCTTGTAGATGTTGACGTCCGAGCGCCCGGTGTGAATCACACCCTCGCGGTCCGCAAGGATAATATTCTCGCGTTTCGACCCCAAGGCGATGAGCAGGCGGGTTGTCGCAATTCCAGCTGCTCCGGCGCCGAGGATTATTATTCTCACGTCCTCCAAACGCTTGCCTTGAATTTCTAAGGAATTCAATAGACCAGCGCATACAATTACCGCCGTGCCATGCTGATCGTCGTGAAACACGGGAATTTCCAACCGCTCGCGCAACGAATGCTCGATAATAAAGCAGTGCGGCGCGGCAATATCTTCCAAGTTGATGGCACCGAACGTCGGCGAAATGTTGACCACCGTCTCAATGAATGCTTCGGTGCTGGGTGCTTTTATCTCGATATCGAACACATCGATGTTCGCGAAACGCTTGAACAGCACCGCCTTACCTTCCATCACTGGTTTGCCTGCAACGGGACCCACGTTACCGAGCCCTAAAACAGCGCTGCCATCGGTGATGACCGCAACCAAGTTGCCCTTATTCGTGTAACGATATGCGTCGTATTCGTTTTTCGCAATTTCTCGGACCGGATCCGCGACACCAGGCGTATAGGCAAGTGAAAGTTCACTGGCCGAAGTGAACGGCTTAGTCGGCTGTATCGAGATTTTTCCAGGCGTTGGGAACTCGTGGTAATCAAGCGCCTTGGATCTATTTTCAGACATAAATACTACTCAGGCAGCTACTCAAGCGGCGCCTTGCTCGTTGTGGCGGGGTGCAATGAGCGTGGAAGGAAACCTACAATTAATGGCACTATTTAGTGATCGTAACGATAGGTTATTGTCGCACAGCGCGCTGACACACGGCAAAAGTTTGTTCGGCAAATGCCTCCAGTAAGCATGATGCACCAAGGATCCTGAAAACTGGCGAAGAGGCTTGCACTGTGCGTAGTCGCGGGGTCGGGCGGCTGGGCGCTGCGCAGTAGGGATGAATAGAAGCGCCGGAATCACGGGCCCCGCCCTCCTTATTCTAGTGCTTGCAACCCATGGACAGCAAATCTCTATCCAGCCGCGCTGGGGCAGACCCGCGCCGCTGATGGTATGCAGCGACGGGCCCACCGTGTGCCGCTCATGAAACGGCAACATGTGACGCTCCAGATTGCGTGGCAGGCACCAGGGCGGGTGCGGGCTAAATTCGCTCAAAGACCGTCGCTATTCCCTGTCCCATGCCAATACACATCGTAGCCAGACCCAAGGTGGCATCCTTTTCACGCATGATATTCAAAAGCGTTGTCGAAATCCGTGCGCCCGAACATCCGAGCGGATGGCCAAGGGAAATTGCGCCACCGTTCAAGTTGACTTTTTCATCGATTTTGTCGAGCAAGCTGAGATCTTTCAACACCGGAAGCGATTGCGCTGCAAACGCCTCGTTCAATTCGACGCAATCGATGTCATCCATCGTCACGTCGGCTCTTTGCAATGCTTTTTTTGTTGCCGGTACCGGTCCGTAACCCATGATCGACGGATCTACGCCCGCCACCGCCATGGCCTTGATGCGTGCAATGGGTTTGACGCCGGCGGATTTCGCGGCGGATGCGGACATGATAATCATTGCCGCTGCACCGTCGGACAATGCCGATGAGGTGCCAGCCGTAACACTGCCGTTTGCAGGATCAAATACCGGTCTCAAAGTACTGAGAACTTCGGCTGTCGTATCCGGGCGAATCACCTCGTCGTAGTCACACAAGACCTTATTCCCGTCTTCGTCATGCCCTTCTATCGCAACCATCTCGTGCTTGAAGCGTCCCTCAACGGTTGCCGCATGGGCCCGCTGATGTGAGCGTGCTCCGAACTGATCCTGCTGCTCTCGCGTGATATCGTGCATCCGCGCAAGCAGCTCCGCGGTCATCCCCATCACGGCCGCCGCCTTGGCCACGTACTTGCTCATTTTCGGATCAATATCGATGCCATGAGTCATGGGCACATGACCCATGTGCTCTACACCGCCGACCACGAACAAATCACCATGTCCGCTAATGATCGCCTGAGCAGCACTATGTATCGCCTGCATGGATGACCCACAAAGACGGTTCACGGTTTGTGCACTGACGGTACATGGCAACACGGTCATCAGCGCCATATTACGTGCGATATTCACCCCCTGCTCCAGGGTCTGATTCACACAACCCCATATCACGTCATCGACGTCATTAGGGTCTAGTTCTGTGTTCCTTTGAAACAAAGCATCCACCAGACATGCCGACAGCGTTTCCGCCCGGACATGACGAAACATGCCGCCCTTTGACCGTCCCATTGGTGTGCGCACGCAGTCCACGACCACGGCATCGTTCGTATTCGCGATCATTAGTTGAACTCCTCGAAGAACCGTTTTCCGGCGCCTGCCCACATGCGGAATTTCTCAGTGGGTTGATATGCCTTTCCCAGCGATGCATAGTGATCCGCGGACTCGCAGATTTTTTCGATACCGATCGTATCGATATATCTTAGTGCGCCGCCGCGAAACGGTGGAAAACCGATGCCCCAGATTAATCCCATATCGGCAGCCACTACCGAGTCTACGATACCTTCTTCAAGGCACCGAGCCGTCTCCAGGCACAAAGGAATCATCATCCTGTCGATAATTTCTTGTTCGTCAAACGGATCATTTCCCGATGGCGTGGCAATTACTTCATAGACCGATTCGTCCCGTTTCCTTTTGGGTTTTCCACTTTTGTCCTTCTCGTAAACGTAGAAACCACGTTTGGATTTTTGTCCCAATCTCTGTGCATCATAAAGGGCTTGTATCGCCGATACATAGTCATTTTTCATCCGGTCCGGATACCCCGCTGCGAGCACGTTTCCGGCATGACAAGCGGTATCCATGCCGATTACGTCCAACAAGTAAGCAGGACCCATCGGCCAACCGAAGCCCTCCATGATCTTGTCGATGTTCTGGAAATCAGCGCCGTCGCGAACAAGAGCGGTAAAGGCGTTGAGATAAGGAAATAACACGCGATTAACCAAAAAACCGGGACAATCGTTAACGACAATTGGATTCTTGCCGATGGTTTTGGCAAACGTTACGGTAGTAGCGATTGCCTGCTCTGAACTTTTTTCGCCCCTTATGATTTCAACCAACGGCATGACGTGTACCGGATTGAAGAAATGCATGCCGCAGAATCTTGTCTGATGCTCTAGACAGTCCGCCAAACTGGATATGGAAATCGTTGAGGTATTTGATGCGATAATGGCATCTTTGCCGACAACTTCCTCTAATTCAGTCAACACGCGCTTCTTTACGTCTTCATTTTCTACCACTGCTTCCACCACAATATCTGCGCCCTCGACATCACCATAGTTTAGCGTCGGATTTATTCGTGTCAGGACCTCACTCATTTGACGGGCTGTCAATCGTCTCCGATCAATCTGTTTGAGAAGCAATTCCCTAGCTTCCGACAACCCGGACTCCACTGCATCGGCGGCGATATCTTTCATCACGATGGGGACACCCTTGAGTGCAGTTTGATAGGCGATTCCACCTCCCATGATGCCGGCCCCCAGCACCGCAGCCTGATTTACGGGCAGAGCTTCATTGACGTATGTTTTTGCGATGCGGGACAGTGACTGATCGTTGAGAAAGAGCCCCACTAGATTGTGGGTCACTTTGTTTTTCGCAAGTTCAGCAAATGCTTCGGCCTCCACTGTGGCTGCACTGTCGCGATCCATAACGGCGTGTGTCTCCATACAGCGTAACGCAGTCATCGGTGCGGGATAATGAGGGCCTGCTTTAGCGTTGACGACGGACCTGGCGACCTCGAACACCATAGTCCTTCCGATCTCTGTCAGGCGCAACGGTGATTTTTTTTCTGCTCGTCGAGATGCATAATCCAGCTTGCCTTCAATGCATGTTTCAATCAATGTAAGCGCGGACTCTTTCAGCTCGCCGGGGGGCACTACGGCGTCCACCGCGCCTTCGTTCAGCGCCTGCTCCGGTCTTCTATCTTTGCCCAGACCTATCCATTCTAATGCACTGTCGGCACCGATTATCCTGGGAAGGCGTATCGTTCCGCCCCAACCCGGGAATATGCCCAGTTTAACTTCCGGCAGACCCACCCGGGCCGTGGACGACATGACGCGGTAGTCGCATGCCAAACAAACCTCAAATCCACCTCCCAGCGCAAAGCCGTTGATTGCCGCAACGGTCGGCAACGGCAGATCTTCGATGGCGGAAAACAACTCGTGTATGCGCAGCAGATCATCCGCCAATTGTTGATGGCTCTTCGCAAACCATTGACTAAACTCGGTGATGTCGGCGCCCACGACAAACACATTCTTGTTGCTCGTGAGCAGCAACCCTTTTACGTCCTTGTCACGCGACAGCTCATCGACTGCCTGCCTCAATTCCGCCAATGTCAAGGCATCGAATTTATTTACCGAACCTTTCTGACGGTCGAAGCAGATCTCGGCAATTCCCGGTTTGATAAAATCCAACGTCAAGGTCTTACCTTCAAATTTCATAGGCATCTCCAAAACATTTTTTCAAAAACGTATTTCGTCCTTAGCGCGCAGTTTACACCTAGAATCCCGGATGATCGCGAAGGATTCGGGTGCCGCGACACATTGATGACATCTGCAGGTTGTGTGTAAATTTATTCTACCGGCACCAGCCTTCGATCAGTCGTCGAGAGATCGAAAATTGCGGCGGCAGCCGGAGGGCGCCACGATCGGCGAGAGCATCGATAACCTGCTCGCGTGTAAACCAGCGTGCATCTTCCAATTCATCGTCATTTCTGCAGATGTTATCGAACCTCGCTTGCGCCTCAAATCCCAGCATCAATGAACTGGGGAACGGCCACGGTTGCGACGACTGGTACCACATCTGTTCTATGCGTATACCGGTTTCCTCCCATACCTCTCTCAAAACCGCCTGTTCGGCGGATTCGCCAGGCTCAACAAAGCCGGCGAGCGTTGAATACACGCCTTCAGGCCATCGCCCTTGGCGACCGAGAAGACAATGTTCTTCGCAGTGCACCAAGACGATGATAGCGGGATCGGTACGTGGAAAATGCGACGCCCCACAGACAGAGTCGGCACATCGCCGCAAATGACCAGCCTTGCTGCTGACGGTTGGTGAACCGCACACACCGCAGAATCGGTGACGTTCGTGCCAGAAACATATTCCTTTAGCATAAGCGAGTAACGAGGCATCCCAATCGTCAAGCATAGGACCAACACGCCTCAAATCTTCAAATGTGGCATCAGTATGGAGAAACTTCTCGCCGATCGGATCACAATTTTCGTCCATGAAAAACGCAAAATATGTGCGTCTCTCATGAGAGCCCAATAAAACCGTTGAGTCTAAGAGCGTTTCCGGTTGAGCAATATCCGTAGGTGACAGAGCCATTGCTTTCATCTCATCGACATCGATTAGGTTTTTTTGCCGCCACACTGGAATAAACCGTGAATTGACATCATTCAGTTGCTGCACAACCCAATCAGGATCGTCGCGCCGTTGGACATCACGATCAAATGCACTGTTCACCAACCCGTTTTGGAAAGCTTTGGAAAGATGATCGATCACACCGGTTCCCGATCGCTCACTGTCTCCTTGCATACGAATACCGGATTTATGACTTGAATTGCATCGACAACGTTTTCATCAAGTCGCCAAACCCAGTCAAGGACCAACCACCATCGACTGGGATCACGGCACCATTGATATATTCAGCGAGTGGCGAGGCCAACACTAACGCCAGTTTGGCGACATCGTGCTTTGTTCCCATGCGTTTCATGGGCACGCTCGCTGCGACTGCCGCTTGCGATTCCTTTGTCGGTGCGAGACGAGCCATGCCCTCTGTACCTTCGATTGGCCCTGGTACAATCGAGTTAATACGAATCCCCTGGTCTCCCCATTCCAGTGCCAGCACCCGGGTCAACATATCTACTCCTGCCTTCGCCGCGCAGACATGAGCTTGCAGCGGCGTCGGGACAAAGGCTTGGGGAGCAGAAATGTTGATAACCGTAGAGCCTGGCTTTTTCAAAAACGCGTACCCAGCACGCAACACGTTAAACGTCCCCAACAGATCAATATCAATAACCGACTTGAACCCGTTGGCGGACATACCTAGCACCGGTGCGGGAAAATTTCCTGCGGCTCCGGAGATCAGAACATCAATCTCGCCCAGTGTTTCATGGGCCTCCTTGAGTGAAGTCTCGACAGCTTGAAAATCACGAACGTCGGCAGAAAACCCTATCGCCTCGGAACCGAATTCCTGTAATCTTTCTACTGCTGCGTTTACCTTTTCTTGCGCGCGGCTCATCACCGCCAAACTAGCGCCGGCTCGTGCAAACGCCTCCGCAATCCCCAGGTTGATGCCACTCGTCCCTCCCGCGATAAAGATATTACGTCCGTTGAAATCGAATTGCTGTGTAGTCATCGTCACGAGTCTTTTTCTCCGTATATCATGGTGCCATATTTGAACCAGCCGCAACGATAATTTCCGTGGGAAGCGAAAAATGTACACAGATGTTCGGCGAACAGTTGCTGAACTTCGAGAATTTATGAGACGAGGGTCATACCAACAAATCTCTTAAAATTCTGGCGGAGAGGCAGGGATTGAAACTCCGATGTGTGCCTATTTTCCTTGCGTTACTGAGGCATCGTGTCCATATCGTGTCTAAGAGCGGTCCAGTCGACTGGTTGAGTTCTTTGAAATTATAGACTAAGTTGACTTAGTTTACCTCCGTCGATATGCTCTGTCGATATGAAAACAATCAACATCCACGAAGCCAAGACCCATCTGTCCCAGATCATTGAGCGTGTTGCCGGGGGGGAATCGGTGATCATCGGCAAGGCGGGAAAACCGATGGCGGTGTTGAGTCCTTATGTGTCGACGGAAAAACCCCGCCAGGCAGGAAGCATGAAAGGCAAGATCCACATAGCCAATGATTTCGACGCGGATGAGGAACTGATCGCCGACCTGTTCGAGGGCTTGACCGAGCACAGGTAGCGCGTGGATATTCTGCTAGACACCCATATGCTGCTGTGGTGGCTTGCTGATGACGATCGTCTTTCCAAAAAAGCGCGAGAACTTGTAGCCGATCCCGCCAACACACTTAGCATCAGCGCGGCCACGGCCTGGGAAATCGCCATCAAGCAGGCCTTGGGCAAAGTGACGGTAGACGGCACTCTGGAAGAGGCGGTTCGCGAACAAGGTTTCGTGCTGCTCCGCGTGACATTCAGCCACGCAGCAGAAACCCTGATGCTTCCCGCGATTCATCGCGATCCTTTCGACCGTATGCTGGTGGCACAAGCCCGTGTCGAGAATCTGCAACTGCTTACTGCCGACCCGCATATCCTTCGCTACCCTGCGAACGTGATCGAAGCTTAGATAGAGGCGAAACCGAGGGGGGGCTCCTCATTAGTGCGGGCGCAACCCATCCCGACGCCGTCGATGATCCATTTGACCCGCTGCCAATCGATCTTGTCGAATTCGTGGTGCATGCCGCAATAAGTGGGGGTCAGTTCTTTCGACATCCAAGACGCATCCATACGGGTTGTGGTTCCGGATCGGTATCACGGTGGACCGAGTTCGCAGCGAGCCGGTATCTCGAAATTCTCTGCTTACCGGAAAATATAGGGAAATTTTCTGATTTCCTTCCCTGGAGCGGTGGCGCGCACCTCTTTTCCTGCTGCAATATTTAGGTGCTTTTGTTATTTTTCCAATGTGCATCGAGTATAAACAGGAAATCCGATCTTCGGCCTTCCGCTCGACGTATTACACACAGTAGACCACAGCGTGAATCGGGGTCTCCAGGAAACGTCGGGCTGCATGCAGCAAGGCGGCCTTCACGTCCCGCAAAAGGTCCGTGTGACCCTCTGCTCAGGCAGCGGAGGCTCTGCGTAGCGTGCCAATTCGAGCTGCTCCTGGAACGGCTGTTTGAGGACTTTAAGAAGTTCCTCGAACGTGGACAGATCCCCTGCAATCGCACCCTCGATTGCTTTTTCGACCTGGTGGTTGCGAGGAATAAACAGCGGGTTGACCGAATCCATGCGTGCTTGGATATCCGCCGCGGCTTGGGGCTGATTTTCGATGCGCCGCTTCCACTTGCGCTCGACTGCACCAAATTCCGATGGCTCGTCGGCGCAGATCCGCGCCGCCAGTCGTCTGAAGCTCAAAGTGTAATCAAGGCCTTCGTTCTGCAGGTATTGCAGCCACTCCTCGATCAAGCTCTCATCATCCGGCTCTTCGGTTGTGAGCCCCAACTTTCTGCGCATGCGCGTGTAGTATTGGTCATGGAACAGAATGGGGAATCGACCCAGTTCCTCTTCGAATGCGTGCTGATCGTCGTCCAGCAGCAGTAGGCACTCCGCCAGCCGCGCCAGGTTCCAGTGCGCGATTGCCGCCTGATGCCCATAAGCGTAGCGCCCCTCGCGGTCAATGGAACTGAAGACCTTGTCGACTTGGAACTCATCCATGAAGGCGCACGGTCCGTAGTCGATGGTCTCACCGGCAATAGATGTGTTGTCGGTATTCATGACACCGTGAATAAATCCGACGTCCATCCAGTGTGCGATGAGCGCCGCCTGGCGCTCCAGCACTTGCCTGAAGAAAGCGCGGTAAGGCCGGGGCTCGTCTCGGGCGAGGGGGTAGTGGCGCGCGATGGCATAGTCCGCGAGGGTCTTGACTGCATCCTGGTCGCCGCGCGCGGCGAAGAATTCGAAGGTGCCAATGCGAACATGGCTGGACGCGACCCGGGTGAATACCGCGCCGGGTAGCGCCGTGTCTCTGTAGACGGTTTCTCCGGTTGTCACCGCCGCCAGAGCGCGGGTGGTGCGGACTCCCAAACGATGCATGGCTTCGCTCACGAGATATTCGCGGATCACCGGCCCCAGCGAGGATTTTCCATCGCCGTTTCTGGAAAACGGCGTTTGCCCGGAGCCCTTGAGTTGAACGTCATGGCGCCGCCCTTTGCCGCCTATCACCTCACCGAGCAGAACCGCCCTGCCGTCACCCAGCTGCGGTACGAAATGACCGAACTGGTGCCCCGCGTAAGCGAGCGCAATCGGCTCCGCGTCTGCAGGTATCTCGTTGCCGCTGAAGACCTGCGCGAGCTTATGGTCGGGACCGGACAGGCCGTGCAGATCCAGGTCCTGCGCCAGTTCCTTGTTCCACGCCAGCAGAGCGGGCGCCGGTACGCGCGCGGGGTCGACCCTGACATAGAAACGTTCCGGCAGGCGCGCGTAGGAATTATCGAACATCAGTCGAGTCAATCGGCATTTTTTGTGCACTGTAGGTGGCTGTGCAGTATAACGCCGCCTTCGAGCACAGACGACCGGGAGGGACGTTATCTTTCGCATGCCACATCAATGCCGGTTGGACGGCAACCGAAATCGCGTTTCAATAGCCACTACTAGCCGTTTCCGAGCGGATAGACGTCGAGGCCAAGCACCGCGCCCACCTCAATCAGGAAGATATCCGGATGGCCAACGAGATAGCGCTCGATCCGCGTTCACTGATCAAAATACCCCGTCACTGAACCAGCAATGGAAGGCCCCGGTCAAATATCTAGATACACGGCCATATGAGGAAAAGGCTGGAAAAAGGCGTGCAAAAACATCGCGTAAGGCCTTGCAGCCCGACAACCGGAAGGACGACGCGGCATCTAAGCCTATTGCCAACCCCCGCTACTACAACATGCCACAACCCAGCCATGAACCCCACCACACAACGGCGGCTAGTAACATGACCGATTGGCCTGTCATTGATTTATTGGCGGAGAGGGAGGGATTCGAACCCCCGGACCCTTTCGGGTCAACGGTTTTCAAGACCGCCGCTTTCAACCACTCAGCCACCTCTCCAAAATTTGTGCCAAGATACATGGTCCGCCTCAACAAGCAGGTCGTGCCTAGCCCGCATCATTTCTCACCAGGACCCCAAATGCTGGCGCAGGACTCGCGCAACTGAGCCCCCTGCTGTGCTTGTGCTGCGCGTAGTCGCAGTGCTTGTGCTGCGCGTAGTCGCAGTGCTTGTGCTGCGCGTAGTCGCAGTGCTTACCTGATTGGCACCTGCCGTCGTCCCAGGTTGTGATCGAGTTCCTTGTTTTCAACATATTCGTAGCTCTTTTTTACACTGCACGCTCATCATTGCCGGGCGAGAAGACCTGCCACGGAAATCAAGTTTACGCCAGCCGGAGTGTTTTATCATCTCGTCAACACACGCGGCATCCGCCCTGCCGGCTGGACATTCCGTGAGGTCCCATCGACTGGTGTCTGCTCGTCGGATTCTGTATGTTTCTTATCTATTGCAAGTACGCATAGTCATTCTATTAATGTCGAAAACGATTTGGTTGGGCGCATCGCTGGTTGTTCCGCTTGGTGTATTTGTGGGCCTATCGGGATATGGGATTTTTCAACCGGCACGCATCGAATATCTGTTCAGCAACTTCGCGTACTACATTATCTTAGGCGTATGCATAGTATGGGTATCGCACACGATACGGATTTATAAAAAGAACGCGTGTTTATGCAAACGGTTACTACAATCCAGCTGGAAAGGATTGATAATTTGTCTGTTGATCACGGTGTCGTTGTGCAGCGCAGTTAAACCGCATTTTAGAGTGCTTGAT
The DNA here is from genome assembly GCA_947258975.1 of uncultured Gammaproteobacteria bacterium. GTDB lineage: Bacteria > Pseudomonadota > Gammaproteobacteria > Arenicellales > JAANXG01 > CALZGZ01. The sequence continues at coordinate 21,233 of CAMYKK010000005.1, forward strand.
GATGAGACCAGTCTTCTGAGTGTATCCAATTCGATGACACGTGAGCACAAGGCGCTCGGCGTCACTCAGGCGAAGTATTCATTGAATCGTGACTACATCGTACTCGAACAATACGTTCCCAAACGACCGCTTTTATTCCCCTTTTTCGTGCATCTAACGCATCTAATACGCGGGCAGCAATGGCAAAATGGATTTCTATTAAACGCTATCCTGCTGTTTGCGTGCCTGGCTCTCATATACCTGGCACTGCGAATTCAACTCAATGACTGGGGCGCTTTGGCCGGGGTGTTGCTTTTGTTGACAAACCCGATTTTCATTATCAGCGCACGCTCCTCCGGTTTTGATTTTCTGTCTGTCTTTTTTTTCCTGCTTTCTCTTATTGGCGTTTATATTTTTCTTCGTAAACCCAATTCAGAGTCGTTCGGCTTTCTATGGAGCACCTTGTTGATGTTTTCGCATATCCGCTACGAAAACATCTACTTGCTATTTGTAGTTGCGGCGTTGGCGTTCATATTGAAGGCTTTTCGCAGGGAGCATCTAAAAAACAATGTTCAGTTACTCGCATGGACTCCCACTTTATTGTTGCCATATATATGGCAGATTTATCTCTCCAAGTCATTTTTTGGTGATGGCGTAGTAAGCAGGGCTTTTGGCTTTGATTACTTGCTGGCGAACACAAAGCGCTTCGTCATCAGCCAAGGGAACCTATCGTCAATATTTGACAGCGCACTTTCTGATTTCGCGGTCCCGACCGCGGCGATTCTTGGCATCTTGATTGTGTTCTTCAGTTTGCGTCGTGTTTTGCGTTTCGCAAACGAAGTGAACTATAAATATTTCACCTTCTTGCTGGTCGCAAGCGGTACTCACCTATTGATACTGTTGGGTTTTTACTTCGGAGATATCACGCTGACTTATATGCAAAGAATTTATTTGCCAGTCTTCAGTCTTCTCGCCCTCGCGCCATTGTTGCTGCCGTGGGTGCTCGGGCCATGGATCAATACCCGACATATTTTTATTGCTGCTGTCATATTATTTATTGTCTATCTGCCGATCAGCCTCAATCCACAGCGCACCGGATTGTTATACCCCGATTTGGAATTTCAAATCGAGTTTCTGCGTTCCTATAATCCACGCACGATTCTGATTATGACCGCACGCCCGGTACGCCTGAATGCGCTCGGGTATGGCGCTATCAATTTTGACTACGCAAATAAGCACAAGGAAACGGTGCTCGGGGACATGCAAACACACGCCTTCAGCAATGTATTAGCGTTTCAGCGTATTAAGATCGAGCCCAAAGTGGTCGAGGAAAGTGAACGGCTTGATGCTGAGTTCTTGCTGGAGCCCATGGCCACATTTCGCGTCAGCCCAGGGCACCAGATGCGCGTCTCGCGTGTGACGACCATGTCACAATGAAAAAGGCACTCGGCACAAACATGTCCGCTCAGCGTACGGGCATTGTGTCCACGAGGATGAGCGATTGATGACTGGTCTGACCCATAACCGGCAAATCCGGCCCCCTCTAAATGTCACCAGTACAGTATTCTGCTAGCAGACCGGCGTGAGCGGGTTAGCGCACGGCTTGCCTTGACAGTTCAGCGATCCTGCGAAGGACGTTGAAAACTAAGAAACTTTCCCCCATATTCACAGCCACGTTACGGAACTTTTAAGGTTCTTGAACTTTCTGCAAGAACCCGTATCCTAACACCATGATGAATGCCATTTAATTGATCAAGTCGACACTGCACTTGGAGGTTTCATGAACGTAGATAGGCTTCGTACGGCCGTTGCACAACCGGCGCCTTCGGCTCTGATTGTCAACAAAGTCCTGAAAAACACTTACGCCCTGTTGTCGATGACGCTGCTTTTCAGTGCCGCGGTAGCCGGGGTATCCATGGCGTTAAATTGGCCGCACCCCGGCTTGGTGTTAACGCTGGTGGGTTACTTCGGACTACTGTTCCTGACATCCCGTTTTCGTAATTCCGGGTGGGGCCTGGTGTTGGTATTTGCGCTGACCGGTTTTATGGGGCTGACTCTGGGGCCCATCGTCAGCTATTACTTGAACACGCTTCCAAACGGGCATCAATTGGTCATGATGGCAATGGGGGGGACCGGTATCATTTTCTTGGGATTGTCCGGTTATGTGCTGACTACCGGCAAAGACTTCAGCTTTATCGCTGGGTTTTTGTTTTCCGGCATCTTGGTTGCTTTTTTAGCAGGTTTGGGGGCGGTTCTTTTCGGCATACCGGCATTATCTTTAGCCGTGTCTGCGATGTTCGTACTCCTGATGTCCGGATTAATCCTCTATCAAACCAGTCAAATCGTTCACGGTGGTGAAACCAACTACATAATGGCCACGGTCACACTTTTCGTCGCCATTTTTAATCTGTTTACCAGCCTGTTGCATTTGCTCGGAATTTTCGGCGACGAGTAGTCTTCGCAGTATTTCATACGGTATGAGCCCCGGACCTTGCGTCCGGGGCTTGCGTTATTGATCAGGCCGCGCATGAGCCCGCGCACTGATCTTTTTATCCGCCAGTTGCATTACAAGCAAGTAAAAGAAAAACGCGACGAGAAAACCAATAAACATCATATTGTCTGGAACATTTGCGTACCAACCAACGATGCCCACCGCGGCAAAAGCCAGCGCACTTCCAATGGCGATCATCAATGTCTGGTTGACAGTGCATCCGAGTGCCAATAGATAGTGATGATAATGGGCGAGATCGGCCTGAAACGGCGACCGCCCCTTAATCGCTCTCCTTACCAAGGAACCGACGGCGTCGAATAAAGGAACTGCTGTAATCCACAGCGCCGTGACGGGAGCCATGGCGCGCCCCTCGCCTTGTGACAAGTTAATCAAGAACCATGACAGGGTAAGACCGAGCCACATACTCCCGGCATCGCCCATAAATATGCGCGCTCTTTGGTACCCAAAGATACGCGCGTTGAATAAAAGGAAAGCACCGACGGCAGACGCTAGGATCATCAAAATATTCACATCCTGAGTATTGCCGGCAATTCCAGCGACTAGGATCAAGGACAGGAGCGTTACCAGTGTCAGCCCCCCCGCAAGGCCATCCATGCCATCAGACATGTTCAATGCATTGATCACTCCGACTGTGCCGAACAGCGTCAATGCAACTGACCAACGGTTCAGGGGCAGTAGTTGTTGAGAAATCAGGGACCCGAGATCGTCTATTATCACACCGCCGGCTTTGATCATTATCGCAGCCGCAATCAGTTGCCCTACAAACCTGAAGAAGTAGGTAGTTTTATGGCGATCGTCCCAAATACCTATGGCCAGCATTAACCCGCCCGCTGCAACAAGCGGTGCCGTAAAGGACCAATCTGAGCTACACCACGCGAGCCCGGCGATAAAGCCCACAAACATGGAGATTCCGCCAACACTCGCGGTCTCCTTAGTATGCCGCCGGTGGTCGCCTGGGTAATCGAGTAATTGCCATTTGTCGGCCCGTGGAATCAAGAATGCGACGGACGCAATTGTCGTGAGGACGGTAATCAGATAAGCCATAAAAAACAAGCGCCCCGCGACTATGGGGGGCGCCGTTACTAATGTAAGAATCTCGTTACTGGAACACTTAAAATAACGTGTAAATAAATGGTGCCATTGCTGATCCTTGCGCGAATACCAATAGAGCACCCAGCAACAACAATACAATAATTATAGGCGCAAGCCAAAATTTCTTCCGCTCTCTCATAAAATCCCAAAGATCTCGCAAAAACTCTGTCATGTTAAATCTATTCCCCCGTTATCTGCGCAAAATATCTCAATCTCTGGAAACAAGATAGTTCCCTAGGACCAACAGGTCCATATTAGTCCGTAAAAAGCAATTCAAGGCTTCTTCCGGCCTGCATACGATCGGTTCATTCTCATTAAATGACGTATTCAGCACTAGTGGAATACCAGTTCTTGCAGCGAAATATTTAATGAGTCGATAAAATCGCGGATTGGTATGTTTATATACCGTCTGCAATCTACCAGAACCGTCTATATGCGTCACAGCGGGAATCTGCGTTCTTTTATCTGCCCGCACCGGATACACCTTCATCATAAACGGTACATCATCATCTACTTCAAACCAATCCTTTACGGACTCCCTGAGGACCGAGGGGGCAAAAGGCCGAAACGATTCGCGCCTCTTTATACTTTTGTTAAGGACAGCTTTCATATCCGCTCTTCTGGGATCGCATAAAATAGACCGATTACCTAACGCGCGCGGACCCCATTCCATTCGACCCTGGAACCAACCGATCACCTTGCCGTCTGCTATTAATCCCGCTACGTGGCTACAAAGTTCATCTTCGCCTACCGCTAGTTCTATGGCGCATTTCGCAGCCGACAGTCTGTGTTTTTCCTGATCGAGCAGTTGACGAATATCCGCGTCCGAATAAGCGGGCCCCCAGTAGGCGTGCTCCATAACAAATCTTGTTGCATCCCGGTTCAATCGATGCCAAGTCACGAACGCCGCCCCAATCGCTCCTCCGGCATCGCCTGCAGCCGAATGAACATATATATCTCGAAATTTCGTCTTTTCCCTGATCTTGCCGTTGGCAACTGAATTCATTGCACAACCCCCGGCCAATGTTAGCTTATTCGTGTCGTATTGCGCATGAATATTATTGAGCAGATGAAACAATGCTTCCTCATATACTGCCTGCACTGAACTGGCTATCGCTTTATGTCGATCATCGAGTGGCGCACCTTCGCACCGCGAAGGCCCGAGAAGGGTGATCAGTTCTTGGCTAAACAAGCGAGAAACCCGCGGTTCGCAATCCACCCATTGATATCCAATCTCGTGTTTCTGATGGCGGAAATATCTCAAATCAAGAGAGAAGGTGCCCGCATCATTCAATTTGACTATCTCCCTCATGGCGTCAAGATGCTCAGGTTTACCGTATGAGGCGAGTCCCATGATCTTGTATTCATCTCCATATCGTGAAAATCCCAAATACTGCGTCATCGCTTGATAAAATACACCTAGCGAATGCGGAAAACGCACGCGGCCACCGACATGGATATGCTTTCCCTCCCCCACCCCCCAGCTGGTACTACTGAAATCGCCAAAACCATCCACAGATACTGTCACCGCTACATTAAAAGGCGATACAAGAAAACCAGACGCCAGGTGCGCCAAATGATGCTCAACGCGGTGAATCTTTGCAGTCGAGAATTGCCCCGGAAATGTCCTTCGTAGGCGTTCCCGTAAAGACTGTCGCCGTGTTCGGGTTCGAATCTTCTCTAATAATAACGACCGGCTTGCACCGCCGGAACAAGCGTAACGAAGTTTGGACCAAAAATTGGCGTACGAATTATTGTTGACCGCCACATGGTCTATTTCGTCAAGGGTAATTTGTTCTGCCGCTAAACAGTAGCGAATGGCTTCTCCGGGAAAGCCAGCCCAATGCTTGATTCTTTGAAATCTCTCTTCTTCCGCCGCGGCGACCAATCGTCCGTCTTTCACCAGGCAAGCAGCTGAATCTCCGTGATAGGAATTCAGTCCGATTATATACATGAGCTATCCATTTAGTTCGGGCATACCTAACGCCGAACCCCAAATGATCTCTTTAGTCTAAGAAAATGTTTCTCGTATGTGTGCCAGCTCAACCATGCAGCCAGAAATGTTATCCCAATACCGATAAGGTAAAACAGCATCTGTCCCGGGAGTTTTGAACCGGCGATAGTTATAAAATTCGTGGGGCCATAAAACTCGTCTCTGACCAGCGCCCTTAGCGGCAAGTGAAATAAATACATAGCATAGCTGTACTTTCCGAATGCCATTAACATTCGGTTATTGAGTATTTTGAGTACTAATGAGTGTTCATTTGACGTTAGCGTTACCACTAAGATCGATGTAAACATCAGTGCGAACAGCGGTAGCGACATCAATTGGACTTCTTTAAGGGCCCAGTCTAGCCCGTCGAAATAAAGAAACACAATCACGAGCAGGACGACGGATACACGCATAACCTTGATCGCCAAGCCGCGTAACAATTCCATGTCCAGACCTCTGATGACTACCGCCGCAAGCCCACCGAATGCCAGACCTTCCATACGTGCGGGCGTGACAACATAGGTCGCGATCGAGTTGGCCCCCATGGTCATCAGAGCGATCCTTGCAAGAATCGACACAAGAAACATTCCAACGCATAGCTTTGCAAACTGCCTTCCGTTCGTTACCAATATCAACAAAGGCCACAGTAAATAGAATTGTTCCTCGATGGCTAAAGACCAGGAAATATCTAAGATACCGTGCCGAAATTCGCCTGCGTAGGCGATGGAGTAATTCGATAAAAACGTCCAGTACCAGATCTCATCGCCTTGTATCCGTGAGAAATTCGACGATTTGGGATGATCAATTAAGGGCAATATCACTAACGAGAAGACCACAATCGCATAGTACAGTGGAAATATCCTCAGCGCTCTTCTCATCCAAAAGTGTCTGAGATAATGATCTTGCTTTTTTGCATCGAGAAGTATATTGGAGATCAGAAACCCGGATAACACAAAAAAAAGATCTACGCCACACCAGCCGACATTGGCGATGTGCACCCATCCCGAATCAACCACGGTGCGAGGGACCAGCAGAGTCATGTGATATATCATGACCAACAAAATCGCTATTCCCCGCAACCCGTCAAGACCGGCGAATCTCATGTCTCCATATCGGATGGCATAGAGGGGGGCTGCATTTTTGCCATACAGATCATGCTTTTCCACAGAAACGGCAATCGGCCATAGAACGTAAATTCTTTGACATCCATACCGTGGCTTTCCAGCAGCCTGGTAAGGGTGCGCACACTAAAAAATTTTATATGTCCCCCATCCCATAGCGGATTTAAATGCTGATCCATCATTCCAAGCATGGTCAGCGCCAAGTACTTCATGAAGCCGTGATAAGGCGTTGTCAGCAGCAACCATCCCTCGGGCTTCAGCATCCACTTGGCCATTTCGATAAGATCGGCTGGTCTGTATAGATGTTCTATGACTTCGCTCGATATCACTGCATCGCATGAACTTTGATAAGACTTCTCAATTGGCTCACTCAAACCAATATCGGCGCATATGAAATGCGAAGACTTCCCATAGTGTTCCCGAGCCGCGGATATGCCCGAGGGCGACGCATCAATGCCAAATGCATTAAAACCGGCTGCCGTTAATCGATGGGTAAGATAACCATTGCCACAACCAAGATCACAGATATCCTTAAGACTTTCTATTTTATTAAGTTCAAAAATAATCTTATCGGCCAAAAGCTGTCCGTCGATCCCGCTTGGATTTTCACCATCGCGATATACATATTCTTTGTAGTGCCTTGTCAATTAAAAACCGTTAACGCTTGTTGTTTTGCTTGGAAAGGTCATATTTTTTTATTGTTATCATCCCCTGGTACATGGATCGCATCAGGCAATACGTCAATCCTTCTCTGCCGTCAAGAAAACCTCTCCGCCAGATATAGCTGTACAGGAAGTACCACACAGCGCGCGCGGGAAGAGCCCATGTTAGTCGTTTTAGGGCCGCCCGTCGTAATACTGGATCCTGTGAAATGATGTCCGAAATACGCATAGGTCCACTTTGCTGATCAACTTCATATTGTGCCTCTCTTCGAGAGTATGCATTCTGCCGATCGAACCAAGCATCAATATCTTTACGGTTTTCATCAATAATATCGCAATCCAGAACGCCAATTTTACCTTGTACGATCTGCGTTTCGGCATGGCCCCGATTGACATAACGCACCTTGTCGTCTCGTACCAGGCGCACTACCCAAGTCGGATAGAGACTGCTGTGTTTTAGCCATTTTCCCCATAGAAAAAATCTTCTTTTCACCCGAAAAGCGCACACGTCCAGGTCACTACGCGATACTTTTCCTAGTATTTCCCGAGCCAACTCATCGGATACTTGCTCGTCGGCGTCAAGCATCAGAACCCAAGAATATTTTCGCTCAATGTTGTCCAAAGCCCAGTTCCGTTGTGATCCGAAACCTTCAAACTGATGTTGAAACACTCGCACATTATGTCTTTTACATATTTCTATCGTATTGTCTTTGCTGTACGAATCGACAACCACAATGTCGTCAGTCCATTGCAGACTGTCAAGGCACACCGGAAGGTTCTCCTCTTCATCTAAGGTGAAAACGAAAACGGAGACGTTGTTACCTCCTGTCATTAGTTTCCACTTGACGCGACAATACGCTGATATCGCTGGTGCATCTGCTTGGCGATAAACTGCCAGGAGAACTCATTTCGCGCCGTCTTTCGCCCGTTGTCTCCCATCTCGTTCGCGGTAACCTGCTCATCGAGCAGCCTGTTTATCCCTTCAGCGATACTTTCAGGTTCACCACTCACGATAATTCCGGATTTTGTTTGTTCAATTTTCGATGCCAGACCCACCTCGGACGTTACGATTACTGGGCAGCCTAGCGCCATCGATTCCAGAGCTGCGTTACCGAAATTTTCAGAATACGAAGGCAAAACAAACACGTCTGCGTCCATAAATAACGAGTATTTCTCCAGCCCGTATCGAGGGCCCGTAAACTCTATCCTGTCGTTCAACCTAAACTGATCTATAAGCTTCTTCAGCTTCTCTGTATAGCCTTCCTCGTCATTACCGGCGATAACAAGTTTCGCTTTTTTTACCAGCGCCATCGATTTAATAAGTCGATCAAGTCCCTTCTTCCAGTTAATGCGTCCTAGGTAAAGAATGACGGGAATATCATGTGCTTGCGGTTTCGAGGCGCCCTTCTTGTTGATGTATTGTTCGATCTCCTTACTATCAATCCCGTTGGGGAGAACGAACGACGTCTTAATATCCAGATCGAATGATTTCGCGGCATTTGCCTCGATCATAGAGGTAAAATGAACCGCGTTTGCAATGGAAATATTTTTTCGTTCGACCAGTTTTATCCAAGACAATTTTAGGATTCGGTTTTTTTTCGCGACCAGATTCCGTACCAACATGCCGCGGGGCGATAACACATAAGGAGTCTTTGTCTTTAGACACGTTCTGGCCGCCAACTTGGTAGGCCATAGATAAATCGAATGACCGTGCAGTAAGTCGAAATTGCCAATTTGGTCTTCCAACATCAACTTCATGTCCGGGGCGTAAAACAACCGCGAGAAATATGGAGAAGAAAAATAGGTGACTTGAACTCCATCGATATCGACCGGGGTATTGAGTTTTACATTTGAGACTGTCGGGCCATCGACATTTGTTGTGTAGACGGATACGTGAACGCCTTCTTCGACTAACGATTTACACAAGCCATGGATCGCGTAAATAGGCCCACCGTATCGTGTTGCAGGAAGATACGTCGGCACGACATGAAGTACATTCATTCTCAGTAGATTGCCTTTTGCGATTAAACAACCACGGCTTTCACTGCCTCCAGCAATCCCTTCGTAGCGTTTTCAATTGAGTATTGTTTTATATGTTCACGAGCGTTGTTTCCCATGCACTGCAATATGTCGCGTTGAGCAGCCGCCCAGCTCATTTTTTGCGATAGATCTTCAATGTCTCCACAACGAAATATCGATCCAGTTTCTCCGCATATGATGAGATCTCTACCACAGCCGACTTGATCACTCACCAACGCTGGTATACCGCACGCCATTGCTTCATTCACGACCAAACCCCACGTTTCATTATGATCTGAGGGCAATATCAAACAATCTGCAGCAACGTAAGCGTCGCTGATTTCTGTTTGATTGAGGAATCCCAAAAAAGTAACCGAACTTGAAATACGAATGGTCATTTGACGCACTTGCGCGTCCTGTTCACCGGAACCAACTACCAGCAAATGCAGCATCTCGTTTTGTCGACTCGCAATTTCTAGCGCGTGGACAAGATCCGGTAGACGTTTCTTCGTTGCAAATTTGCCACAGAAGATGAAGCATATTTTACGTTCTAAGACGCCCCAGTTTTGTCGCATGCTTTGGCGTCTATTTTTTGCTTCTTGGGCTTGTATAAAAAATCTATCGTTGTCAATAAAATGTGGGCACCAGAATATGCGCGCTGGATCGACACCGTTCTCCATATAAAAACGTTTGTTTTCTTTGCCGACCGCTAAAAAAGCATCATATTGAGAGAACAAAATGCGATGTAGCAACTTTTTCCAGCCTGGACGAGCGCCGATAGAGTTCGAGTCTCCGCGTATGAGCGTCTTAATTCCGAGTTTTCTGCAAGCGACAACTGCCTGAAGTAATCCAAAGGACTGCCAACCCGTGATTAGACAGACGTCAATTTTGTCTTTACATAGTTGTGCCGAAAAATCATATGATCGATTAGCGAAGAATGCATCCGAGTCATGCCTTATTCTCGATCGAAGGGTCTTCCAGTCATATCCATCGAGCAGTGAAATATCCCATTGAAAATCATGATTGAAACCTATTCCTTGCTGCTGACGGTCTGGGACAAACAAATAATAGACCTTGGTCTGTATTCCGTCGGTCTGAGACAGTTCACGAAACCAGGGTGCTTGATACTGAATCGGATGCGTAGCGATAATTGCAAGATTAACGTGAGATCGGCGTGTACTCACGACACCGAAGATAAATACTTATAGTCACCGGCCCCAACGTAACCGTAAGAATACTTAGAGCCGATAATTTTTGGTATAGCAAGCATAACCCCAACCATCATTCCTAGAAGGAACAGTATAAACAAGTCTCCATACACCTGCGATGCGACGATGAATGTCAAAATGTTTGCGCACAGGAAGGCTGTTATCGCCACACCTGTGTGGGTCGCGGTCCTGTCGAAGTGGCTACACCATTTCAGTATAAGATATATACTTCGTGCAAATCGCCACATCAACCAAACAAAAATGACGACACCAGGGACACCCAACTCAACGATAAGCTTTCCCAGTCCGCCCTCTACGGACCCGCCGACCATAGCGATAACAGATGAATCCCCGAAAAATCGTGCGCCCTGGCTTCCAATCCCCATCCCGGCGCCTAGCCATCCTACTCGGTGCAATGCGCTCTGTACGCTTCCATATCCTAACAGCGACAATCTTTGTGGTGCGTCTTCGAAAACGGTCGTACCTCTCTGTAAATATAGATCTATTTGACCTTCATATTGTTCTGGAAAAATCGATTGTAAGCCTATCCATATCGCGAGTCCCACTCCTAGCGTCAACGTCCCCACAATAAACTTGTCACCGCTCGTGCGAGTGAAAGTTAAAATCGAGAAATACAGGAAAAAAAACACAATTACTTCCATAAGCATTTTACGTCGACCGGTCAAAAAAATGGCGCCAACGAAAACCACGATAAAAAACGCAAGCCATAGTCTATCGGACGGCTTTTTGACCAAAATACTGGTCATGCCCAACAAACATACGCTTGCCGCCATATGCCACGCGGCAATTTCCGGACTTCGTAGAAATCCGGAATGCGCCGTCAATACAGTACCAAAATCATAAATAACGATGCCCGTACCCACTTGCTTGAGAATTCGCCAGTCGGCACCAAAAAATGAAAGAAATATTCCGAGGGCGACCAACAAATTACAAGCTATATACACCGCCAACAGTTTCTTCAAGTCTTCGGCGCTATTCACATATAAATAAGCAAGCGGCACGACCAGCAATGGCACCAAATAACCACTCAGTCCAGCTATAGCCAACGCAACCTGTTCGAAGTGAATAATCGTGACGAGCGTCTGTATCAGCAATACAATTAAAAACGTCACCAGCGGATAGATCAAAAGATTATTAAAACCACACAGTGGGGAAAAATAACTCGCGCCATGTCGCAGTAAAGCGCCGATCATACCAGCAGCGAAAAAGACACCCACCAAGACCACGAAAAAGACAGGTTCTTCAGGCACAAGCTTTCTGATCGGATCCTGGATGAATCCTATCGCTATAGTAATAAACATAGTCGCACGCAAACTGGTGAAGCACAGGATTAGCAGTACCAAGGCAATCAATATTGACGCCGCTAGCATGGTGTGCGTCCACTCTTGATGTATCTTGGACCTTTTATATATAAATGCGCCGCCCAAGCGATTCCAGCTATTTCGCTGATGATGGTTGCGGGTATCCACCACGGTTTTTTCAAATGATGTTTAGTCAGGCCAGAGCAAACCAGACGCTTCAAGACACTCCTAGTTCTGTGTTTTACGCCCGGTGAACGCAGCAAGAAATAGTAGGCTCCGACTGAATGATCCGGTTTCATTGTTGTTAAATGATGACCAAACGCCCTGGTACCACCCTCAACAAGTTTCATGTGAAGAATGCTCGCCGTTGGATGATAGTATATTTTTCCGCCTTGGCGGACTATTCGGTGTGCAAAGTCGTCTTCGAAACGATATGCGACGCGCACGAAGTTTTCATCAAACCCCCCTATTCCAACGGCTTCATTCCTATCTACGGACATATTGCCCGCCATAGCGCTATCTACGTACCTTGGCTTATCCGTTGCGAAAATATTATTGTGGCTTTGACGTGTGGTGTCATATTGTTTGTGCCAAGGCTGCCTTACCTTGCCGACGACAACAGTTGCATCACTTTTTTTGTGGCCGATGATGTGTTCGTTAACAATTTCGCTTGTTATTTCAATATCGTCGTCCAGGAATAAGACAATGTCGCAATCGGACTCAGTCAAAGCAAAATTCATAGCCCTGGGTATAGACGGCCGGCTCAACCGCTGCCATATAATTTCACCATTGCGGTGCATCGCATTCAACTTTGTATCCGTTTCTTTTTTATGTGATTCCGTTTGATCGACAACAATGATCTGTTCTGGCCTGTGTTCGAGGGAGCTCAATTGATTAAGTAAGTTGAGGGTCGACTCACCTCTTCGATACGTCGGAATTGCGACGCATATTGTCGACGTACTACTCGCGTCCATACTGAACTATTCTGTTACGCGATGGAAGGTTACTGAAAAAAACGGACAATTCAAAAACATTTCTATATTGCTTTCGCAGTCAATGTGACAAAAAGATTTTTTGTTTGGAAAAATGGTCGCTCGCGACCTGAATGTAGACCTCTACACATTACCCCAAGTAGGATGATATGTATTTCATCAAGGCACGTAGATGAAAAGGTTGTTTCCCAAGGGCGGATCGATAATATTTACGTGCCGCTCGCGGATCCGTCCCGTTGATGCACGAGCCGATGAAATACAAACCTTTCGCCTCTAGATAATTCGTCTTTAGATTACCAACAAGGCTCATATCTAACGGTTCGCGCCTATTCTTCTCTACGTGATTCAATATGGCGGCATCGTCACGGCCCATACGTCTGAGTCTTGCAGCCTCGACTATCAATTCTGTAATTTGAACTTGCTCTTTTCTAAATAAACAGCTGATATCTGTAGGTCGTATTCTTGCTTCGTAACGAATTGCTTCATCAGCGAGAATACGTCCGGCTTCATAGAGCCGCATCCATAGATCCAGGTCTTGTGCCACGTAAAACGCATCTCGATAGCCACCAACATGCCTGTAAGCGGAGTTGCGCAGCATCGTACTACAGTGATGGGCGGGTCCCCTCACCTGCTCAATGCTCAGTCCTTGGAGACCAATTTCGAGTTCGTTCTGCGAAACTACTGAGTCATATAGAAATTCGCGATCAGGCCCGACAAATCGTGCGCCACTGCCGATCATTACTGCTTCATCGTATTGTTCCAATATGCTGAATTGATCGTTCAATCTGCCCGGTAGCGAGATATCTCCACCGGCGTCCTGCCTTGCGATATATTTACCCTGTGCCAGAGTACAACCTGCTATTAATGAACCAGTCAAACCTTGATGTCTCTGTTCTAGTATCTTAATTCTGTCATCAGCATGGCGAAATTCAGAGAGTTTGTCTCCTGTGTTGTCTTCTGATCCATCGTTCACTATTATAAATTCGAAGTCGACCTCCTGTTGTCGCAGGATGCTTTCAATCGATTGAGCTACACAATCCGCGTCATTGTTGACGCTCATCACAACCGATACGTCTGGTGTAGTTTTACCCACAGAGAAATAGAGTTAGTTCTATTCGAGAAGATAACTATCTGAATCAGACGCAATGACGATGGGTCTACCCGATGTGCGGGGGCATCGACAAAAGCGCGCACAATTTCGGCTACGCGCTATATGCGTCTGACAACCCGTATCAATGGCATCACTAATCATCGCCTCAGATTGGATCAACCGATTATGGATCGCAAGTTGTCAAATTTCTCGCTCACCGCCCCCATACGCGACCAACCAAAACAGCTCGCGAGCATTCTGTAAATTTCCAACTCCGTTAATTTTACTTTACCCTTCGAGGCATCTTGCGCCAGGAAAAACAAATTCTTTGCTTCCGTTGACAAACCCGCGCTTCCGCATTGGCGAGATAGAAAAAACAGCTCGCGAGCAAAGTGCTGCATTTCTGGCGCGTGCACTTCAATGCCTGCACGAACTGCATGTTTATATATCAGTTCGTGCGCTCGCGCACGGTGTTTCATTACTACTTCAAAATTAACTAAGTCTCTGCACAAACGACCGTCATCGTGGTCTCTTGTATCGGAAACAAACTGATCACAATAATGTAAATGCGCACCGAAACTGGCAATACGACAATCGTACTCCCAATCTTCTTCATTTCTGAGCGGCAACCAAGATCCCGCACGATCACAAATACCTCTCGTGTACAACGGTGTCGACGTAGACCACCACCTCGACCGCAGGAAGGCAGGAAACATCTTCTCAATCCGCTCACCGGTTCGCTTGTGAGCCTCATTCAGTGGGGGGTCGCCGATACGGTAGTAACGAGTTTTACCATATGACACGGCGCACTCAGTGGCGGATCTAAGACCTGCAACCTGTAGTTCAAATTTCTCCGGAAGCAACAGATCGTCACTATCGAGATATTGGATGAATTGCCCCGTCGCTGCTTGCCGCCCCAGTTCCCGTGCCGAACCAGGTCCCTGATTGGCTTGCCGGCGATACATGATCTCGACAGGGTGTTTCGCCGCTAAATCTTTAGCTACCTGTGTAGTCTCGTCGGTGGAGCCGTCATCAACAATAATGATTTCCACAGGCCGGTAGGTTTGCGCAAGGACGCTTTCTACAGCATCGACCAACATTTTGGGTCGATTATGAACGGGAATGATGGTGCTAACGAGGCCATCAACGCTACGGTTCATATTACAGTGTATTCCTCGTCAGGAGTCTTGTCTCATCCCGCGCTGAATTCCCATATTAATCACACATTGGCGGAAGCGATCACCACGGCCTTTACAAAGTTGAAACAGCCCCCGCATCGCATAACTGAGTTCGCGCACTATCGAACCACCATGATCTTTATCAGTTGATATTCTTTTGCCCGCGATCCCTTTTTGGATACCGAACCGGTACATGTATCTAATTCTCAATCTACTCGGATCGGTATGGTGGTAACACACAGATCGCCCACAATAAACACCGCGATACCCCGCCTGCTTAGCACGTCCCAGGTACTCATCGTCATCACCGCGTCCCGGCACATGCGCTCTAGGACCCAGATCCACCCTAAACGGAGACAGTTTGGTGAACATGCGACGACGCACTCCGAAGCTAGCACCAAAGGGACCCGTGTCTGAATCGCGATAATAGCGGACTTCCTGGCCATTATCGCATATGACCAAGAGTCCTCCTATGAGCGGCATTTTTTCGTCTCTTATCCATTTTGGCCTTTGGCTCGGCCATTCAGCCAAAACGCGCCCGCCAAAATAATCGGCATCCGGAAAGCAGCGTATGGCATCCGTAAAGGCCGCTAACCAATTCATATCAACTCTAACGTCATCGTCCGTGAAGAGTAATACCTCTCCAGCACATTCTTTCAATGCTCTATTGCGCGCGTGCGACAATCCTTGATTTTCTTCGTGAATATAACGTAGCGGCAGTTTATTTTGGAACTCTTTGATTACCGATTCTGTTTTATCGTTTGAGTTGTTATCAATTACAAGAAGCTCCCAATGCACCGAGTCATGATTCGCCATGTGGCTAAGACTATAGAGTGTATTGGCAAGGCTTGTCGCGCGATTATACGTGCAAACACAAACACAGATGTTTGGCGTTTTCATGCGTATTTGACTCGAATCCAACCGAATTGGTTTGCGGCAACACGTGGCCTGAGAACTATACTAGGTGACAGCATCATCCAATTGTCTCGCCAGAGACCAAAACGAGGAATCATGAAGGTTGCGAGTGCCATACGAATGTGGCCACTCGGATCCCGCCGATTGATGGACGTACTGCCTGCCTAACGCGCGACGTATTGTTTCACCCAGTCGCACACCAAAAATACGATCCAGGCGTCCGTTATGAGAAACTGAATATGCATGTCCAATTTCACGACCATTGTCTGGAGAAATCATAATGTTCGTGAAACAACGATCCCAGGCATCAATCGACGAGCTTTGGGTGTACTTGTTGTGTACTACTCGATATCCACCCTGTATCAGCTTCCCCCTAAGGTTTGCGTCCATCAATCGCGTAATACATGCCGCGGCCTCACGCACATCACCTGTTGGGAAGGTCAAACAATTCTCGTTGTTGATTAACGAATTTTCTAAACCTGATCCAATATATTTACTGGTCACGACCGGCACCCCGGATGCCATTGCCTCCCAGATAATAATTGGACCAGTTTCCCATACTGAGGTTACGATTAACGCGTCCGCTCTGTCATATACCCTCTCATTCATTGCATGCAATTCAATTTCACCGAGAAACTCGATTATTCCTTTTTTGGCACGTGCGCTGAGTTCGCGCCTGATCCAGGTTTCTTCGGGTCCTGTGCCGGCAACAATAAGCTGGTACTTGACACCGGCTCCCTCTAAATGATCCAGGACTTGAGGTAGATCATGTAATGATTTTTGACCTTGCTCCAAACGCCCCACATAAGCAAGTCTGAAGGGATCACGGAGTCCTTTATTTCCATACGTTATTTCCTGATCCGCCACACCATACGGCGCGTAAAATATTCGTTTTCTGTTGACCCCGGAATCGACCCGCACCAATTCACAGGCGAGTTTATTTGTGCACACGACACCGTCCAGCAACGCCGCATGCTTTGTCGCATCATCGTAGACATCCGGTTGTATTGCATGGATTGTCATCACGATTTTTGGCCATCTACCCGTCCCGCGGCATCTTGCCGCAGCGACGTAACAATCGGGGATATTCACCCCAACAACTAACTGTGGATTTACGCTTTTTATTACGGCTTCAATCGCCCGGACACGCCCTTCCCTCGAGCCGGTTTCGTTTACAACTCGTGTTACTGTTAAACCTTCATGCCTTTGTTCGTATTTTTTTGTATCGTGCCATCTGCCAGACGCAAGTCCGACAACGACGCGCCAGTCTTTTTCCTGGAGACCGACGCATAAATAATCCAGCCAGGTGGCAATACCACCAAGTGGATAAGCCCCGGGACATATCAATAATATGGTGCCTTTCAATAAACTATTGATCCGTCCAATCTGTTATTTCTTTCCGATTTTTCCAATAGTATCGGCTTGCCGGAAAGTACAGTGCTTGCCTTACATTTATAAGTCCTTTGTGTGTACATCTTCAAAGGTACGCCTATTACTAGTCGCAATACGTGGGTTTGCAATGATCCAGTTCATGACTTCGGGCCTCCGTTCATCCATCATGGCAAACTTTATTGCCTTCGGTAACGGGAACGAAAGTGGAAAATCTTTCGCTACTCGTTCTCTACTGGTTAGTATTTTCGTGGCATGGGTGCGGTGAAGCCTGTCTCTAACTAGATTAGTGCAATTATTTACACAAAAATCATGCGCTTCCACAACAACCGCACTATTGCGAAGCTTGGCAATGACTCTTGAACTCAACAATTCGACTTCGGCACCCTCAACGTCCATGAAGACTAAGTCACATAAAGATTCATCGCATATTTCATACAAATCTGATTCTTCGCAACAGGAGAATATATTTATGTATTGGGAAACGCGGTTGTTCTCGCTGATCGCATGAATCATGTTTCGACCTTCTTCAAGCTTTTCATAGACAATCGCTTCGTCGACATCCAATGTTTTCATAATGCCTACAGCATAAAAACCTTCTGCACCGCCCACATTAATTAATCGATTGAATTTTCTTTCAGTCCAACGCGAGAGTTCTTCTTGAATCTCTTTTTCGTATGTCCCCAGGATCTTCGGCGCCGGAGTGCCCGATAGATCATAATCTGAAAAATGCATATCTTTGAAAATTCCCGATGCAATCTTTCCATTAAGTCGTCGAAACACCAAATATTCGCAGCTTCCGTACAGCAAATTCCATGCCCACCGCTTACTTCCATGTTTTACGTGTCTCAGCGTATTGAGGTTTAATCCCGCATACATTTTCGCATACTACATCTAAAGCATTTAGGCGCTACTGTTCAACTCGCCTCATTCACGTCTCCAATTTCTGTAATTCCAGACAGGTGTTCCCAACTCCCGTCGACCAACACCTTTGTTAGCTCCTCTGCACGATGACCAAGTCGGCCCGTTCCATAAAAGTCTCCGTCCCTGATAACGGCGACACCAATATTCTCTTTGAAGAATATTTCCCTATTGTCTGCGACCACCCTACAGGCAATTAGATACTTTCCTGGAACAACTGGCAAATGTTCAACGAGGCACCTGACGATTCCTTTGCCATTAACGTCATAAAAATAAACGTTATTGAATTCACTGTAATACACCAAAACAAACTCACCGGTTGTAGTGTCCTGCAGCGAAAATCCAACTGAAATCGCTTTACCATCCAAGTTGTCGGCGTTGTATCTGAACTCAAACGAGACGTCGTCACCCAGTTTTATCACTGAACTATCACCATTGGTGGAACATACTCGGACATTATCGATAACGATAGGACCTTGCTCTTCCGTTGCATCCGGATTTTCAGACACTTCCGTCTCATCAAAAAGACTCGCGAGATATAAGTTGACCTGATCGGAAACTTTTCCCTTAGAAAGCACCTTCCCATTATTAAGTACGATACACGAGTCACACAAAGCCGAAATCATTTTCAAGTTATGACTTACGAATAAAACAGTTCTCCCTTCTTTCGATGCAGAATCCAATTTACGAAGACACTTTTCCTGAAACGCGGCATCACCTACTGCCAAGACTTCGTCCACGATGAGTATATCCGGGTCGAGATGCGCTGCTACGGAAAACGCCAGGCGAACGTACATTCCACTAGAGTACCGTTTTACCGGGGTGTCCAGAAACGATTCTATCTCCGCGAATGACACAATATCATCGAACCGGGATCGTATTTGCTTTTGCGTCATACCTAATATTGTGCCGTTCAAATATATGTTTTCGCGTCCTGTGAGTTCCGGATGAAATCCAGTGCCTACTTCAAGCAGACTAGCCACCTTCCCGCTCAGAATGGCTCTTCCTTCCGTCGGAGCGGTTATTCGGCTCAATATTTTCAAGAGCGTACTCTTTCCCGCACCGTTACGTCCGATGATGCCGGTCACCTCTCCAGGCTCGATCTCGAAACTCACATTTCGCAACGCCCAGAATGTATCCTTTGCATGTACCGCTCCTTTTAGTTTGCGATATCTCTGTAACGGCGCCGTGAATACGCCAGTGATCATTTCACGAAACGAGCCATAGATCTGCTCGGCACCACCGACCACATATTGTTTTCCTAGATGTTCTACACGAACAGCGGCGTTCATGAGTTTTCTTGTTTCATAAAACTAGTCTATATAATATCGGCGAAACGCCGTTCAACTTTCTCAAAATATATGATACCGATAACAAAAATAAGCGTCGAAATGGAAAACGAAATCGTCAACGTTACTAAATCAAATGGTTTGCCGAGAAACGCCGCGCGAAATCCCTCCACGACACCGGCCATAGGATTCAAGCCAAGAATCCATTGCCACCGGTCGGGAATCAAGCTCATTGCATATACGACGGGTGTGCAAAAAAGCCATATTTGCACCATGAACGGCACTACAAATCGAAAATCGCGATACGCCACAGTTACGGCCGAAAGGAGTGTTCCGACTCCTAGTGCCGTAAATATTACGCCGACTAGCAATACCGGCGCAGCAAATATATTTGCTGTTAGGGGCACGCCATAATACAACATCAACAACAGCAAAATGCCGGTCGAGATTGACAGATCCACCAAACCCGAACCTATTGACGAAAACGGGATAATTAGTCGCGGAAAATAAACCTTGCTCACCAAGTGGCTTGATCCGATAAGGGATCCACCAGCCGTGCCGATCGCGTTGGCAAAAAACATCCAGGGTAATAGCGCCGAATACAAAAATATTGGATATGGGTATCCATCTGTAGGAAGTTTCGCCAACTTACCGAACACGATCGTAAACACTATCATCGTTACAACCGGTTGCAGTATCGCCCAAGCAACACCTAGTACCGTCTGTTTATAACGGATTTTTATGTCCCGTACGATAAGCGCCTTGAGCAGCTCCCGATATGCCCAAAGCTCGCGTATGTCCAACTTGCGCCATCCTGTTTCTGGCACTATGACGGTAACGTGATCTGAGCCGAAATAATCTTCGTGAAATTTGTCTTGCTTCTCCATCAATTGTGCACGATTGGTTATTGTGTCCCCGTATTCAATCCGAAAACAATATTAGCAACCTAAGGCGTGAAACAGATTCTTTCTAAAACGTGGATAACTGAACCGCTGCAGGCTGTACGTGCGCGCGATCGCACCCATGCGTTCAACGAGTTTGGAGTTCTCAAGACATACAGCGATTTTGTCGGCTATGGCGTCAACGTCACCATAGCGTACGAGGAAACCGTTGCTGCCGTCTTCGATTATTTCGCTGCCGGCATCGGATCGCGACGCGATGCACGGGAGCGCGTGCCACATCGCCTCAGCATAGGCAATACCAAAGCCTTCCTGGCAGCTGGGCATAGCGAATATTGATGCCAGACGATATAGTTTTCCGAGTGTTTCGACGTCTACACGGCCGAAAAACTTCACAGATTCGGTCAAACAACACTCCTCCACCTTCGCTTCATACCTCGGACGATCATCGCCATCTCCAACGATCCAAAGCTGCGCGTCTGAGACTCGCCGTTTAACTTGAGGCCAAGCCTCAATAAGTTCGTCATGCCCCTTGCCGCGTTCCTGGGCACACATACGGGCTACTATAATGACGACCCGTTTCTTTGATACCGATGACGAATACTCTGGAGCCTTTCCCCATGTTTCAAGACGCGCAGGCTCTATGCATAGAGGAACCACGCAAACATGTTTTTTAACACTTGGCAAGATTCGGCAAACACGCTTAGCGGTATATTGAGAATTTGCGATGATCCGATTCGCGCCAAGTAGCGCATTATAAAAACGGTTGCCTTCGGCGGCTAATTCGATTTCAGTGCCGTGTACGAACACTGCATAAGGGTTAGGTAACATTCCGAACTTCGGGAGCGTCATAATACGCGCAACTCCAACGTGATCGAACACGAAAAGATCATGTCTATAGCGGCGTTGTAAACGCCAGAGCTGGTAAAAAAACCGCACTTTCCCACCGTTTTGAATATATTGAACTCCACGTGCTGGTGGTCTTGGCGGCTGTGACGGACATTCATTTACCAGTAAATGATCAACTCGGTCGATACGTCCCGAGACTATTCCTTCATCAAAAGCGCACGCGATCGTACGACTGACACTAGCGATGCCGCCGTCATGATTAAGACCTTGAGATGCGAACAAAATCTTGGGAGGCAAAAGAAGCATCTCTTGTTCTTATTGTTTGATCATTATCTCCTACGTACATATTGGTGGCTATCAGATCAATATTGACGAGAAGCTACTTGTGATACTCAGGCAAAATATTTGTTTAGCAGGAATGCATTATTGGGGACATGACCGTGTAAGCCCATCGCCGCGCCCAGTGGCAACTGTCTCTGGCCAATAAAGGCACTCCACGCCATGTATCAAGTGCCGGCATCGATTCCAACCATCCCGAAATGGGTAACGTAAACCCGGTTTTAGTTCTGTTTTGGAGCTTATCCGGCAAAGCATTGTGCGGAGCGTTCGCCAATAATTTCTTGAAAGAAGTTCTGCCATCAGAATCGACAACAAGAGGCGCAATTTCACCTAACAGCTTCGCGTCGACAAGCGGTGTGCGTATTTCGAGCGAGTTGTCCATCCCTGCCCAGTCCGCGTCGCGCAATAACTGATTGCGCAAATAACATGTAGACTCCAAGACGGCAACGCGGCCATAATCTGTTTCCGGATCCGGTCGTAAAGCCTCTTGTATGCGAGCAATGGGCGAAAGCCGCAAAAGACCTTCATGGGCAAACTCCAGTCCGACCAGGCTCTGCAACTCCCAAGGCATGAACAATCCGCGCCGCAGTAGATAGGCGCCCGCGTAACTGCCGCCGAATAACAGCAATCCGGCCAACTTCGGATTTACAGGTAGACCGGCGCTATGCAGACCGCTCACGATTTGTCGGAACCGTTCCCCCAACTTGGGTAACTTATTGAAAAAACGCAACATCCTGACTGTTCTAGGAATATCCCGGAACGACGGATAGCCGCCCAGCAACTCATCGCCGCCAAGACCGGATAAGACAACCTTACACCCATGTTCCTTCACGACACGGCTCACTAACCAAGTATTCAATCCATCGATAGTCGGTTGGTCCATTGCCTCTAAGAACTCCGGCATCAACTGAATGATTTGATCCCTTGTAAAAACATACGGTCTATGTCTGGCGTCATAGTAGTCGGCAACAAGTGAGGCAAGTGGTACTTCGTCATCTTTTGTGCCTCGATATTCATCAAATGATACTGTAAAGGCATCAATGGACCCATCGAAAACATCACGCATCATGCCCAGTACGGCTCCGGAGTCTATTCCCGAGGAAAGAAAAACACCTACTGGGACATCCGCTACCATGTGGCGAATAACAGATTCCCGGATCGCTTTATTAAAACGTCCCGGCACCGTTGCATCACAGGCTTGTGCGCGTGCGTCAACGTAAGCGCTGGCGACCGAGAAAAAAGTGTGAACATCCGGTCGCCCATCAAACGGGCATCGCAGGATGCTCCCAGCCGGCAACGCCTTGATTTCTCGCATAGAAGTATAGGGTTCCGGTACGTGCCCAAATAAATAAAAACCGCAAATACCTGCGGGATCCCTCTCGTTGGAGATCGCATCGCTGGCCCGTAGTGCTTTTACTTCAGAGGCGATGCGCAATGTCTTACCGTCGTCGGAGTAATACAGCGGTTTGATCCCATAGGGGTCACGCGCGCAGAACAAGACTTTTCTGTTGGCGTCCCAGATGACGAAGGCATACATGCCGTGCAAATAGTTGACTATTTTCTCGCCTTTTTCCCGGTATAGATAAAGCAAGACCTCCGTATCCGTTTTTGAGTGAAACACGTAGCCTTTGCGTTCAAGCTCTGTTTTAATTTCTCCGAAGTTGTAGATCTCTCCGTTATACACCAACACGCTGTTACTTATTTCATCCGCCATAGGTTGGCGACCAGCATCACTCAAATCGACTATGGCTAGACGGGTATGAGCCAAACCGACAGAATCTCCAACCCAGACACCTTCACTATCGGGCCCTCGATTACGCATTTGTTGTTGCATCAAGGTTAGTTCCCGCGTTGAGACACGCGGCGAGCGATTGTTGTAACAAAAAATAGCGGCTAGCCCGCACATATTACGATCTCTAAATTACTCGGTATCAAGTGAGTCTCAGGTTCGTGCCACTCACCGAGTTCACATTCTGGATCTGACCCGGCCGCGTTAAAATAACGTAAGCAACAACCACGAATACCATACGCATACGTGTAGTCTCTAAGCATCCTCTCTATCGCCAATTTCGAACGACCGTAGGGATCAACGGGTTGCTGCGCATGCTCGACAGGAATGGGAATAGTCTCTGGGACGCCGTACGTCGCACATGTGCTCGAAAATACAATCTTTTGGACGTCGCGTTCACACATCGCTTGTAACAGGGTCATGCTGCCGTAAACGTTATTCCTGTAGTACTTCATAGGGTCAGACATTGACTCCCCAACGTATGCGTAAGCCGCGAAATGCATGACCGCTTCAGGCCGGTATTTGTCGATTACTGAATGCAGGCGCTGAGAGTCGTTGATATCGCCTTCTTCAAAAGGGCCCCACTTCACAAAGTCTCGATGACCGTGAACCAGGTTATCGTAACAAATCGGTTCGAATCCATGATGAAAAAGATATTTACATGTATGACTACCGATATAACCGGCTCCGTCAGTAACTAAAATGCGTCGTTTCACGGGCTCTAATAATCTCGAAACTTAGTTTGGCTTTATAAATTCTTGTCGAAGTAATCTATGGTTTTCTTGAGGCCCTCTTCCAAGCCGACTTTCGGTTTCCAACCCAACTCTCGCTCGGCTAATGAAATGTTCGGACACCGTTGTTTTGGATCATCGTGAGGCAGAGGTTTGTTGGTGATTCGCGATCTGGAACCGGTTAACGTGATGATGGTTTCAGCCAATTCCAATATTGTGAATTCAACCGGGTTCCCTGCATTGAGGGGTCCAGTAAATTCTAGCGGTGTTTCCATAAAACCCGTCATTGCATCAATCAAATCCGATACGTAGCAAAAAGACCTAGTTTGCGATCCATCTCCGAAGATCGTAATTGCATCATTACGTAGCGCCTGTACGATAAAGTTCGATACAACACGCCCGTCGTTTGGGTGCATCCTAGGTCCGTAGGTATTGAAGATTCGCAATACCTTAATAGGAAGTCGATGCTGGCGGTAATAGTCAAAAAATAACGTTTCGGCGCAGCGTTTCCCCTCATCATAACAGGCCCGTATGCCCACTGGATTGACGTTACCCCAATAACTTTCTGTTTGTGGATGCACCGAAGGATCACCATAAACCTCGCTTGTCGAAGCCTGGAGGATGCGCGCCTTTATGCGTTTACTCAGTCCGAGCATATTGATGGCCCCATGGACGCTGGTTTTCGTCGTCTGCACTGGGTCATGCTGATAATGTATTGGAGACGCTGGGCAAGCCAAGTTATAAATTTCGTCGACCTCAACGTACAACGGAAATGTGATATCGTGACGAAGAATTTCAAAAAATGGATTACCCAGCAGATGCGATACGTTTTGTTTGGTTCCCGTAAAATAGTTATCAACGCATAGCACCTCATTTCCGCCCTTAACGAGTTTGTCGCACAGATGTGATCCCAAAAATCCTGCTCCACCAGTGATCAAGACGCGTTTTCTATTGTTCGCCACCATTAACACCGGGCCTCCCAATTTTTCTGCTTAACGTTGTCGAAACTAATCCCAAAGCTGCGATAATGTAGAAGTAAGCGGCGTTTGCGGGAATTCGAAAATTGAAGTCGACCAAACCATGAATCATGAACGCCATCATCGATATCAACGAGCCGAAGATCATGCCACGAAGCAATTGGTGTTTTTTTGCATGGTATGATCTCAATAACGTTTTTATGATAAGAAAAAAAGCAACCGATAATATCAACGTTCCAACCAAGCCTTGTTCAGACAATAGCTCCATATAATCCTGATGGGCATGCTCATAAGATAACGTCCGCAATGTACCTTCACGGTAGTTAGGGAATACCCATCGATAATTACCACTACCTACCCCAAAGGTTGGGTAATCCTTTATGATATGGGTCGTTAATCTCCATTGTTCCCATCGTTCATCGTTCATGGAATCTGTAAATCTTTTGGCCAGGTCGCCCACACCTAACCACGCTGCTGACAACGCGGCGACTAATCCAGTCGTAACAACGATCTTATAGATCTGCTCTTTCCTGGTTTTCACACGGAGCGTCAATACTGTCAGCAGTAAAAACGCACTGGCAAATGAGATCACTCCGCCACGCGATTGACTCAAAAATAGTGCCGCAAAAAGTACAATCAGGCACGCAAATATCCAACCAGGGATGCCCAACATCATGTCTGCCAGGTTTAAAAATATATTCCGGGCGTTCGACCAAGATCTTGATGGCTCAAGTTGCGAATATAACAAACCGAGTCCGACACCAATCGTCATCACTATATGCGCAGCATAATGGTTGCGGTTTACGAACGTCCCGATCACCCACCGATGCCCATCCAGGGTTTCCTTCGGTACCAGATATAAGTCGGTGAACATGGCGTAAATGCCAAAAACAGATTGAAAAAAACCGATTAAAAAGATCGTATACGCGAAAATCACCAGGCGTTGACGGCTATCGATTAGAACAAATGTCAAAAAAAACAGTGCGACATACGCGCTATACTTTACAGTCTCTTCGAGACTGGTGTTGCGGTCTAAACTTACCGAATACACCCAAGCGTGGTCCAAATCGGAAACAGCAGGATAATATAATGTGAATGCCCCCGGAGAGAGAAATCTTGCGAGTGATTCGCTTAACGGTATGACTTGCAGCAGTTGATACAACAACCACAATGCCATGAATAGTATTACAACTTTAACGGATCGATATTTTGATGGCGCTATTGATTTCGCGAGGATTTGCGAAACAAGCCACATCAGCAATATCGTCAACGCCGCGATCTCCATCAGTTGTGTCGACCATTGTGGCCGGCTGCCCAGTGGAATCGGAAGCCAAATAATCAAAGTCAGCAGTAGCACATAACATATTACGTTTATCGATCTTGCCACGGTTTGCAACATGCTAGCGTTCATTCTTGTGTTTGGAATTCATACGTTCGAATAAACGCTTCATATCCTCATTCTTTTGCAGCAATGGGATTAAATGCAACTGCCAGTTGTTTAGTATGGCCGTCTCAAGTACGAATTTGGAAAGCCTGGCATCCCGGAGCGCTCTATCGATGGTGTCGAACACTGATCGTTGCGTCGCGGCGGGCAAGCGATGCCAGGTTTGCATACCGGCCACTACAATTTGGTGCTGCACCTGCCGTTCCCACGGGCCCAATATGACGGCCCTATTCAAGGCCATAATCATTTCTTGATCTATCTGGCCTGCGGCAGTTTTTACTACTGCCAATGTAGCCCACGATAAACCCCAAGATGGACGTCTACGGCAAGCGTCCCTCACATATCGAATGGCAATATTGTGCGATTCCCGAGCAAGTTTAGGAGACAACCTTTGGTCGAATGCGCGCCATCGGTACAGACGGGCCAGTCGCAATAGAAGGTCTGTATCCAGGGGCCTCCAGGATAGAGCCGTTTCGAGATGTTTTACGATCGAGTGCCAATTGTTTACGTCTTCCATCCAGCCCCTGCCGTCCAATTCCGCCGCATATTGCCCGGAGATATTCATAACCCGATGAGCAAACGTGGAGATCAGGCACCAAGACAACAGAATAGCCGCCACAGCAAGTACAGTGAAGCTGGATGTGCGCGACAACTTTAAGTGTGTTTGCTACAGAATATGTAAGGGAATGACTTAAGACGCTCTTTTAACAAGAGCGTCTTGTTTATGGTACTCACCATAATAACTACTATACTTTCCATCGTAGTAATATGAAGCCTTTTTATGACTTACCTGGCTCAGAACAAATCCGAGTGGAACAATATTGGCCGCTTCCAAGCGCCGTAACGCATCGCGCACCATATTCTGTGTCGTACGCTCGGATTGTATTACCATTAACACTGCATCCACTATGTGACTCAGAACTATCGCGTCGCTCACCGGCAAAATCGGCGCGGTGTCAATAACAATATGAGAAAAACTGTGCTTCAGGTCGTTGATTGCGTTCGCCATCTTCTTGGATGACAGCAGCTCCAAGGGATTCGGAGGAATGACACCACACCCTAAGATAGAGAGCTCGGGACAATCAGCGTCTGTCTTGATGCAGTCATGCAACGACCTGCTTCCCGCCACAAAATCGATCAAACCACCCTCACTATCGATGGATGTTATTTTCCCGAGCCGTGGTTTTCTCAGATCCGCATCGATCAACAACGTATCGCCAAGTTGCGCCAACGATAAAGCAAGATTGGTAGCCAATGTGGTCTTACCTTCCGCTTGCACCGAAGAGGTGATGAGTATAACTTGCGGCGGATCATCGATATTAGAATACATAATTCCTGTGCGAATATGATTGACCGATTCGGAAAACGAGGATTTTTTTTCACTCACAAAATAGCGTTCCGGGCCGATCACATAACCGATGTTCTTGGACTTGGCCTCCTTTTGTAGGCTTTTCAAGTCTTTCGGACTCAAAAGAGGGACCACACCAAGAACAGGAAGATTGAATCGCTGTTCGAGTTTTTCGATATCGTTAAACGTGTTATCTAATTGATTCCTCAGAAAAGCAAGCAGCAAACCGATGCCTAAGCCCATCACCCCCCACAACGTAAGTATTTCCATTTTATCTGGCTTAAATGGAGCTTTGGGGGGAAGTGCCTGATCTACCACACGTACGCTGCTTAGTTGATTGTCAACCGACAAATCGGTTTCCCGGAACTTATTCAAGAACACGTCATAGAGTTCCCGATTTGCACTCACCTCTCGCTCTAACTGCGCCAACTCGAACTCTTTGGTGCGCGTCTCCACGATACGCGTCGACGCTTCTGACAACCGGCG
Organism: uncultured Gammaproteobacteria bacterium; assembly: GCA_947258975.1. GTDB lineage: Bacteria > Pseudomonadota > Gammaproteobacteria > Arenicellales > JAANXG01 > CALZGZ01. The sequence goes on from CAMYKK010000005.1 coordinate 49,777, forward strand.
TTTGGTGGCATTCAGCTCGGATTGAGCGGCCAGCATTTTGGGGTGCTTTGGACCATACCGTTTCGCTAGTTCTGAATATTTGGTGTTGGCGTTAAGCAACTCCTGAGTCAACAAACTCAATTCATTACTTGTCAGTTGTTCGATACTCTTGAGGTCGATCATGCCTTCCCGCGACTGAAATTCCTGTAACTTTTGCTCGGACAAAGTAAGTTTTTCACGTAGATCATTTAGACGTTCAGTCAACCAGTTGCTGGCACGCTTAGCACGATTCAGACGTGATTCCAACTCCAGCTCTATATACGATTCGACCAAAGAGTTGGCTACATCAGAAGCAAAGTTTGGATCCGTAGAATCAAAGGAAACATACACTAATTGACTTTTGTCACCGCCGTTAACACTCACTCCGCCTTGTATAAATGCCGCCGACGCTTCGCGCTTGGCTTTCTCTTGTCGCACGCTCAACGATCTCTCTACTTCATTGCGCTCAGTGTTCTTGTCAACGCTAGAAACAATAAGCTTCTTCATTTCATCGATAATAGAAAAAGCAGCACGTGGTCTAGGACCGCGACGATCCACCAGATCCATCTTTTTGACTACGCGTTCCGCTACAGCACGGCTCCGGAGTAGATCATATTGCGTCTCATAGAAACGCCACGCCGTCGCGTAGATGGCCGCGCCTGGTGTCGCGGACGCTAAAGAAGAAAAATCCGGTTCGACCACCATCGTTACGGTTGCCCGGTATACAGGCACGCCGGACATCGCCTTGAGTCCACCTATGATGGCCCCTAATAGAGCCATCGCTATAATGCTCCACTTATAGCGCTTTATTACGCCTAGATAATCACCAAGGTTGATTCGCGAATCATCGGCCTGAGGAAAAACCATAGGAAACGACGGCGCACTATTACCGTCACCTGTTTTCACCGTCTTAAGCGGCAATTTCGAACTCGTGTCCACTAAAACAGGCTTGCCCCCACTGTAATGACATCACCGGGTTCAACCATAAAATTCAGTTCCAATTTCTTCAGCCGGACCCAATCACCGGCCTCGTTTTCACGAGAAATTTGGATTTTTCGTTTCGATGCACGATCGCTGAAGCCGCCGGCTAATGCTAATGCCTTTTCGACTGTTAAACCTTTCCTGTATTCGTAACTTCCGGGGCTATTTACCTCGCCGTGCAAATAAATGTACTCCTTTGTATTAACCACAGCCACTTCGGGAACAGTGATCACGTCGCCTGGCAATATCGAGTAGTCAAGGCCCACGACCTCCGACGTACCGCTGTCACGAAGTACAATGATGCCTTCTACTTTACCTTTGTTCGAAAAACCACCGGCGAGTGCAAGTGCTTTTTCCACCGTCAACCCTTCGGCATAGTCATGGGCACCCGGTGAATTAACGCCGCCTTTTACGAATATCGGACGGTACTCAACGATTGAGACGGACACCTTGGGTTTTTGCAGGAAGCCATTTCGTAACAGTGCCGTCAATTGCTGCTCGAGAGATCGCACGGTATGGTTGTTTATGCGAATCTGACCGAGCAACGGATAGGAGATATGGCCGTCTGTTGGCACTCTGATGCCGCTCAAACTCAAATCAGGTTCCCCGAACACCCTGACAGATATGATATCGCCCGGTGAAATCATATATTCCCCCAGGGGCTGGCGTGTGCTGGATGCCGCTAATACCGGGGTGGTTGATGATGCAGGAGCGGTTGGATTCGACTTTTCGTTTGCCGGCCGACTGGGATTAGAGGGTAATGTCCTTGCCCGTGAACCCGGTGTCTGGTTCGCTGCAGCGAAGGATCGTCCTTGTTTGTCTATGCGATATTCCAGATCCGGCAAAATCCCAAGATTATCAGCTTGCAGGTTGGTAACCACCGGAATACTTAACGTCAACCCGCTCAATAAGACGAGCCTTTTGCCCATTAGACGTGGGGTGTAAAGATGAATTGAATTGACTCCAATTCGTGCCCAGGCGACATTTTAGCGTACTGCAGCACTCATTTAAAAACCGCCTCGTAAAAAGAGCGACGCTATCTGGTCTTCGTACACCGCATCGGATTCGGTAGAGTCTCGCTCAACTTCGCCATATCGAGCGGACGCGTTCAACCAGGTGTTTATTTTGTAGGTTAATCCAACACCGTAGTCTTTGAGCGTGTCCAGCCGGTCGTCTGGATGATCATCATCGATATGATTAAAGTAAGCGTATGCGCGCCACCTCGAGGTAATCATGTGTGTCCAATTCACACCGATCAATTCACTGACAAAAAAACCGGGCCCCAACGCTGCAAATTCCTGCTGTGCGCTTTCTTCGGTGGTTCGGGACGCATAAAGTTCAATGCGGCTATAAGTCTTGGGTGACCAAGACAGTTTCCCCAAGTAACTCGTGCCGTCGAAATCCTGCACGGCTGGATCGGCCATATCCTTTTCGAGACGTCCAATTTTGGCAAGCACCTCTATCATTGCAGATGCCCGCCATCGTATACCGACATAGTACGCATCTTCCTCGCTATTTAGATTCCTGAATTGCTGAGGATAATCAATTTCAACGTGCCTGGCCTCTAAAAATAGATTGGTCTTCGGTGCGACATTATAGAACAGTACCCCATGAACACGATCATAATCACGATCGCGAAATTCCTGATTATTGTTCTGATAACTCCATTCAGACTTGCTTGCCCCCACTGCAACTCGAAGTTTCTGTGTTGTGCGGCCCAGGACTACTTCGCCCCCATAAGTAACGGTCTCGAACTCATCCGGTTCATTGTCGATAAAAGTCCTTGACCCGGAGGCGCCCCGCTCTTCGGAACCATCGGTATATCGGCCGAATACGCGCACATTGAGTATCGGGGTTAGGTCGAAGCGAAGGGCGCCGTCCAGGCTCTGGTTGGTCGAGTCTTCACTATCGAGATCTTGATGCCGTATGATGCTGGCAACATAACCGAGTTTACCTCTATGCCTCCCAGCTATATCCGTTTGGTAGGCGACCTCAGGCCGTATCACAATTGCGGTATCACTGATTTCATCGTCGGGTGTACGCCTGACGTTAGTATGATGCTGCGCGCCGATTCCCAATGCCGCGTTAAATCCAAGCAACTCTTCTCTAAACGCGTCCGGCAGCAGATTGAGCATTTGCTGTGTCTGTGCCGCGGGAGACACACCAAACACCAGGTTCTGATCTGGGAGAGCTTCTGTATCCAAAGCACTATCTTGAGCCGCGACATGTATCGCTGATAATGCTGCTGAAACCCCCACCACTAAGCTAAGCACCCATTTTAGATTCATATGATGTCGTTGGCTGTGCCCCAATTCTCGCTGCTTATTTGCCATAGTCCGCCCCTAAGGCAACACCGGAGAGGATGGGGGCGGAGGAGGTATAGTTGTCGTCGGTGGCGGCGGCACCGTGGTTGTCGGCGGTGGCACTGTAGTTGTCGGTGGTGGTGGTGGTGGTGGTGGTGTTGGTGTTGGCGAAGGCGCGGGAAAACCTCCACCGCCACCCGACGCAAAATAACCTGGCGATGGCGCACGCACACCGGGGGGTAGTTGGCAAATCGAGGCATCCGCACCCGCGGCAAGCGCGGCCGAACAAATCAACGCCGTTGTCCGAATTGGCTGACCGCACGGTGGCCGCCCAATATCATGATATAAAAGCACTACCGGCACCTGCTCGACACCAAGCTCGGCCGCCGCTGTAATGCGATCCGCTTCGTCGACCCACATCCGTCCGTCGCCTGAATTCAATAACGAAATCAGCAGGGGCGCATTGAAACCATTGTTTCTGATCTCTTGTGTAATTGCCGACCATCTAGCCGGGTCAATATCTTTCTTATCGATCGTGTCTATCAATTCCATGAGCTCTGCAACGGAAGCAACAATGTGATGGTCGCCTACCTGCCGCCATTCCGGTACGGCAGTGAGCTTGATTCCGCTCTCGAAAAAGTCATCAACGATTGCCTTGACCTTGATGTCGGCACGGTAGCGGCTGATCGGACGCGTGCGTATGTCGTTGTATACGAACACCACCGGAAGTTCTCGAATTCCCTGTTGCTGTGCATTACGTATTCGTCCGGCGCCGCTGTCTACCACGATTTCGTTGCGGTCGCCATATAAGGAAACAAATATCGGCCGATTTGGGGCACTGCGCGGAGAGTTCGGCTGTAAATTCCCCTGCCGGTACCACCAACTGTCCTTGACCAACCCTGCTAACTCGTCGGTCGCTACCTTCAAATGGTAACCACCAGTATACCATTTCGGAAACGGGGCAAGTCGCATGTTCTGTTCAAAAAAGCGCCGGGCAACTTCAGCAACCGTAGTTTGCGCGCCGAGTTCGCTCGCCGTGTAATTGACATAGTATCGATCTGAACCATCTTCATTTTGTATTGCCCAACCTGGCAACGACGGCAACAATGAAACCGCCGTATCATAGAATTCCTTTGCTCGTTGGGGATTGGATTTGACGGCAAGATAAACAACATCGTTGATCGACATTCCCATCGACACGCCATGCAGCATCACCGATACCGAGGGATAGCCTTGCTCCAAAAATAATTTGATTTCATCAAAAGTCCTTCTATCAATGTCCAAACGGATTTGGTCGCTATCGGATTGAACGTGAATATCGGCTCCAAGTTCTGCCTGGACCGCGTATGGAATTACAACAATCGATATCAGAATCCCCAGGATTGTTTTTTTGTTCATCGTAGACCTCTAAAGCTCATCATGCGGTTAGTTGGGCATTACCGGCAAATAACTAATCTTCACATTGTTATTGCATGTCGCAGGTGCCACCTAGCTTCTTTGAAGAGATGATTGTACCGCCAATGGTTCCTGGCGCACAAAGCGGGGCTCCTCGGGCTCATGTGCCACCGCCTCACCGTTACAGGTTTCCGATCACTCTGATGTAACTTGTTGATATGCATACTTTATTCTTGTTTCCTTGGTATCGTTTCCACGCCGTTCATATAGTCGATTAGCACGCGCGGTACGCGAATGCTGCCATCGAATTGTTGGTAGTTTTCCATCACCGCTACCAACGTCCGGCCGATGGCCAGTCCCGAGCCGTTCAAGGTATGTACCAGTTCCTTGTGTCCGCTCGTCAAGTTTCTCCACCGGGCATTCATGCGCCGTGCCTGGAAGGATTCGAAATTACTACATGAGGAAATCTCCCGATAGTTCTGCTGCCCCGGCATCCATACCTCTAAATCGTAGGTCTTGGCCGCCGCAAATCCGATATCGCCAGTACAAAGGCTTACCACGCGGTAAGGTAACTCCAAATGGCGCAATACTGTTTCTGCGTTATCGGTAAGCTCCTCTAAAGCATCATATGACTGAAGTGGTTTTACTATCTGTACCAGTTCCACTTTTTCAAACTGATGTTGCCGAATCATGCCGCGGGTATCCTTACCATAACTGCCCGCCTCGCGTCGAAAACATGGGGTATGAGCGACCAGTTTGATAGGCAGATCCGCGGAGTCAATGATTGAATCACGAACCATGTTCGTAAGAGGCACTTCGGCAGTGGGAATCAAAAACAACTCATCTGTCGTTGTGGCGAACTGGTCATCGGAAAACTTTGGAAGTTGCCCGGTGCCCAACAGACTTTCCCGATTAACCAAATAGGGTACATAGTACTCTTCATATCCGTGCTCCGTTGTGTGCAAATCCAACATAAACTGGGTCAACGCTCGATGTAATCGAGCTAATGCTCCATGCATCACAACAAAACGGGATCCAGAGAGTTTTGCAGCGAGATCGAAACTCATCCCAGCAACAATATTGCCAAGCTCTACATGGTCACGCGGTTTGAACGTTAAGTCAGGTTTGCGGCCCCAACGCCTGATTTCTTTATTGTCTTTTTCGTCCTTTCCGATCGGTACAGTGCTGTGTGCGACATTCGGAGTTTCGTAATAGATTTGCTCCAGCTGATCTTGAATATCATCTAATTCTGCTTCCAAATTCGATAGACGCGCTCCCAGATCACCCACCGCCGCAATTAATGGTTCGATTTCCTCGCCTCGTGCTTTTGCTTCTCCGATTGTTTTAGATCGTACATTACGTTCATTTCGAAGTCGTTCAGTCTCCGTTTGTAGGGCTCGACGACGCTTTTCTAGGTCGATATATCGTTCGACATCCAACTCGAATCCTCGATCGCGCAATCGTGCTGCAATATCGAGAATATTACTTTTGAGAGCTTGCGGGTCCAGCATCCGTGTCTTTGCCTAGAGGTTGACTTCCGCCGACCACTGAACCACGTGCCCTCTTTCAAATTTGTCTTCGAGGTGGGACAAAATCATCTCGATTTTGCTTGGTGCGTCAAAGAACTCGACAACTAACGGTAAATTACCTGACAAGTCCAACAGGTGAGAAGAATGCATAATGCCCGATTTACCGAACCCCGACACGCCACGAAACACGGTAACACCTCTGACTTTCTCAACGTCATGAAGCTGCTTCAGCAGTGAGTCGACATGTCGTTCACCTTCGGTCAGGTAGATTCTAACAAAGGTGACAAGCGCGGTATTCATAACCAGCTATACGTTTCGAGCAATGCTGATGCCGGCCCATGTGCCCAACAGACAAAGAGATAAACTTAGAAATATGTTTGCAACTGCACGGACATAATAGCCTGTCGTCACCAGATTATAGGTCTCCAGTGAAAAGCTCGAAAATGTTGTAAAGCTTCCCAGCAAGCCGACCAAAACTGCCAAGCGCCAGGCCTCGGATGCCGCTGAACGATCCAAAAACCATACGAACAAATAGCCAATCAAGAATGACCCAATCAGATTGACGGCCAGCGTACCATAGGGAAACTCCCGGCCAAAGATTTCATAGACTCCTGAGGCCACAAGATAGCGCAAGACTGCCCCAATGGCGCCAGCGACCGCGATCGCAAGCAAATTATTCATTGAACTATCGAGCAATAACAATCGTCTAAATTATGCTAATTCTTGGTTTGATCGATTACGTCGACGCCGCGAGGAGGCGTAAACGCAAAGCGATCATCTGCAATCAGGGGATTTTCCACCGAATCCAATAAAGTGATACGCGTGGTCTGTCCTAGATTATCGACAAGTTCCATTACGCGCAGATTGCCGTTCTCAAAACCAATTCGCATGTCAGCAAAGGCACTGTCTTCTTGTTTAGACTGCACGCCAACCCACGATAGCTTGCCGTAGGTGCCTAAATCAGCGACTGAGTAATTATCAGAAATATTTCCTTTGCCTGCCAATATAGTGGCCGGTGTTTTCCCCAATATGTCAACCAGCGGTCGTACAGTAACTTGTTCCAGATCTATATCGTGAATCCAAACCTTATCGCCGTCACTGATGATTTTTTGTTCCAACGGCGGATCGTAGTCCCATCGAAAACGTCCCGGACGCTTTATTGTCATACGACCGCCGCTTTCTTCGATTAGATTAAGGTCCTCATCAAGGACTACCTGTTCGAACCGAGCGGAAAACGTTCCGACCTCACGGAAAAACCGATCAAGACTATCCACGCCTCGGGACCCCGGCACAGCGGACGCAGCCCAAGTAATGGCGGAAAAAAACACGACCACGACAATTGATTTCATCAACCCTATTTACTCGGCGGCGGCGCCAACACCTCACGTTTACCGTTCGATTGTAGCGGACCAACCACCCCGGCCTGCTCCATCCCCTCGATCATCCGCGCCGCACGGTTGTAGCCCACACGCAGCTGCCTTTGAACGGCCGAAATCGACGCACGCCGTGTTTCTGTGACCAAACGCAACGCTTGGTCATACAATGGATCATCTTCAGCGCCACCGTTGCTGTCTGACACACCCCCTAACGACTCGGCATCCGGATAGCCGGATGCTCCAGACAACACTTGTTCATCATATTGAGGTTGGCCCGCGCGTTTCAGGTACTCAACCACGCGATGGATTTCTTGGTCAGACACGAAGCTACCGTGCACACGTATCGGTGTGCTCGTGCCAGGCGGAAGATACAGCATGTCACCGTACCCCAATAACTGATCAGCACCAATTTGATCGAGCACCGTCCTGGAATCCACTCGCGCGGAAACTTGAAAAGCGATACGTGATGGAATATTCGCCTTGATCAGGCCGGTAATTACATCAACCGACGGTCGTTGTGTGGCAAGTATAAGATGAATACCGGATGCGCGCCCTTTCTGAGCCAGGCGCGTAATTAATTGTTCGACTTGTTTCCCCACAACCAGCATTAAGTCGGCGAGCTCATCAATAATGACTACAATATACGGAAGTGGCGATAAGGGCTCAGAATCCTGTTCCTGTTCATTAGTTAACGGATCTAGTATTGGAGTGCCTTCCGCAATACTGGTTTTCACTTTACGGTTAAATCCGGAAATGTTCCTCACACTCATTGCCGCCATAAGCCGGTATCGACGTTCCATCTCCACAATACACCAACTCAGGGCGTTAGCCGCTTCCTTCATATCGGTAACAACTGGTGCCAGCAGGTGCGGAATTCCGTCATAAACCGAGAGCTCGAGCATCTTCGGGTCTACCATTATCAAGCGGACATCCAGCGGCGATGATTTATAGAGAATACTCAAGATTAGCGCATTGATACACACGGACTTACCGGATCCGGTGGTACCCGCAATTAATAAATGCGGCATTTTGCAGAGATCAGTGATGACCGGAGCACCACCGATATCTTTACCAAGCATCAACGCCAATGGTGTATTCGCATCTTCATAGGGGCGCGCCGACAAGCCCTCGACCAAATGGACCGTTTCCCGGTTTTCGTTAGGAACCTCAAGACCAATGACGGATTTCCCCGGTATATTATCCACCACGCGCACACTCACGACAGAAAGTGCTCGTGCGATATCCCTTGCGAGGCCGCCTATTTGACTCGACTTAATCCCACGCGCCGGTTCAATTTCAAAACGCGTGATCACCGGTCCAGGATGAACTTCAACTACTTCAACATCGACATTGAAATCAGCGAGTTTCTTTTCCACCAATCTCGACATCGTTTCTAATGTCTGTTTCGAATAGCCTGCATCGTGTGTCACGGGTGGATCGAGTAAAGTCAATGGCGGAATTACCGACGAAGCAGTCGGGCTCGCTTCAAACAACTTTGATTGTTTCTCGCGTTCCAGACGCCCGCTCTGAGGCGGTGACTTGATTTTCGGTTCTATTCGAGGCGCCCGTGTCTTATACAGCCTTTCCTTGATGCGCATCACTGCATCCTCCCGAGAACGACGCGCACGCTTACCGACGGACCGATCAATCATGGAGCCGAACCTGTTTTGCATGAGCGCAAAAAGTTTGAACGCATATTCGCCGGTCTTATCCATTAGCCAGAACCAAGATAATCCAGTGAAAAACGTCACTCCGGTGAGAAACATTGTGAGCAAGAATACGGTCCCCCCAATGTCTCCAAACACGGATGACAAAGCGCCTGCCGCCAGGGAGCCCATCACCCCGCCGGGCATATACGGCACATTTTCCGACGCATGATGGAAATGTTGAAACTCAAGACCGCAAGCACCAATCATGGTCAGCAAAAATCCAATACTCACCAGTATCTTTTTTTGATACGTCGCAGGGGTCCCACTGTGTCGCGCCTGATAAATTCTCCAACCAACAGCCAGTATAATTAACGGAAATAAGTAAGCCATACGGCCGAAAGCGTGGTGGAGAAAGTCTGCCAACCACGCACCGAACCTACCGCCCATATTTTGTATTGCATCACCCGCTCCCGTTTGGGACCAACCTGGGTCCTGCGGTGAGTAGCTGGCCAGTGCCATCAATAAGTACAGAGCTATCGCCATGAGCACGAAGACACCGCTTTCGCGAAGCGTATTCATGATTTTTGGTGGAACGAAGGGAGAGGAAACAACCCTTGTGCGACGTGCTTGTGTCATATCTAATCGTATTGAGAGCGATAATATAGAGATAAATATATACTGGTTTGTAGGCCGTGAAGTGTCTTGCTAGATCACCAACACCGAGATCTTGAAATTTTCCTACGCCAGCCCCAGATCAAATGTTTCTTTGCTATCGGTAGAAGTGTTGCGTAACATTAATGACTGTTCAGCCCTTTATCAATCCTCCGTTTAGCAAGGATATCATTTTTCTCTGCTGACTTCGTTGATTCGGATAACCCGCTATGGACGACGTTAAACATTGTCGTGTCTTGATATTAGGTTCCGGCCCCGCCGGGTATACGGCGGCTATCTATGCCGCACGCGCAAATCTTGCCCCCGTTGTCATCACCGGCATCGAGCAGGGAGGCCAGCTCATGACAACCACCGATGTTGATAACTGGCCCGGAGATGTTGAAGGACTTCAAGGGCCAGATTTAATGGACCGTATGTTGCAACACTCTAAAAGATTCAACACAGATATAGTCTTTGACCATATTCATGCGGCCGAGTTACAACAGCGGCCGTTCATGCTAATTGGCGACGGCGGTTCATATTCCGCGGACGCCTTGATTATTGCTACCGGTGCCTCGGCAAAATATTTGGGTCTACCGTCAGAAGAGCAGTTTAAAGGTAAAGGAGTATCGGCTTGCGCTACCTGCGATGGTTTCTTCTACAAGAACCAACCGGTGGCGGTCATCGGCGGTGGAAACACCGCAGTTGAGGAAGCAGTCTACCTTTCCAACATCGCGTCATCCGTGACGCTAATCCATAGACGCGAAAAGCTACGCGCTGAGGCTATTCTTGTCGACAAGCTAATGGAACGTACCGGCGGCAACGGTAATGTCACGGTTGAATGGAACCACACACTCGATGAAATATTGGGTGACGACAGCGGAGTTACCGGTGTTCGCATCCAAGAGAAACACTCTAAAGCCAAAAAGGATCTTTCCGTTCTGGGCGTGTTCATTGCTATCGGCCATACACCCAACACGCAACTTTTCGAAGACCAGTTAGATATGTCTGGAGGCTATATCCGAGTCCATGGTGGTTCGGATGGTAACGCAACGGCAACCAGCATCCCTGGTGTTTTCGCCGCCGGTGACGTAATGGATCATGTATACCGGCAGGCAATCACATCAGCCGGTACCGGTTGTATGGCCGCGCTGGATGCTGAACGCTATCTTGATAGCCTGGAAAGTTGATTATGGTGTCCCATCCCGATCGCCGTCTGTTTCGAGACTCAATGAAAGGCGCGACAATCATGAAGCAAGACACGATACGCCCCTATCGTAAAAAACCAATGCCAAATCCCACACAAACACAAGACGATGAACGAGACGTGTTGCGCAACCTACTCCGATATGACCTTGATCCTGTGGACCACGAAAATGGCGACGAGCTTTTGTTCGTGCGCGGGGGCGTACAGCGAAACATTTTTCGCAAACTACGCCGCGGTGAGTTTCTAGTCGAGAAAGAACTGGATCTTCATGGGTACAGGGTCTTACAGGCGCGAGAGACATTAGCGCAATTTCTGCGCGAGGCCAGAGTCAACCGTTACAGGTGTGTGCGGATTATCCACGGTAAAGGTCTTGGCTCACCAGCGAAACAATCCGTGCTCAAACAGAAAGTTTCGCTATGGCTAAAACAACGAGATGAGGTACTTGCGTTCTGCGCTGCTCGTTCGTTCGACGGCGGCAGCGGTGCGATTTATGTCCTGTTAAAACGCAAGTAACATCATAGCGTTCCACATTCGTCCAACAAAACGACCGCGTGTGCTGCGATGCCCTCCTCTCTTCCCAAGTATCCTAGATTTTCGGTGGTGGTGGCCTTGATGCTGATCTGATCTCGCTCGATGCGCAGATCATCGGCAATCAGAAGCCGCATCTGCGGAATATAGGGCACCAATTTTGGAAGCTGTGCGATCACCGTCGAATCTACGTTGATAATACGCCTGCTGTGATCGTTGACAAGTCTAAGCACGTCGCGCAGCAATTGGCGGCTGTCAATGCCTTCGAAACGTTCGTCGGTGTCGGGGTACAATGTTCCCAAATCTCCCGCCGCGAGGGCCCCCAGGCAGGCGTCGCAAATTGCATGTATTAATACATCGGCATCCGAATGTCCCTTGAGACCTTTATCGTGCTCTATACGGATACCGCCAATAATCAAGGGCCGGCCTGGAACAAGTGCATGCACGTCAAATCCATGACCTATTCTCATGACACTTGATCTTTATTGGTACGTTGATGGAGGTAGAAAGACGCTAGAACGAGATCGTCAGGCGTTGTAACCTTGATGTTGTCCAAATTTCCTCGCACGACTTTCGGGTGATAACCGTCATATTCCATCGCGCTGGCCTCGTCAGTAATCGATACACCATCGCGTAACGCATGACTCAACGCCCGTTCCAGCAATCCAAGTTTAAAAAACTGCGGGGTTTGCGCCAGCCATAATGATTCTCGATTGACACTGCGGTCTACACGCTGATTAGGCGCCACTTTCTTGACGGTGTCCGTGACAGGCACCGCCAGTAGCCCACCATCGTTGTCGTGTACATTATTGATAAGCGCCTGGATACTCTTGAGCGAGGCAAATGGGCGAACTGCATCATGCACTAACACCCAATCTTCGGGGTCGCCTCGCGTCTGAAGAAATCGGACGCCGTTTATCACCGACTCGGCACGCGTCGCGCCACCCATTGCCGTCCCCAGCAGTTTGGGGTGTCGTATGCCCAAATTATCCCAATGGGGATCCCGGACATCAATGCACACGACGATTCCGGCCAGCTCAGAAACCTCCCATAATTGGGACAACGAGTATTCTAAAATCGATCGCCCTGCTATTGTAAGATATTGTTTCGGGATCTCTGTACTCATGCGTTTACCGATACCCGCTGCAGGCACAATACCCCAGCAGGTACGATTTTTTGGAATGATTGCATCCGCTGGCAGCATATCTACTCCACGGTTACAATGCGTCCCCTTTCAAGGCGGGGCTATTCACTATTGAATTCCAAACGCAATTCTTGCAGCTTGATCTCTCCTTTCGAGCCTTGTTTGCCCACCGCTGATCGGCCGCTCATCCATTGGCACCAGTTGTACGGAAGCAGTCTTGGTGTGGCTATTGTACAAGCGGCGAAACGGTTGGGTGTAGTGATCGTAGTAACAGCCGACACCCGTTCCGCGCAAAGAGTAGAAGATCAAATACGGTTTTATCTGAATGTCTCCGAGGCTATTCCGGTGTTTACTTTCCTGGACTGGGAATGTCTTCCTTATGATAACTTTTCTCCGCACCCGGACATCGTTTCCCACAGACTTTCCACGCTCTCTCAACTGCCGACTCTGAAGCATGGAGTAGTTATTCTCGCCGCGGGCAGTCTTATGCAGCGCCTTGCTCCTCTTGAATATGTGCGTGGACATAGTTTTCGAATACAGGCAGGGGAATGTCTCGACGTTGATACACTCAGAGTGAAACTTTTAACCGCAGGATACCATGCGGTTGAACAAACTGTTGCGCCCAGCGAATTTAGTGTTCGCGGAGGTCTGATTGACATATTCCCGACGGGAAGTGAGCGCCCTTTTCGTATTGATTTGTTTGACAATCAGGTGGAATCGATACGCTATTTTGATCCAGATACGCAACGATCCAAAAATAACGTCAACTCGATACATCTACTTCCGGCACGGGAGTTTCCGCTTGACGACGCGGGCGTCAGGATCTTCAGGAGCGCATTCAGACGAATATTCACCGGCGATCCGCAACGTTACAGCGTATACCGCGATATCAGTGACGGAATAGCCCCCCCGGGCATCGAATTCTATTTACCATTATTTTTCGACCGCACCACCTCATTTTTCCAATACCTACCGCAACAAACAGCATTCATTTGCGTAGAAGACGTCGATAATGCATTGAATACATCCGCCGCCGAGATTGAAGATCGCTACCAAAACGCATCACTGGACGCAGATCGGGCGCTAGTGCCTCCTGACCAATTGTTCTTGAGTCCTGATGAAGTCAACGCCAGCTTGAATCGATATCCTCGTATCCAGGTCCAAACACTTTTCGACGCGGCACTTGATGATTCCCATTGTTTCAACAGTCAAGCGCCGCCGGAATTTTCGGTAAATCTTAGGGCTCCGTCGCCGTACGCTGAATTCTTTAAATTTGTTGACGGTTTTCCGGGTCGCGTTTTGCTGGTTGCCGAAACCGCCGGTCGCAGAGAGAACCTTGTTGGATTGCTGCGGGATCAATCTCTAACGGTGAACGTGGTGGACAATTGGGAAGCATTTCTCCAGTCTCCACATGCGCTCGCCGTGACGGTCGGTTCACTGGAGAACGGTCTGTTGCTGGACTCTCCAAAACTGGCGGTATTGACTGAGGGACAACTTTACGGCGCGCGCGTGCTGCAACGCCGGCGTCGGAGCGTCGCAAGTCAAGATCCTGAATCAGTGATTCGTTCTTTAGCAGAGCTCGAAATCGGCGATCCAGTAGTGCATGATGAACACGGTGTAGGGCGCTATCAGGGACTAAATACTCTGACCATCGATCGGAATCAAACCGAGTTTCTCACACTTGAATATTACGGCGGTGACAAACTTTACATACCAGTGTTGTCACTCCACAAGGTAAGCCGTTTTGTGGGTGCCAGCGCCGAGGCCGCGCCGTTACACAAACTTGGCAGCGAGGCATGGCTAAAAGCGAAACGGCGCGCCAAGCAACGTGCACACGATATCGCCGTTGAATTACTGGAAATCGAAACGCTGCGTGCAGTGCGCAAAGGAACCTCTTTTCCTCCACCCGACGATGCATACGTTTCCTTTATAGCCGCATTTCCGTTCGAAGAAACTCCAGACCAAGCGCAAGTAATCGAAGACGTTGTTACAGATATGTGCACCGAAAAACCTATGGACCGACTCGTGTGCGGTGATGTTGGATTCGGGAAAACAGAAGTCGCCTTGAGAGCGGCGTTTCTTGCTACTCAAGGGAGCAAGCAAATTGCAGTAGTTGTGCCAACAACCCTGTTAGCGCAACAGCACTTCCACAGTTTTACAGATAGGTTTTCCGAATCGCCCGTAGTAATCGAGTTGCTGTCGAGATTTCGAAGCAAAAAACAACAATCGGAGGTCTTGTCAAAACTGAAAAACGGAACAATCGATATCGTAATCGGTACGCACAGAATTTTACAGCGGGATGTTCAGTTCAAACATTTGGGCCTGATAATAATCGATGAAGAACACCGGTTTGGAGTACGGCAAAAGGAACAGTTGAAAAAACTTCGCGCACAAACTGACATATTAACGCTGACCGCAACCCCAATCCCACGAACCTTAAATATCGCGTTGTCCGGAATGCGCGACATATCGATCATCGCAACTCCTCCGAAAAGGAGGCTATCGATAAAAACATTCGTTCGGGAGTGGAACAACTCAATGATCCGAGAAGCCTGCCTGCGAGAGTTGCGGCGTGGTGGTCAAGTGTATTTCTTGCACAACGAAGTGCGAACTTTGGGAAAGATTACGCAATCCTTGAATCAACTGCTCCCGGAAGCGAGTATTCAGGGCGCCCATGGGCAAATGCGAGAAAGTGAACTCGAGCACGTCATGAGCGATTTTTATCATCAGAGATTCAGCATATTGGTGTGCACAACAATCATTGAAAGCGGCATCGATATTCCCACCGCAAACACAATTATCATCAATCGCGCGCACCGCTTTGGCTTGGCTCAATTACATCAACTACGAGGGCGCGTAGGCCGGTCACATCACCAAGCATATGCATTTTTATTAACCCCTCCTCTCAGAACGCTTACATCAGATGCAGTAAAGCGACTTCAAGCCATTGAGTCATTGGAGGATTTGGGTGCCGGTTTCGCCCTTGCATCTCACGATCTGGAAATTCGCGGAGCTGGAGAGTTGCTCGGCGAGTCCCAGAGTGGAACCATCGATGAAGTTGGCTTCGCGATGTATTCAGATTTTCTAAATCGCTCGATAGCAACGATTAAATCTGCGGATAAACGACCCATTGGCAAAGTGGACGTGGATCTTTCCGCCTTTGAAATCAACCTCCATGTCCCGGCATTATTCCCCGACACGTACTTACCTGACGTTCATCTGCGTCTGACCATGTACAAACGCATGTCAAGCGTTACGAGCTCAGAGCAGCTCAGGGAACTCGAGGTAGAGGCGATAGATCGCTTTGGTCTGCTACCGCAGCCGGCGAAAATGTTGTTCAGGCTCACCAAGCTGCGCTTGCAACTGGCTCCCCTGGGGATCGTCCGCGTAGATATAGGCCCAAAAGGAGGACGAATCGTATTCCAAGAAGATCCTGATATTGATCCCGGCCGCTTAATTGAACTACTCCATTCAAAGCCGAACAAGTATCAAATGGCTGATCCTACTACACTTAAAATAATCGATGACTTTGCTGATCCTGAATCTCGATTTCTCGCCGCTCAAGACTTGTGCAAGATATTGAATTAATCGGTTCTGATCAGCTCCGGGAAAAGCACATCCTCATAACCAAAATCACGCAGGTTGGTGATCCGCATGGGATAAAGTATTCCGTCCAGATGGTCACACTCGTGTTGTACGACCCTAGCGTGGAAACCCTCCGCATCGCGACGGATTTCATGTCCAGACGGATCGAAACCGGCATAACGAATGCGCAGATAGCGGCTAACCTTTCCACGCATCCCCGGGACGCTCAAACAACCTTCCCAGCCTGCTTCCATTTCGGAAGAGACCGGTTCAACAGAGGGATTAATGAGCACCGTCATCGGTACCGGCTCCGCCTCCGGGTAGCGTCGATTGCTGTGCAAACCAAATATCACAACTCGTTTGGGAACACCGATCTGCGGCGCCGCCAATCCGGCACCATCCAACGCGGTCATTGTATCAAACATGTCTGCGATGAGATCATCCAACTCCTTACTTGTAAACTCTAGTATCGGCTGTGCCGCTTGAACAAGAAGTGGATGACCCATTTTTAAAACTTGCCGAACTGCCATAGTCACAACAACGTTGACGAAGCTGCTATTATACTTACGTCTATCGGTTCCGTGGATTTTTCGTCCCGTGAAGAAAATGTATTGGATTCAGGCTTTGAGCCTAATGGTTATGTTGTCGAGCGTGACGTCCGTCTCTGCGCAGACGGACAGTGAGAAAAAATATTTGATCGAGGTTATTGTATTTGAAAATACAGGGCCGGACTCGGCAGATAACGAGTTATTTGGGCGCCGTATCGAATTGGCCCTTGACGAACCCACACCAACCGGCGACCCACTGAGTGAGAAGCCCGATTTCAGCTTCGTGCAAGCGGGAACATTAGGGGAAATTACCGCCGATCTCAAACGTAGTTCACGCTACGATCTTTTGAAACAGGTAGCGTGGATACAACCAGCTGTCAACAAAGGCGATGCACCCAAAATTTACGTTGGCAAACAAGCAGAGCTAACAGGTCAAGTACGATTTTATTCCAAAAAACTACTTTTTATCGAGGTTGAATTACGTTTTCATCGTCCGCTGAAAAGCATTACGAATATTACGGTACCTTATTCCTCACGCCACTACCAGACGCCTGTCTATATCATAAAAGAAACACGGCGCCTAAAGTTGAATAACATTCATTATTTCGATCATCCGCACTTCGGAGCTTTGGTCAAAGTGAGTCGCTGGTCTCAGCAGCCGTGATTCAGCACATTTACTCAGCGAGGCGATACCTGATGAGCTATGCGTGCCTGCCACTTCCAGGTTTTATGGGTTCCGGCAAATTGAATCTCAATTGTTCTGCTTTTGGCACGGCCACTGTCAAAATGTCCAACAATCGAGCCGTACCTTGCGCGCACACATTCTCAATCTCCGAGCCGGTCACGACCCCCTGTCCACGGCCCGCGGCGTGATTCACCACCAGTGCCATGCAGGCGTAACAAAGACCCAGTTCCCGCGCCAAGGCTGCTTCCGGCATCCCCGTCATACCGACAATATCAGCGCCATCGCGCTCCAGTCTGTTCACTTCCGCGCCAGTCTCGAGCCTTGGTCCCTGGGTCGCGGCATAGGTACCAGTGTCTACCACGTCTATACTTGCTTCCGCTGCACTGTGTATCAATACTCCCCTTAATTCCTCACAGTAGGGAAACGTGAAGTCAATGTGACTAACCGCGGCTTGATTCTGGAAGAATGTTTGCTCGCGATTGTATGTATAGTCCAAAATCTGCTCCGGTATAACAATGGTGCCAGGTCCAAATCGATTTCCAATTCCACCTACCGTAACAAGGGAAATCACAACGTTTATCTGAGCGGTCTTCAAGGCCCAAATATTCGCGCGGTAATTGATCTCGTGGGGAGCAATGGTATGCCGTGGTCCGTGCCGCGCCAACACCAAAATCTGTTTGCCTGCTAATCTGTGCCGTCTTAGACTCGCGGAGGTTGGCCCATACGGTGTAAGGTTGATGCTGGGGGAATACAACTCTCCAGATGATGGCAATCGGCTGAATCCGGAGCCGGAAATAACACCGACGGTCCCCATCAATCCTCGGCCAGGGCATACACTTCGGGCAAGTTTCTAAACCTGCCCCGGTAATCCATGCCGCAACCAAATACGTATCTATCCGGGACTTCCAAGCCGAAAAAGTCGACCGATGTCGCCACCGATGGTTTGCTCTTCTTCACTAACACGGCCTTAAATGTCCGACTCGCCCCTAGCTCCACCAAGCGTTTATCTATTTCCAGCAAGGTTGTGCCTTCGTCAAGAATATCATCGACGATCACAACCACACGGTTCTTGACGTCGCCGTGGACGCTGGTGATCCAATCCAGCTTACCACCAAAAGTCTGATCTCGGTATCGAGACACATGCACATAGCCGATGTCGCATGGGATTTTGAGCCTGGTTATCAGCCTTCCCGCTACAACTATTCCGCCTATCAACACGCAGACAATCAGTGGAGATTGCCCATAGAGGGCATGGTTTATTTCATCGGCGAGTTTGTCAAACGCACGAGTAACCTGATCTGCGTCGTACAACAAATCCGCATTATCCGGTATGCCACTGCTCTCATCCAGCCATGAACTTGTGATATCTTTAGATTCTGCCATATTCGTCTTCAAACCGGACGATATCATCCTCGCCAAGGTATGACCCAGTTTGCACCTCTACCACTTCTAAAGGCACTTGGCCCGAATTTTTAAGATTATGTTTTGTTCTCACTGGAATATAGGTAGATTCATTTGGTTTCAATATCAGACTTTCGTCTCCACGAGTGACATTGGCTACACCGCTAACAACTATCCAATGTTCAGAGCGTTGCCGATGTAGCTGAAGCGAGATGCTGGCTCCCGGATTGACGACGAGCCTTTTTACTTGAAAGCCATCACCGCTGTCCAAAGTCTGGAAACATCCCCATGGTCTATAGACTTTTGTATGAACCAGGGCCTCAGTTCTACTATGTGCATTCAATTCCTCAACGATAGTCTTGACGTGTTGGTCATGTTCTTTATCCGCCACCAGAACCGCGTCATCGGTTTCTACAATGATGACATTATCGATGCCAATTGCGACAACCAAACGCTGCTCTGCGCGAATATAAGAATTCTTTACTTCACGGATGATCACATCTCCGTGCATCACATTACCGTCCTCATCCGGACTCATGGCTTTCATTAATTGTGACCAACTGCCAACATCACTCCATGCCGTATCCAGAGGCACGACCACCGCATTCCTGGTGTTTTCCATCACTGCATAATCAATCGAATCTTGCTGACATTTAGAAAACGCTACTGGATCAATACGCGTAAAACTCTCGTCGTGACTAATATTTTCCGTTGCCTCAAGACAACGTCGATGTATTTCAGGTCTCCACTTCTTGATTTCATCGAGATAAACATCATTACGAAATACAAACATTCCGCTATTCCAATAATATTCTCCACTTTGTACCAAGTCGACCGCCACGGCCTGAGTTGGTTTCTCGAGAAAGCGCTCTACTTGAAAACCAGAATCACCGTCCAATGCTTTCCCTTTTTGAATATAACCGTATCCAGTTTCCGGCCTATCCGGTAAAATTCCAAATGTAACCAACTTGCCTTGGCTGGCATAACGAGTAGCAATTTCTGCCGCATTATAAAAATCTTCGTCGCTTGCAATAAGGTGATCCGAAGGCAATATTAATAAGGTCACAACACCATACAATTGCATAGAACGCAGTGCGGCAACCGTAATCGCGGGAGCAGTGTTTAATGCCTTGGGTTCCAATACAATTTCCACCTCATGCACACCGCTATTCGCAAGTTGCTCTGAAACCAAGAATCGATGATCTTCGTTACAGAGCACCATGACTCTACCATTGGTCGCTACGTGACGAGCCCGTTTAACGGTCTGCTGCAATAACGTTGCCGGACCCGTTAGATCGTGAAATTGCTTCGGAAACAGATGGCGTGACACGGGCCATAGCCGACTTCCCGAACCGCCCGACAAAATCACTGGTACCAACATAGGTCAACCTGTCAGCGTATCGCCGACTACCAGCATCTCTGTATCGCGTCCGTCAAGCTGTTTGTGCGCGCGGGAGAATTCAGGAACCAAATGGTTTAACAAACCAACTAACACTTCCTCATCGAAGGTTTCGACTGCGTTCTCCATACGTGTAATGATCGGCTCAACGACTTTCCATTCGACGTCTCTACTGGACGCGAGCAGAATTTTGTCATGTTCAGTGTCCGTGAGCGGCTCTTCCGAGTGAAACAACTCCTCGTAAAGTTTCTCACCCGGACGCATACCCGTATAGACTATGGGGACGTCGTCACCAGGGATCTTTCCAGAGAGCCTGATCATCTGTTCTGCCAGATATCTAACTGCGATGGGTTCACCCATGTCCAACACGTAGATTCCGCCTCCACTTCCAACCGTACTTGCTTCAAGAATCAATTGGGTGGCCTCAGTAATGGTCATAAAATACCGTGTGACGTCTGGATGGGTAACAGTCACCGGGCCACCTTCCTTGATCTGACTCTGAAATAGGGGTACCACGCTACCCGCCGAGCCCAATACGTTGCCAAATCTTACGGTGACAAATCTCGTGTCAGACTGTGTGTCAAGCGCTTGACAATATATCTCACCCACTCGCTTGCACGTACCCATGAGACTTGTTGGGTTTACCGCCTTGTCGGTGGAAATTAAAACGAATGTCTCACATTTACTTTCCGCAGCCTGCCTGGCTACAACACAAGACCCGATGACATTATTTTTTACCGCCTCCCGCAATTGGCCTTCCAGCAATGGAACGTGTTTATATGCCGCCGCATGAAAAACTATGTCCGGCAAATAACGTTGAAAAATATTTCTAACTGCTGCTCGATCACACACATCACCAAGAACCGCCACGCAGTTCAGCTCTGGATTATTCCGCGCAAACTCTTGTTCGATCTTGTAGAGATTGAATTCGCTGTTTTCGAACAGAATAAGCTTTTCCAACCCTACATTGTCGAGCTGACGGCACAATTCACTACCGATTGATCCACCTGCTCCAGTGACCAGTATTACCTTATTATTCAGCCCATGTTTTATCTGTCCCCAATCTAGCTGCACCGGATCCCGACCCAATAAATCATCGATACGAACCTCGCGCATATCACTCAGACTTACCTGACCGGTAACGATGTCGTTAATAGCAGGAAGAGTTCTGAAATCGATACCAGATTGCTCACACAGACCGACGATTCGTTGCATCTGTTTATCCGTTGCGCTGGGTACGGCGATAATTATTAAATCGATATTCCAACGCTCGGCCAGATCTGCGATGACGTCGCACGAACCCACAACACGTATACCATGTATTTCTTTCCCGGTTTTTATGGGATCGTCATCTACGAACGCCACCGGTTCACAGATTCTTGTCGCATTGCGTTTCAGGTCTCTGACAAGCTGTTCGCCGGCGGCTCCCGCGCCAATCACAAGCGCGCGCTTTTCTACTGCGATACTCAAGTGTTGATCCTTGATCATCCGAAACAGCAATCGAGAACCACATAACACGCCGGCCAATAAAATTGCATACAAAATAAATACCGACCGCGGAACAAATTCAAGCCGGGTAACTAGAAATATGAGAAGCGCGACTAACGTTGTTCCCACCACTACCGATTTGAGTATACGCACAAGATCAGACAACGACGTAAATCGCCACACGCCTCGATGGGTGCCAAACATAACCAAAACCACCCCCTGCGCGAAGATCACCCACGGAAGCACCACAAACGCCTGATGAAGAAACTCGTCCGGTATTTGACTCAAGTTGTAACGCAACCAGTAAGCGGATAACCACGCAACAGGTATCATAAACAGATCATGAAGCATGACCTGCCAACGATAACGGATGCTTCGCAGATGCCTCCGAATACTTATCAGGCTTTGTTTCATGCTATCTGCCGATCGCGAGAGATTTTTTACGCACAAGAAATGCTAGCGTTCCAAGCACAAGCATGCCCAACGGCAGCCACAGATACAGCGGGCCAATGTGAAGCATTTCAAGCGTCCCTAGGATCGCCATTATCACGGACGTGACAACAACTGTCGTGGTTACCTGTGCATGGCTCCATCCTGCAATGACCGCTCGCTGGTAGAAATGCTCCCGGTGGGCGCGCCAAAATATCTTGCCCTGAATAACTCGTTTAATCAGTGTGACCGTGGCGTCCGCCAAAAAAACCCCGAATAGCAACAGAAACGCTCCGAATGGTATTTGATGATTTTTATAGGCGACAACGGCCATGAGGGCGAAAACACCGCCTAAAGTCAAGCTGCCCACATCACCCATAAATATCCGCGCTGGCGCCCAATTCCACACCAAGAATCCCAACGAGGCCGCCATTATTACATAACTGAACAAGGCCATCACGTAGTCATTGTGGATCGTAAACCAAATACCCAGGAAGCAACCCGCTACTGCTCCTTGTCCGGCTGCAATGCCATCAATCCCGTCCATGAAGTTGTATAGATTCGTCATCCACACGAACCACAAAAGCGTGGTGATAGGTGCAAGAAAAAGTAATGGAATGTTTTTTCCGAAGATACCTAGAAAATCTATTGCGCCAATCACACTCAAGACAACAACGCCACCAATAAGCTGTGCAATAATTCTCAAAAGAAAATGAACTTCATATTTATCGTCGAGCCAACCGACGACCGCAAGCAAGCCGACAACAAATAAAAATACCAGGAGCGTGTGCCGATCATACGATCCACTCAGCAATATTATGATCAATGCAATCAGTATAGGGAATACAATGCCAACGCCGCCACCGCGTGGGATGTCCGCCGTATGTGAACTACGGTCGTTCGGCCTGTCTAAGATACCGGTTCTTAGCGCATATTGTTTTGCCGACCAAGTCACGATAACGGCAAGCAAAAAACTTCCCAAAATCGCGAGAACCATGTATGGGATGATGTTTCCCATACCTACGTGCGATACAAGTCCCGTTGGGGATCAATTAGAAATTTGGCAGGTCGATAACCAAAATCAGAAGTTGCCTGCTGGTGGTTAAAACAAAGATCGCGGTTCATTCGGTCGGCGACATCGGGCGAAAAAGAAGGCCCATTTTTCAACATCGACATACAACGCAGCCCCACACGATACAGGCGAACAGGCAGGTGTATTATTCGGGGAGGCTTATCAAGTCCCTCGAAAATACGCTGCACCATGGCGCGATAGCTCAGTTGCTCGCCGCCACTGAGATTGTAAGTACGATTTATTGATTGCGGGTTGTCGATAACCTCAATGCTTGAGGCTGCCAGGTCCATGGCATGTACAGGCTGCCGCTTGCCTTTGGCTTCACCCGCTACGGCAAAAAAACCAAATCTTTTAATAAAATTCGCTATGGTTGTGATATTTCGATCACGCGCGAATCCATAAATCAGCGTGGGACGAAACAACGTGAGACCGACGCCATAGTAATTACAGAGCTCGTAACACTCTTTTTCGGCCCGTTGTAATCTATCGGCAATTGCCCTTTCTCTATGATCGCGCGTGTCTGTCTTGGATTCAGCGCTGGTTGAGCTGAACGCTATTACGCGCCTCACTCCACTGCGAACGAATGACTGTAGGTTTCTGGGTAACAGCCATAAGGGGGCTGCATGCACCAGCACATCTGCACTTGGTAAGTCGCCTGTAACGGAAAGTCGATCGAGGTCCGACTCGAGCCAGCGAACTCGAGGTTTCGTTGACACACTCTGTTTTTTCCGGCTCAGCGCGTACGCTTTGATACCACGATCACCCAACGACGTAAGTAAGGGACACCCTACGATACCGGTGGCACCGGTAACGAAGATCGCTCTTTCCAAATTCAACTAATGCCTGTTGACGATCGCCGAAGTCAGCGAGATATACAATAAGGTTGTACTTTTCAAAATAAATCTAAACCCGATACCGGCAAATACCAACCACATGACCAGTAAAGAATACTTGTCTTTATAGAACTTGTTATAAAATCGCATCATGCCTCGATGAAGATGCCAGTTGACTATCCACTTTTTAGACCCACTACTGCCACCTTTGGCATGGATCACCTCGACCTCTGGGACAAAGGCAACCTTGAAACCTGACTGCCAAAAGCGCATACACCAGTCTAAATCTTCGCAATGCATAAAATAGTCTTCGTCTAGTACACCTACAGCACGAACGGCATCGCCCTGCGCGATCATAAAAGCGCCAGATATCGCCTCCACGAATTCGACACCATTATGTGTTTTCTGTCCGCCGAGATCGAAATTGGCAAATACCGGGTTGTTAAGAGAAACCCGATGCAATCCCAGCACCCTCACCAATCCCGACCATGGCGTAGGAAATTTTCGCCTGCAGGTTTCTTGAATCGCGCCGTCAGGGTCTCGGATCAAACAACTGGCCAATCCAATACATTTGTCTCGCTCCATGACATCCATCACTTTGTTCACCGTATCCGGCTGAACCTTGCAGTCAGGGTTGATCAATACATAATAATCACTTGGAACGGTGTTCAGAACCTGATTGTTTGCCGCGGCAAATCCTCTATTGTCGTCATTCTCTATGATCTTTAGAGTTGAATGTCCCTCGATTTGTCTGATTTTCTCAATGCTGTCGTCTGTGGAATGATTGTCCACCACATAGACAGACATCGGAACAGTGGATCTCATCAAAGACAGAACCGATTTTTCCAGCCAGTCGCCCGCATTATAATTTACGATTACAGCCGTGATGGTTTTTCTGGCTAACATGAATTTCTAGATGGCGTAATCCCCCCCCCGGTGATCCCGCGTACACCGTCCGCGACACCGCGGGAGATCATTTTCAGCAGATCCAGCCGCGAATCGGAAACCAACGAGTAAAATATCAGTATAAACAATAACCGGAAGATATCGTTAATCATCCATTTGGCTGGCGCATAGGATTTTTTGTAAAGCAGGATGCTATTCCGAAAAATATAGTAATACCGGAACGGTTTGTGTTTCGGTAGGTAACGCCATCGACCCAACCATATCCGATAGGTCTGTTCGCCCAGGTCGTGTTCCATGCAAGCATCACACGCGCCATAAGATTGGTAACCCATACTGTTTGCACGCAAAAACCAGTCTGTATCTATATGATCGATAAACAGTCGCTCGTCCATGCCTCCGATTTCTTCTAAGATCGACATAGGGATCAACGTGCCCGATGAGATCAAAAAGTCTGCATGGACATAACGCTTGCCATGCTCCGAACAGAACACTCGCCGAAATTTTAACCATCCGAATTGTACAAAATACGACTCATTTCCCAGGTGCGAACCTAAATAGCGAGCACCCACCGCCGCCACTTTTATATCGCGCGCGGTTAAGTCACTCAGCACCGCTGTCATATTGGGAACCATATCCTCGCGGGGAATGCTGTCGTGATCCAACAACAGTATATGCGTCGCGCCTTCTTCCTTAGCCCGGTCAATTCCGACATTATGTGCGCGACCAAGGCCCTCGTTTTTTTCAAGAGCGATCAATTCAACTATTTTATTAGCATCTACCGTTTTTTTTATCTTGTCGATATTTTGAGACAGATTGTCGATGATCAAGATTTTTTGAACTTGCAGGCGTAAGTTATCCAGACATCTCGTCAGCGTCTGAATATCTGGATCGAAAGTGACGAGCACGGCATATATATGATATTCAGCCTCAGTCGTATCCATGGGTATCTTTGACTACAAATATGGACTTGTTCTGCGTCTCATGGTAGGTCCGGGTCTGCAACTCCGCTAACAACCCAAACACAATAAACTGGATACCGACTAGTATGAGTAAAACAGCGAATAACAGCAGCGGCCTATCGGCAAGTGGCATTCCGAAAAATAAACGCTCTATTGACATATACAACGCCAAGACAAATCCCAAAAAGCCACAGGCTAATCCGGGAATGCCAAAAAAATGTATGGGTCGTCCTGAATAACTCAACAGGAACTTAACGGTAATCAGATCGAGTAACACCCGAAATGTCCTGGATATTCCATATTTTGACTGTCCTAAATTACGCGGTCGGTGATTGACTTTGACCTCCGCGATGCTTACCCCCATCCAACTGGCGACGGCCGGGATAAAACGATGTAATTCTCCGTACAAAGTAATGCTTTTTGCGACCTCTTTTTTGATCGCCTTCAGTGTGCAACCATAGTCGTGCAATTTGACGTCAGTCGTCCACGAGATCAGAGAATTTGCAATTCGCGACGGAAGTCTTCGCGACAACAATCGATCCTTGCGATCATAGCGCCAACCACTAACAAGATCGTGCCCCTCGTCTATCTGAGCAAGCAACTTTGGTATGTCGGCCGGGTCATTTTGACAATCTGCGTCCATGGCAACGACGACGTCTCCCTCGGCATATTTGAATCCTGCGGCCAGCGCGGCAGTTTGGCCGAAGTTGCGACGAAAGCGTATTACCCGGACTTCCTTGTTCGACTCTTGAATTCTCTTCAAAACCGAAAAACTGCCATCGGTGCTGCCATCATCGACAAAAACAATTTCCAAAGAATTGTAATCGGCCAAAGCCGCTTTTAGTTCGTCGAATAACGGTGCAAGATTTGCCTCTTCATTAAACACGGGGATCACAATTGATAATTCCATTCGGCGCTCCTAAACGACCTGGGAGGTTACAACCTGTTTCGATTCATTATGTTCATCCGAATGGTCGGATAGCTCGCTGTAATACAATGCAACTAATTGCGCAACCTGTTCGGATACAGATGGCACGTTACTTTTGGTTTGCACCGACAGAGGAATCGCTTGCTGGTAATGCACATGTCGCGTATTCAGTTCAGCAAGAATTGTCTTTAGCGCCTTCATATCGCCAGGATCGAAAATATGACTATTGAGGCCCGATTGAAGATCTTCAGCTAGACCTCCTGCGTCGCTTGCCACTACCCACCGTCCCATTAACATAGCCTCACGGGTTACCAAACCAAAACTTTCCGGCCATAACGATGGCGCCACCAGGATCTCTATGTCTTGATAAAACTCGTGCATACGTTCGGCTGGCATCTTAGGAGAAAATCTTATATCGGTACCACCCCATCGCTCATTCCGCCGTTCGCCGCTGGCAAGATCAAAATCGACAATATGCAGTTCCAGGTTTTCCAGCATCAGTTCTTCAACTGCCTGCTGCAGAAAGTAATAGCCCTTGTGCGCGCACAAACCACCCACATAACCCAAACGCAGTTTACCTGTTGCGACACTTTTCATATTCATGTCTGAAAACGGCTTGACGCCGTTCTTATTCACCGTAATTCTTGAAAAGCCATTTTTTTTGTAAAGATCGGCTTGATACTCCGACACCGCTAGCAACTGCGCTGAATGGGTCAACTGTTTTGTCAGATAACGCGTCCTGGCGATGCTTCCCACAATATCCTTACTCGTACTCGCGGCAACAATCGGATTCAACTGTTGCGCGTTAACCACGCGACCCTCTTCGTTGAGAAGAAATTGATGGTCCGACAACCACCACGCATCATGTACCGTTACGAAGAACGGAATACCCGCTTCGTACGTCGCCTGCAGCACCGATCCAGTTAGCCGTTGGATGCTGTGAAAATGTACGAGATCCGGCTTTTGATACTCAAGATAATCTCGGAACAACTCGCATGCCTTGGCATCTTCATACTTCCATTCCAAGTCGGGATGCGTCGGCATACTCAACGCGGTAACCAAGACATCTTCCCACGCATATTCGTGCAACTGATATGGAATGGGGTTTTCACCATCGCAGGTAAATACCAAAATCTCAAACTCATTGGCATAATTTTCCCGCAGGTCGTCAATCGTTTTTTTCATCACCACTGTGGCCCCGCCGACGGCATGCGGCGGATAAACGGTGTTGACGAACAATATTCTCCGTCTCTCACGGGGACCGTCACTCAGCGTCCCAATTTCGATCGATTGTTGAACCAGGGAATGAATGATCTCTGCCAAATTCTGACTCAGTGCCGACAGGCCATACTTTTCTCTTGCCGACTTCCCCGCTCTGCGGCCCACCTCCCTACGTAATGTTTCGTCGTCGATCAACTTTTGCAGACATTCATACCAACCTTCTGTGTCCGCCGCAATAAAGCCGTCGACACCATGATTGATTGCTCTGTTGTAGGTGCTGGTTGCTGACACCACCGATGGTACGCCTAACACTCCTGCCTCGAGCCACTTGATCTCGCTTTTACAGTCCGCGAAAACGCCGGCTTCCAACGGCGCAATATTAATATCCGCCGCGGACAAAACGGCAAGGTAGGAATCGAACGGCATAAGCGGAATTTTGACCACGCGGTCTCCATATTTGGTCAATGTTTCAGGGAGAGTCAAATAACCTGCAACGACAAGGCGTATCCGGTCGTACTCCAATAACAATCGCTCCAAAACCCCACTCACCAACGCAAAGTCTTCGTCATGGGTCTTGGTGCCACTGCCATAAAACACATCAATGAATTCCGTGCTTTTAGGGACACGTTGACCGTCCGCGGCCGCTGTCACCAGCGTATCCACACCATTGGGCAACACAAATACCTTACCTTTTCCAACAAGCTTCTCGATCTCGCTTTTGAGGGAAGCTGTGGTCGTGACGGCAAATTCGCACTCCCGAAGCGCGCTTTGATACAGGCGGGCACCCTTGAGCAAGGCATTACGTTCGTGCGTGCGCAATTGACCGCTATGGTGCTTGAATTTTTCTCCCAATTGCTCTCGATCGAAGACCAAGTCGTCTACGTCATAGACCACCACTTTGTTGATGGCCCGAGCGTATCGGATCGTATTTAACACATCCGGAAAACCGGGGACGCGATAAAAAATAATAATATCGTTGAAGTGTATTCTCTCTCTTGAGATAGCGTGCTCCCGCCACGAAATCCATTCCGCGGGGACCTGTTGAAGAGCCAGTTGTTCCAGCTTCTGTTGGACTCGATAACGAAAGCATTGCTCAATGCTATCTTCCACGATCAACAATACACGTAGAGGATCTGATATAGACCTGGACACCATGGACGACGGTATCAACTGTTGGGCCTCGAGACCTTGCTCGACTTGACTCGCCAAACCCATTGATTGAAGCACACGCAATATCGAGAATTTCAATCGCACGAAGGCATTGAGCGTGAGCAGAAACGCATTGAAAAAAAACATCAACGCCGGTTTCTTTTGAATACGGGTCAATGTCACATCGACCCGCCGCCGTTCGAGCCGAGTCAGATTCCTTAGACGTTTAAGGATCGGGGCGACAAAAGCACTCATATAGCGAAATCGTCTCGCCCTTGATCGAAGTTCGGGTTGTAGTAACGGTCACCATTTTTTATCAGTTCCTGATACCGTTGTCGGAGATTTCCCTTCTCTATTTCGAAACGCGCTATTTTTTCTTTTGTATCTTCGTATCCCCGAGAAATCGATTCATGATGATAAGCTTCAACATAAGGCGTGAATACATTCAGGTATCCCTTGCCCAATGCGCGCAAGCAGAAATCTACGTCATTGTAGGCAATCCCGAAGCATTCTTCATCGAAACCGCCGAGTTCATCGTACACGCTACGTTCAACCATCATCAACGCACCGGTAACCGCACTTATGTTCTGGATGACATTGAGACGATTAAAATAACCTTCCGAGGTGGCTGGGAAGTGCTTATGCACATGCCCCGCGTAACCACCCAAACCGATCATGATTCCCGCATGCTGAATGGTATTATTGGGATAGTAAAGTTTGGCTCCGACAGCCGCCACTTCGGGACGCTGTGAGTGCTCCAATAACGACTCCAACCAGTCCGGCGTGATAATCTCAATGTCGTTGTTCAGTAATACGACGTGCGCGCCGTGCGACTCATTGACCCCGAAGTTCACGATGCAAGAAAAATTAAAGGGGACGTTATGTTCAATGAAACGAACCCGCTGGTCGTTCTTTTGAAAGTGATCCATCACGTCGTATGTGCTGACTGTCAAGGTATCATTGGAAACACCAAGAATTTCGTATTCCGGATAAGTCGTAGTCTCCAGTACATTGGTCAGGCAATCATGCAGCAAATCAGGTTTGTCTTTAAAGGGAACAATGATGGATATGAGAGGTGTGGACACCAATCGCCGTTTTATGCGAAAAAAATGCGGCAGATTACCGTCTTCCACCGTTCCATCAATTCCGCGCCGTGAAAGCGCGTCACGCAACGCTTTTTTACCATTGTTATGCGCGTCGGGCTTAACAGATGGATTCAGGCTCGTGGACTGTTTAGACATCCTCCAGTGATAGATCGGCTTCGTTACATGGATAATTTTGTCCGTGCATTCCACCGCACGCAGCAACAAGTCGTAATCCTGGGCACCCTCATAGCCGTTGCGAAATCCTCCCAACTGGTCGAATAAAGATTTTCTTAAGACCAATAAATGCGTGATGTAGTTGTGGGAAAGCAATAGGTCCGGGGAATAATCCGGTTTAAAATGCGGAAAATCCAATTTATCGTCGACACGAATAAAATCTTCATCGCTGTAAATAATTTGTGCATCGGTCTCGACGGCGATGCGTACAACCTCTGCGAGCGCATTGGGCGCCAACTCATCGTCGTGATCCATCAGCGCAATATAATCCCCGGCTGCAAGCTTGGACGCCTCGTTTGAGGCACCGGATATATTTTTATTTTTCTCTAAAAAAACAAGACGAACTTTTGCATCGTCCAATTGCTCTAGAAAATGCCGCGTCTTCTCGTTCGTCGATGCATCGTCAGCGATACACAACTCCCAATTTGTATACGATTGCGCTTTCACAGAGTCGATTGCGCGTTGCAAAAAAATCGGATCTAAGTTGTAGACCGGCATGACAATACTGATGAGCGGCTGTTGTTTTAATGTGAGCCGGGCGCAGTGGAAGGGCTTTTCCGACTGCGCCTCAAACCAGATCTCATACTGGGTCTTCAGCGGATCACGCGCGCTGACAGGTTTGCCCAGCGCAATCTCCAATGCTCGTTTTGCCTTGCGCGCTCCTCGCCGGGTGCCTTCGCGAAGACCATAATGGCGAACCAGTTTGACCGCGTTGCGTAACACGCTTCCAGGCAAAAGGATTCGGTTATTGAGAATATGTTTCGCTCTACGTGCGGATCGCCAAACTTTTGAGTTCTTTATCGCCTCCAGCTCTTGCAACTTATGTTCGTCTATTTCGAGAAGTTCAAGCTTACGCTGCGATTTCTCCAGTCGGTCCTGTAAGATCAAATAAGCATCTCGAAGCAGCAGGAACTCGGGCGTCCTGGGTGCGCGCAACTCAACCTCAATACTGTAATGTTGCTGGTGTTCGATTTTGTGCCGGGGTGAAAACGGAAAATCAACATAGGGATCCTCATCAGTCAGCAGAAACACCGATCCCAATGAGGCGTGATGAAAAACAATTCCTTTCAATACTCCATATTTCGCTATTTCATGGACGTCACTTAATTTCCAAATTGAAGTTTTGGCGCCGCTGTCCTCACATATGAATACCTCAACGCGGTACAGATACATAAATCCCATATCTTCCGGCCGTCCAATTTCACACGGATCGAACCGGAAGCGGTTCATCGAATTGGCTACTCTCGGAAGATCAAAGATCAAGCATTGTTTTTCACCATCCCAATTCATGTCTACAACAACAGTATCTGCTTCGGTGTATCGCGCGTCATCCGATCGCCAATATATTGTTGCGTACGGTGGCGTGACATTGAAATCACCGATGAAGGGGACCTCCAGATTGATCTGTTCGATTTCATCACCCTGTACGCAGTTTTGAAATTCTGTCTCCAGTGCAACGAAGTCGTCGATTCTGGATTTATCCAGATTGCCTGCAACGTCAAATCCGTATTCCACAAAAGAACGCACATTGGTGATTTTTCGATGCCGTCGAATTATTTCCAGCGCCTGCGAAGGGTGATAGCGCAATACGAACCAGATTAGAGAACGGAAAAAAAGAAACGCGGGCTCGATTTCCCATGCCACCTCCCATTCCTGGTCGAAGACCACATAAGGGTCGTCTCGGTCCGAGACGATGATGTTGGAAGGGATCATATCGATTAACAGTCTGGCTTTATGTTGCGCCTCATATGTACATATAAACACATAATATCGTCGCAGTTGTTTCTCAAAATCACTTGGCTCATCATGCATCAGCAGACTACGCGCCCACTCCACCGACAATAGCGGACCACGCACGAATGGTTCGTCTCCGGTTCGATGCGTGACGCCGTTCGATTCGATATTTGCCGCGCTTTCCGTAATCCTGATGCGTCTTACGTTATCTTGATCAGATGCCTTGGAAACTAAACAGGTGGTCGCCAGGGGTCTACGAAAACCGGGCAGGTGTACAAAGTCGAGACCACCAACAGCATGCAGTTTTCGGATGTCATCACCGAGTAATATAAGAAACGAATTTGCACAACGGTCCAAAGATCTGGCAGCATGTATGGCCTCCCAATACAAGGATTCGGAAAACCTCAGGGTCAATGGGAAAACATAACCCCACGAATCAATGGATTCCAGATGACAGTAGGCATAAGGATTCTCGGCGATATAGCTATCGGACAAGATCACGGAAGGTAATTTGTAATCCGGAAATGGATACAGGTATTTGCTCGATGGGTATCCCGCTTCCTTGGTGATTTCAATCCATTCAGTTTTGGTATAGGTCCGAATACCAGCGGGTTCGGGATAATTGTGGATGCCGACATAGCGCATTCCGTAATGGTCTTCTTGCGCACCGAAGGCGTATTTCAGTCCCGCCCGATTTTCGATGGCGATGACCAAGAATCCATCGACGGTAAGCGACGGTTTGAGGGCCGACAGCAATTGAATCAACACCTCCTGGTCCGTACCCTCCCCATACCAAAAGCGCTGTGCGTATTCTGCAACACCTATCAATAAAATCGCATCATAACTGTCTGTCGGAAGCGCCAGCTTGTTAAAGTTGGCTTGAATAATATTCACGTTTTCCAAGTCTTGACATCGCAACAGCGCCAATTCGGCACGAGTTCGACTGCCCTCCACGGCATCGACACGTATGCCTTGTTCACCCAGGTACCGTGTTATAGCACCGCATCCGCAACCCAGTTCGAGCACACGTTTGACGTGTCTGAAGTCTAGTCCTCGAAGCAAGTTGGCACGTTGGTTACTTAAATGATATTCCGACGGCCAATCCTTGATCTTTCCCTGTAATTCATAGGACGTACTCGAAAGATCCTCGGCGTCTCGAAGGACCGACCGCAGGTACTCCTCTGCTGGAACTCCGTCCGAATAAACAAACTCCGTATCGGATTGTTCAGGAAGTACGTAGATTCCACCCTGAGAAACGAGATGGTTGTGATCAATCAAATTAGTCAATTTTATTCGGCCAGCTGCAGATCAGCGTTAGAGGATGTCGCAATGGTTTCCTCAATAGATGCGTTCAGTGAAGCGACACCGAACGAATCGGCATCCCCGGTCACGCGCAGATGAATCAAATCATAGCGTCGATCGACCGCAATGTTGTCTTTGCCTGCATCATCTACGGCGATCCCGAGGGACAAAAAATAATCCGCGTGCATCAGGTGTGCCGTGAACATAAAACAAACCACCACGATGTCGTGTGCTCGCTTGGTGGGGATTAAGAGATTCTGCAAACGTGTGTTGGTGCCGTAAACAGTGGTCCCATCCACGGTTTTCACTGTGAACCCATAGATCACATCATCCAGGTTCTGCTCATAATGAACCGCCATTTTGATCTTTATTGTGTCTCCTCGTGACACACTGTGGCGTATTTCCTTGTCGTTGACGAGTAACAGGTAATCAATAATTCGTGCTCGTCCGTCGCCCCAACGATATTCGGTCTTGTTGTACGTGGGACGCGTTATGCAGGCGTCGACGATGGGATTCAAATTCAATCTACTCGCCGATGGCATTGATGTCGTTGAGCTTGTCGCGGTGGTCTGCCCAGTCGTCATCTTGGTAACAACCTGCTCCTGTTCGCTGCTAAACAGTGACTCCAAATATTGGTTTACCACCTCTTTCGGTTCCCCCATACCGACAATCTGTCCGTTATCCAGAAACAAAGCCCGATTACAAAGGCTAACCACACTCTCAGTGGCGTGGGTGACAAACAATATCGTTATGCCACTGGTTCGCATTGCCTCCAACTTACGAAAACATTTTCTTTGAAACCGGATGTCGCCGACGGCTAGCGCTTCGTCGATGATGAATATCTCGGGTTTCATATTTATCGCGACGGAGAACGCCAACCGCACATACATTCCGCTCGAATAGGTTTTCACAGGTCGATAAATGAACTCGCCCAGTTCCGAGAATTCGATAATCGCCGGTAGACTCTCCTCCATCTCAGTCCGGCCCACCCCCAGTATCGACGCATTGAGCCGCGCGTTCTCAATGCCGGTGAACTCAGGATTAAAACCCGCGCCCAATTCCAATAACGCTGATATGCGGCCGCGGGTCTCCACGGAACCGGTTGTGGGGGCCAATGTTCCAGTGATAACCTGCAGTAACGTCGATTTGCCGGAACCGTTTTTGCCGATTATGCCAAGCGTCTCGCCCCTGAGAACCTTTAAGTCTATATTCTGTAAGGCCCAGAATTCTTCGTATAATTTTTTTCGTCGCCCATACAGTGCTTGCAACAACCGGTATGCAGGCTGTGAATACGTTTGGTAGCACTTGCTGATGTCAGTTAAATGAATTGCGCTCTCAGATGACATCTGCGAAAGCGTTCCGCGTTCTCTGAAACCACCAGTAACCAAACCACATAACGATCACAGAAATAAAAAAATATGCCGCCAATGGACCCCATTCCGGCAACTCGCCCCATATAACAATTTTTCGTACTTGTTCGATAATCAATGTAAGCGGGTTGAGGTACAAATAAGGACGCAATACCTCTGGAACGGCCGAAAGTGGATAGAATATGGGACTCAAAAATAGCAGCACCGTTGACAATATGCCGACTATTTGAGCAACGTCTCTGATAAAAACGGCAAGTGACGCCACAAACCAAGATACCCCCATACTCAGTAACAACAATGGAAGTATCACCACCGGCAGGAATACAACCGTCCAATGCAGCGTAAAATGCGTGAGCGAAAAAAACAACAGCAGGATTATCACGCTCACGCTCATGTGAAATAACGCCGTTCCTGTAGATACAATGATCAACGTCTCAAGAGGGAATAAGACTTTTTTCACGAAATGTGTATTCGATAAGATCAATGACGGCGCACGGATTAGACACTCCGAAAACAATGCATGGACAATCAAACCCGCAAAAAGAACTATTGCAAACTGAACATTATTATCCTGCTCGATCCCCCAGCGCATTTTGAACACGATTCCAAACACAAACATATAAACCAGCAACATCAACAAAGGATGCGCGAACGACCAGACTAATCCAAACAAAGAACCTTTATACCGTTCCAGCACCTCGCGGCGTATCATCTGTCCGATCAGGTAACGATTTCGCCACCACGAATGAACCGGCGCATAAAGTGATAGCGGCTCTTTTTTGATAATCACTGCGTTAGAGGGATGGATGGCCAATATAAATGGCCCCGCGCTAGGGCGATAACGAGTTAGCCTGTCTGCAACAGGTTTTCCAGATATTTACCGTAATTACTTTTTTGGTACTTTTGTATGGACTTGGTTAGTTCCTGTTCGTTGATAAATCCTTGCCGATACGCAATCTCTTCTAGACACGCGACTTTCAACCCTTGACGATTTTCTATGGTTTCAATAAATAATGATGCCTGCAGCAAGGAGTCGTGAGTCCCCATATCCAACCAGGTCATACCACGACCGAGCACCTCGACGGATAGCTCTCGGCATTTTAAATACCGGTTGTTGACATCAGTAATTTCCAGTTCTCCGCGAGTCGACGGCTTGATCTCTTTCGCTATATCGATGACGCGGTTGTCGTAGAAATAAAGACCGGTAACCGCATAATTTGATCTAGGTATATCAGGTTTTTCTTCCAGGCTGATGGCCTGCCCCTGGTCATCAAATTCTACGACACCATAGCGTTGCGGATCATGAACGGCATAAGCAAACACTGTCGCCCCCTGGCGCCGCGACGCTGCTCGACGCAGAGAACTCGATAGATCATGACCATAAAACACATTATCGCCAAGCACCAACGCGCAGTTATCGCCACCGACAAACTCGGCACCGATAATGAATGCCTGGGCCAAACCATCCGGTGACGGTTGAATTGCATAGGAAATGTTGATTCCCCACTGGGCGCCATCATCCAATAGTAATTCAAAACGAGGGGTATCCTGGGGTGTAGAAATCACGAGTATGTCCTTGATCCCCGACAACATCAGTAACGAGAGTGGGTAATAAATCATCGGTTTATCGTAAACCGGCAACAGTTGCTTGGAAATTGCTTGAGTTACCGGATGCAGTCTAGTCCCGGCGCCGCCTGCAAGCACGATTCCCCTCATTTCGTCACCGTCAACCCGAGCCGTTGTCCCTGATACTGTTCCAGAGTGGTGCCACACCAATGTTGGTTGTCCAGGTACCACTTGACTGTCTTTCTCAATCCGCTGGCGAAGCTTTCTGTCGGTTTCCAGGCCAACTCTGCGGCGATCTTCGCTGCATCTATGGCGTATCGCTGATCATGCCCTGGTCGATCCTCGACAAATGTGATCAAGTCCTTGTACGTCTCCTTTGCCGGGCGAATGTCGTCTAATATCGAGCAAATGTCATGAACGACTTCGATGTTTTGTTTTTCGTTATACCCACCAACGTTATAGGTTTCACCCGGCTTTCCTCGCGTCACGATTTCTAGCAGCGCACTAACATGGTCCTCTACATATAACCAATCACGAACATTATCACCTTTTCCATAAACCGGTATTGACTGTCCACGCAACGCCTTATTAATTACCAGTGGAATCAGCTTCTCTGGATGCTGATAAGGTCCATAATTATTGGAGCAGTTCGACATCAATGTGGGCAAACCAT
Source organism: uncultured Gammaproteobacteria bacterium (assembly GCA_947258975.1). Lineage (GTDB taxonomy): Bacteria > Pseudomonadota > Gammaproteobacteria > Arenicellales > JAANXG01 > CALZGZ01. Next base: position 87,125 of record CAMYKK010000005.1, read on the forward strand.
ACGTCTTGTTCCACGCACGCACAAGATGATCGGATGCCGCCTTACTGGCCGAATAGGGTGAATTAGGAAGGTATGGCGTAACTTCTGTGAAGTAACCCGCTGTCCCAAGGCTGCCGTAGACCTCATCGGTGGAGACGTGATGAAAGCGGAATTCATTCTGCTTGTCGTCTCCCAATTGGGTCCAATATTCCCGCGCAGTTTCCAGCAGCGTATAAGTACCAACGATATTAGTATCGATAAAATCACGTGGTCCATCGATTGATCGATCGACATGCGATTCGGCGGCCAGATGCAAAACTGCCCCCGGGCGATATTGCTTGAAGATATCTCGTATGCTTTGGCGGTCGGCTACATCCACTTGGTAAAAAATATGTCGTTTGGAATTACGCGCGCTTTCCAAGGACGCCATATTAGCGGCGTAAGTTAATTTGTCGACATTAACAACGATGACGTCGGTCTCCGCAATCAAGCGGCGTATAACAGCCGACCCGATAAAACCAGCACCGCCAGTGACGAGAATTACTTCAAACATTTCGTAATTTCCTACTAATTAGACCATCCGTTCACGAAGCGCGAGCTTCAAATCCGCGCACACCATCTCAGTGACGAGATTTTCGAACGTGGTCCGCGGCTGCCAACCTAATTGTTTCTGTGCCGCAACCGCGTTACCCACCAAACTTTCGACTTCAGCAGGCCGAAAATATCTGGGATCTATGGCCACGATAGTTTCACCGGTTTTAGGAAGCATATCCTGATCGATACTAAAACCGTTGAGCCTATTTTCCAATACTTCGGTGTCGAGCTGACTCAAGACACCAATTTCTTCCGCTGCGGCGCCTTCCCAGCGTAAATGAAATCCCATATTTTCCGCTGCCGCATTTATAAAGTCCCTGACGCTTCTTTGCTCGCCAGTCGCAATGACGTAATCTCTCGGTTGATCTTGTTGCAACATCAACCACTGCATTTCCACATAGTCCCGCGCATGTCCCCAGTCCCTTCGCGCATCCAAGTTGCCCAGGTACAAACACTTTTGCAAGCCAACGGCAACCCGCGTGAGAGCGCGGGTAATCTTGCGCGTTACAAATGTTTCTCCCCGTATAGGAGATTCGTGATTGAATAAGATGCCGTTACATGCGTATAAACCGTACGCTTCTCGGTAGTTGACCGTTATCCAATGCGCGTAAAGCTTGGCAACGCCATATGGGGAACGTGGGTAAAAAGACGTGCTTTCCGACTGCGGTACTTCTTGGACCCGTCCGAAAAGTTCGGAAGTAGATGCCTGGTAATAGCGCGTTCTACCGGTTAGACCTAATATTCGAATCGCTTCCAAAAGCCTCAATGCGCCCAGTGCATCAGCGTTAGCTGTATATTCAGGTTCCTCGAACGACACTGCCACATGGCTTTGTGCCGCAAGATTATAAATTTCGTCGGGCTGTACTTGTTGAACAACGCGAAGCAGGCTGCTCGAATCTGTCATATCTCCGTGGTGCAGAAAAAAATTAACATCAACTTCGTGTGGATCCTGATACAGATGATCTATGCGCGCGGTGTTAAACAACGATGTGCGCCGTTTGATTCCATGCACCTCATAGTTATTTCGCAACAGAAACTCCGCTAAATATGCGCCATCCTGCCCCGTTATGCCGGTAATCAACGCTTTCTTTCTAGTCACATTCCACCTATATTCTTCGAATATCGCAAATTAAGTTTTACGACGCTACCGCCCTGCAGTGTATTCCGTCACCGCATCAGGGCAGTAATAACTCCTCAATCTAGTATTTGCTGTTTTTCTGCAGCGACTAGTCGTGACCCTTCGTGGTCACGGCGCCCTCGATTCCCAACACGCTTGGGATCAGCAATCGCTCTTTTTCCACCCGATGCGCCAACCAATGATAACGACTTAGAGGATTTACGAGATCAGTAATCAAATATGCATCACAACCTGGAAGCGCTTGCCAGTCACTGCAAACCAAGATCGAAAAAAACTGTTTTCGCCTGCTGTCACGATCAAACACCGAGACTATATTTACCGGTGACTCCAGTGCACGTACAAACGCGATCTCGGCAAAGTCAGACAATCCACAAAGTATCAAGCGTTTCCAACCGTTGGCATCGCATAATGTATACACCTCATCACAAGAATCCCCCGCTTGGCGATAGAAGGTCAGTGAAGTCGAGAGAAACCTCGCGGTCAAACGTGCCTTTTCCGCGAAACCTTTTGGGGTGAGGTAGTATAAATAACGGTTGGCTGGCGCCTCGCGGATCTTAACCAGACCCTTTTTTGCGCAACGTCTTAGGTAGGAATTAGCAAGCCCCAACGCGACACCCATCTGCCGTGCCAAGTGGCGCTGACTCACGTCGCTACGACGCTCGATCGCGTCCAACAGCTCCAAGGTCAGTCGATCTTCCTTTGTTCCCGGATCGTTCACGAGATGAACACTATACAGGCGCAACTACTTCCAGTCAAAATTTTACCAAGTTACACAGGAACTTAAGCTCCGTCAGTCGTCCACCGGGCCCAGTTTCGCAATCTCGATTTGGGTGCGCGCGGACGTCCCGACGATATCCAGTAACACCATGACCCGTTCACGACTGGTGGTAGCTACGAAAATCCCCTCGTAACCGGTGAAAGGACCCTCCTCGATGCGTATCATTTGCCCAGGGCGAAATTCATGCAGGGGCACGTCTTGCACGCCTGAGTGGTCATCACGATCTCTGATCACTGCTATCAGGTCATCAGGCACTGGCGCTGGTTCCATACCGAAACGCACTAAATTAGAAACACCTACCGTCGAGCGTATCGGTGCCCAATTGTCTGTATTCTTGTTCAAACGGATAAACAGGTAACGTGGAAACATCGGCTCAATTTTTATGGTCCGTTTCCCTAGTCGTCTCCTTGGTGTTCTGAGCATCGGCAGATAAGTCTGATAGCCCTGCCGTTCCAACTGCATGCGGGCCACGATTTCCTGTCGCGGCTTGGAATAAACCAAATACCACTTCTTGCCTGTCGATTGCCCTAATGCCACCGATCAATCCGATGTGGATTTGCTACGTCGTCAACTCGCTTGCAACGTAAAGGTCAACGCCCTCCGCCACAGATTTAAACTCTGTTGTGTATCCAAGCGAATAAAGCGCAGATATATCCGCTTGGGTAAAACTTTGGTATTTACCGAGCAGCTTTTCCGGAAACTGAATATAGCGGATAGCTCCTGCTTCAATCAGCTCTTTCGTGCTGCACTTTTTACCTGATGTAGAGTTAATCACCGCTGCCGCGACGTTATTGAAACTTTCACTTCGACCTGTCCCGACATTAAAGACCCCACTAGCTTCAGGGCGTTGTAAGAAGAATAGATTGACATCAACCACATCACCAACCCATACAAAATCACGCTTCTGTTCACCATCAGCGTATCCATTACTTCCTTGAAATAAATTTACGTAACCATCTTTTTTATATTGCTGTTGAAAGTGGTAAGCGACTGACGCCATTCCACCTTTATGCCATTCGCCGGGCCCATACACATTAAAATATCGCAGCCCCACCACTTGCGAATGCATCGTAACCATCCGACGCCGGATATGTTGATCAAACAACAACTTTGAGTACGCATAGATATTCAAGGCATTTTCATTTCGCGCAGTCTCGGTGAAAGTTTGGTTCGCGCCGTACACCGACGCTGACGACGCATATATGAACGGAATTCCACGTTCATCACAGAATTCAAACAATTCCCTCGAATACGTGTAATTATTGCTCATCATGTAACGCCCATTCGTTTCCATGGTGTTGGAGCAGGCTCCTTGATGAAAAACAACTTCCACATTTTGCAGCGCGCGCCGAGTTTGAAGCAACCCAAGAAAATCGTTTTTATCTATAAAATCTTCGATTGAACAATGTTCAAGGTTGCGGTATTTGTCCGCCTTTTCCAAATTATCAACCACTAACACATCGTCAACACCACGATTGTTCAGACCCTTAATCAGGTTTGACCCAATAAATCCCGCACCTCCGGTAACGATAATCATGGCTCGTAGTCGTTCAATGCGGCGACCAATTCCAGTTCCGATACTGTCGCAGTTCCAAGCTTCCCGACCACGATGCCAGCCGCGGTATTAGCAACTGTCAGTTTCTCAGCGTCGTCAAAACCGGCTGCGTGACACAATGCCATCGCGCCGATGACGGTATCGCCTGCACCGCTGACGTCATAGACTTCTTTCGCTCGCGCCGGACTGTGTGTCACGGCGCCACTACGGCTTACCAAAGACATCCCTTCGTGACTTTGTGTAACAAGGAGGTATTCCAGGTTCAGTTCCGATATCAGTTCCAGAGACTTCTCTTTTAATGAACGAGCATCAGTAATCTCTCCAACTACGCGCTGCAGTTCAACGAAATTTGGTGTGATCATCGTCGCCCCATAGTACTGCGAGAAATCAGCACCCTTTGGATCAATGAGTACCGGAACATCTTCTTGTCGCGCAGCCGTAATCATCTCCTTAATGTGCTTCAATCCGCCTTTAGCATAGTCTGAAATTACAACGACGTGTACGCCGCTCAATCGTTCCACGAGATCGCTCAGACATCGAGAAAGTATTTCGTGGCTCGGGCGCGTGTCAAAATCCGCACGCAATAGCTGTTGGTTGCGCGAGACCATCCTCAATTTAACGGTCGTATTAATGTCGGGGTCGCAATGAAGCAACGCCTCAATACCCGAATCATCGAGCAACTCCCGTATATTAGATCCGGCGTCGTCTTCACCGATAACGGAGAGCAATGTGCACCTGCCCCCCAGGGACGAAACGTTGCTCGCGACATTAGCCGCACCACCCAGTCTTTCTTCACTTTCGGTGACTCGAATGACGGGAACGGGCGCTTCCGGTGAGATGCGATCGACGTCACCGAACCAGTACCGGTCAAGCATGACATCGCCGACAACCAATATTTGCAAGTCACCAAATACCCCAGCCTTGAACATGCGCCTTTATCTACCTATTCCGAAGTAATCGAACCCTTTATTCCTGACCTGTTCCGGATCATATATGTTACGACCATCAAAGATGACGCGTCCTCGCATACGCCTTCCGATCTCGTCGAGATTGGGGCTACGAAAGATACTCCACTCCGTGACCACGACGAGGCCGTCTGCATCTTGAACAGCCTCGTAAGGGTCCGAGGTGATGACAAGATCGCCTCGGCTGCCGTAAATACGCCTCGCCTCAGCTTCCGCAACCGGATCAAAAGCCTTCACGTGCGCACCTTCCCGCCACAATCCCTCGATAAGTACCCGACTAGGTGCCTCTCTCATGTCGTCGGTATTCGGTTTGAATGCCAACCCCCAAATCGCGAATTGTTTACGTTTCAAATTACCACCAAAATAATCACGTATCTTTTCCAGCAGCACGGATTTCTGTCGGTCGTTAACAGATTCTACGGCGTCCAACAACTGCGTCTCCAAGCCTATACCTCTGGCGGTTCGGGAAAGAGCTTGAACATCTTTAGGAAAACAGGAACCTCCGTATCCACAACCTGGATAAATAAAATGATAACCAATTCTCGGGTCCGATCCGATACCTTTGCGGACTGCCTCAATATCGGCACCCAGGCGCTCGGCAAGATTTGCCATTTCATTCATGAATGAGATCTTAGTGGCAAGCAGCGCATTCGCCGCGTATTTGGTGAGTTCGGCCGACGGAACATCCATAACAATGATTCGTTCCCGATTACGGTTGAAAGGCGCGTAGAGGGTTCGCATACAATCAACGGCCCGGGAATCGTTGGCGCCAATCACAATCCGATCGGGTTTCATATAGTCCTCTATGGCTGCGCCTTCCTTTAGGAATTCCGGATTGGACACAACACTAAAATCTACTGAAACATTACGTTTCGATAAGCTACCTTGGATATGATTGCGCACCTTCTCGGAGGTGCCGACCGGCACCGTGGATTTGGTTACTATGATCCGATAGTCATCTAAAAACTCACCAATGTCTTCTGCCACTGATAAAACATGACTGAGATCCGCGGTTCCATCTTCGTCGGGTGGCGTACCGACTGCGATGAATATTATTTCGCCATGTCTAACGCCGTCAGCGATGCTGGTTGAAAATCGTAGTTGTCCAGTGGCCGTATTCGACTCGACCATGGACGCCAGTCCAGGTTCATAGATCGGAAGCCGGCCCGCTTGCAACATCTCTATTTTCGTTTTGTCCGCATCGACACATAGCACGGTATTACCCACGTCTGCCAGGCAGACACCCGACACCAGTCCCACATAACCTGTTCCAATTACGGTAACTTTCATACGATTTATTTCCGGATCAATACGCAACCACAAGCGTGATTGGCGGAGGCGTTATTATCCTTTTTTTTTCTAGCGTGTCGAGTGGATCAGTGATTTGGTAAGTATGGGGGAGCGCGAATGACGCTCCCCCTAACAACCTACGTCACGCAAGCGCTACTTCTGCGGCGGAATCTTTGATCGTAAGACAATGTCTTTCTGGTTGCGCTCCAACATCTTAGAACCAACGCCTCTCACATTTAGAAGCTCATCAATGGATTGGAAAGGACCATTTTGCTTGCGATACTCTACAATCGCCGCTGCGATCGCAGGCCCCACTCCACTCAATGATTTCGCCAACTTGTCAGCGTCCGCCGAATTGACGTCTACGGGTGCGGCATATGAACTGAGGGAGGTGACTAGCAGAAAGGCAAAGGGTAAGACTAGCTTTTTCATCCTTAAATCTCCTTGTTTCCATGTTATTACAACTTTTACACTGCGACTAGCAGTGTGGGATTATCTTAACGGAATTATCAGGAATGTCAATGACGTTAGCGTGCTGGTGGGTGCGCCTCATTTATGGGCTTAATGGTTGTCCAGCCTTTACAACCGGGACAATGCCAGTGCATGGATCTACCGCTGAATCCACACTGTTGGCAGATATAGCCGGAATTAGTATTGATTGTATTTGTCAACACGTTGTCGATTATGCGATCTCTATCGGTCATTTTATCCTTGCCTGTTTTCCGTAACTCCATCAGATAACGAAAGCCGGTTATAGAGGGATTATCGCCAAGCCAATCGGTTAGAAATTCTTCGGCGTCAGCATCACCGTGCTTGCTCCGAAGTTCCTTAACCTTGGCAATCAGCAACTTCGGATTACGCAGTTTGCGCAGAGACTCGTCTAAAAATTTCTCTAGTCCTTGGTCATCATCGAGACGGCGATACGCGTCCAGGAGCTTATCAATTATCTCGCTGAGAAATTGCGGGTCCTGCTGTTCGATCGTACGCCAGGTCTGAACCGCCGCACGATAATCGGCGTCGTGATACTGAACTTCTCCCAGTAAGATGATAGCTCGAGTGCACTGGTCATCTTCTTCCAGAGCATGCTGAATATAATCATTGGCAGTACCGGTCTTTTTGTCGGACAATGCTTGCTCTGCCATCTCACAGTAGTATTGTGCGATGATGTTCGACTGATCCTTCCCTATTAGTTTCTCCGATTGTCTGAGCACGGAAATCGCCTTGTTCCACTCCTTTTCCTGTTCGTATAGTTGGGATAGATATCTGAGTGCGGATTCCGCATGCGCCGGAATATCAACCAATTCTTGAAATAGACTCTCCGCGCGATCGAATAATCCAGCTTTAAAATAATCCTGCGCAAGCTCGTAAAGCGCCTGAATTCTTTGACTTTCGCTCAGACTGGGTCGCGCAATCAAATTCTGATGGATCCGGGTGGCGCGTTCCACTTCACCTCTGCGGCGAAACAAATTACCCAGTGTAAGATGCATCTCGACGGTCTCCGAATCCAGCTCCAAGACCTTGATAAATACCTCGATTGCCTTGTCGGGTTGCTCGTTTAGGAGAAAATTGAGCCCCGTGAAATACGCGGACGGTAGATTGAATTCTGCCGGCGTCTGCTTGCGTATATCGTCACGTTTTGCTACGAACCAGCCAGATGCAGCTGCCAGTGGCAGCAGCACCAACAGCCACACCGGATCAAGCACTAGACATCATCCTTGATCGGCAACGCTCGCAGGTTGTTGACTTCCTGTTCCATTTTTTTCACTTCTCTTTTCGCTTGCGACAGTCGTCTCCGCGAACGTAATACCCAAGTCAGGGTGAGCAAAACACCCAAGAAAGCACCCGCCGCCAGGACTACCAGCAACAACCATGACATAGGGCCTGTCCAACCAAGATCGAAATAATACGTGATCGCAACTTCTTGGGGATTCTTCAATGAAAAAGTAATCCCGGCCACAAGAAGAAGCAATATTATTAATAGATAAAATAATCGCTTCATCGTTCCTCCCATTAACGTTCGGTCCGTTAGCTGTTCCGCAAGAATTACCTACATTTTCAGAGACCGGACGTTGGTTTGCAAGCACCAAACGCGGGTGCGCTGTTCAGTGACGGATCCGTCAACAGTAGGAAAACCGGGCACTACCGGATATCGGAGGCGACATCCACCCTATCACGAAGCTCTTTTCCTGGTTTGAAATGCGGGACATGTTTATCGGGCACCCCGACAGACGCACCGGTCTTTGGATTTCGACCAACTCGCGCCGGTCGATAGTGGAGTGAAAAGCTACCAAAGCCCCTGACTTCGATGCGCTCACCATCCGCTAACGCATCCGCCATACTTTCGAGTAATCCCTTCACCGCCAACTCCACATCACGGTATGCGAGCTGTGGTTGTTCAGCAGCCAGCATTTCTATCATTTCTGACTTCGTTATCGCCGAATCACCCATGAGATCGGTATAAGGTCATTGGTATAACGTTCCCAATTTAAAGCCTCAGTGCTCGCATTCATCGTACTGCGGTTAAGAATTACTGCTTTTCTCCAATTGCTCCTTTAACTTTTCTCCCAGCGTGGTTGTCGCCTGAGTTTTGCGTGTGTACTCCTGAATTACTTCGCTTTCTTGCTGTGCCTCAAGCGCCTTTACCGACAACGAGATGCGTCGATTCTTGCGATCGATACTCGTCACCTTGGCCTCAACGGCATCACCCACATTGAGCACACTTCGCGCATCTTCCACATGCTCCCGCGACAGCTCCGAGGCCCTCAGGTAGCCTTCTATCCCCTGACCCAGGTCGACTGTTCCTCCTTTCGCATCGAGACTTAACACTTGGCCAGTAACGACACTTCCCTTGCTGTGCTCACTAACGTACATGGTGAACGGATCCTGAGTTACTTGCTTAATACCTAACGAAATTCGCTCTCGTTCCGGATCGACAGACAGCACAACAGCTTCTACGTCGTCGCCTTTCTTGTACTCCCTCACCACTTCCTCGCCTGATCTGTCCCAGGACAAATCACTGAGATGGATTAAGCCATCAATCCCCCCTTCCAGCCCGATAAACACGCCGAAATCCGTGATCGATTTAATCTGACCGCCAACCTTATCACCTTTGTTCCGGAGCGCTGCAAATTCTTCCCATGGGTTCGGTTTACACTGCTTTATGCCAAGAGATATGCGTCTGCGCTCCTCATCGATATCCAGAACCATAACTTCGACTTCGTCACCAACGTGGCATACCTTGGTAGGATGAACGTTCTTATTAGTCCAATCCATTTCCGACACGTGCACCAAACCTTCTACTCCTTCCTCTAATTCAACGAACGCCCCGTAGTCCGTAATATTGGTCACTTTACCGAACACGCGTGTCCCTTCGGGATACCGCCGCGGAAGGTCGACCCACGGGTCTTCACCAAGTTGCTTCATCCCGAGAGAGACGCGATTTCGCTCACGATCAAACTTGAGCACACGCGCCTCGATTTCATCACCGACGTTTAACACCTCAGAGGGATGCTTTACACGCCGCCAAGCCAGATCTGTGATGTGTAGCAATCCGTCAATACCGCCAAGGTTTACAAATGCGCCATAATCGGTAAGGTTTTTCACGATGCCTTTGACGACCTGTCCTTCCTCCAAATTCGCCAACAGCGCATCACGTTCAGCGCTCAGTTCCGTCTCCACCACCGCACGCCGCGAAACGACCACGTTATTACGCCGCCGATCTAGTTTGATCACCTTGAATTCGAGTTCTTTGCCTTCAAGGTATCCCGAATCCTTGACTGGCCGGACGTCCACCAACGATCCCGGTAAAAATGCCCGGATTCCCTTGACAGAAACCGTAAATCCGCCCTTCACCTTACCGCTAATGACGCCTTCTACAACCGCCTGTTCCTCGAGCGACTTCTCTAACTCATCCCAGGCGCGTTCTCGGCATGCCTTTTCCCGGGACAACCGGGTATGCCCAAATCCGTCCTCCAATGACTCGATCGCGACCTCAACGGTGTCACCAATATTGACCGTCAACTCGCCGCTATCATTCAGGAATTGCGAGGCCGGAATCTCAGCTTCGGATTTCAACCCCGCGTTAACAATGACTAGTTCACCGTCCAGGTCTACTACTTCACCGGTAATTACATCGCCTGGAGTCATCACCCTATTAGAAAAACTAGCCTCGAAAAGCTCCGCAAAACTGTCTGTCATACTTCTATCATTTGCGTGAGTCTCCACCGGAGCTCGCGCTGGTTACGTTCGTCCATTCAGCCCGTTCACGGACGATTCTAGGTTGCAATAAATCCAGTACTCGCGACACGACCTCGATAATCTCGAGGTCAGACGTGTCCAACGTAACCGCGTCATCGGCGCCAACGAGCGGCGACGCCTGACGCTGCGCATCACGGGCATCACGATCCTGGATCACCTGAAAAAGGTGCGCAAGGTTAACATCGAACCCCTTTAACTTCAACTGCTTATAACGCCGTTGCGCCCGTATGTACGGCGCAGCGGTGAGAAAAATTTTCAACGTCGCGTCCGGAAACACGGTTGTGCCCATATCACGGCCGTCAGCCACCAGGCCGGGCGGGCGGCGAGCTCGCCTTTGCGCGGCGAGCACAGCGTCCCGGATTCGCGGCTCAGACGCCAGTTTGGACGCCATCTCCCCGATTTCCTCGGTCCGCAACGCCTGTCCGAGGCACACGCCGTCGACAGTAATCTTAGCGGCCCCTTCCGGGTCCGGGCGGCATGATACCTGCAACTGCGCGGCCTGTTGCGCCGCTCTGTCGACGTCTGCGGCATCGATCCCCGCCTCACTCAAAGTAAACGCCAGCGCCCTGTAGATGGCACCACTATCCAAATACTGCCAACCTAGTCGCAGCGCACAGATTTGTCCTACAGTGCCCTTTCCGGACCCACTCGGTCCATCCAAACACAGCACCGGCACCTTGGACGACATCGTCACACCTGACGAACATCCAGGCCCGCATTTTGGGCGCAGGCCAAGAAATCCGGAAACGACGTGGCGATGTTGTCACAATCTTGCACCACGATCGGCTGTGCGGACCGAAGTGCAGCCATGCAGAACGCCATCGCGATCCGGTGGTCTCCATAACTGTTTACCCTGCCCCCCTTGACCAAACCACCGCTAATCACCATTCCGTCATCCCGCTCCTCGACCTCAATGCCAATAGCCTCGAGACCCCCGACCATGGCGAAAATGCGATCGCTTTCTTTGTGGCGAAGCTCTTCGGCACCGCGCACAACCGTGTGGCCGTCGGCGCAGGCAGCAGCAATCGCAATAATAGGGAACTCATCGATGGCGAGCGACACCAACTCCGGAGATATCTCGATTCCCTTCAAGGGCGCGTACCGGACAACGATATCTGCCACCGGCTCATTGCCCGCATGTCTTCGATTTCCAATCTCTATCCGCGCCCCCATTTGCTCCAGTATGGTCAGTACACCGCTACGTGTCGGATTGATACCGACGCCTTGAATGCTAACCCGAGAACCCCGGCAGATCGTTGCCCCCACGATAAAAAATGCGGCTGATGACAAATCACCGGGCACATCTATTGTGGTTCCCTGCAGCCTCCCCCCCCCGGCCAAACAGATACGGAAACCTTCGTGTCGGTATGGATAACCAAATGTTGCCATCATATGTTCGGTATGATCCCGCGTGACCAACGGCTCGTCGACGCAGGTTTCTCCATGCGCATACATTCCGGCGAGAAGGATCGCCGACTTGACCTGCGCGCTCGCAACCGGCATGCGATAATGTATGCCCTGAAGTCGTCTCGATTTGCGGATGTGAACCGGTGGTACACCGCTGCGGCCCACGGTCACCTGGGCCCCCATCTGCAGCAGAGGTTCTACGATTCTTTGCATCGGTCGCTTACGTAGTGACTCGTCGCCGGTTAGAGTTGCCTCCACATTTTGTCCGGCCAACAGACCCGTAAGCAGCCGTAATGCCGTGCCTGAATTCCCGAGATCGATGTCGGTACGCGGCGCTTTGAGCCCCCCGGAGCCGACGCCCTTGACTGTGAGCAGACCGTCGGTCAGCTCGTCGAGCTCGACCCCCATCTGGCGAAATGCGCGCATGGTTGCCAACACATCTTCGCTATATAGTAAACCCGCAATCCGGCTGGTTCCACTCGCAACCGCCGCTAACATAATGGCCCGATGGGAAACTGATTTGTCGCCTGGAACGTTTACGTCTCCTTCGAACTTGCCTGTCGCGGTTACGATAAAGTCCACCGAGGGCTCATCCCTGCTTTGCGATTTTTTTCTTGACGTCTAGCCCAGCGTCTCGGGCCTGCTTCGCTTGGGCAAAATATTCCTGTAATAATTTACTGTCTTCTCTCTCGATGGTATCAATTAGTTCCTCTAACCGTGATTTAAATTCGCCTAAAGTCCGCAGAATGGGTTTACGGTTCGTCATGCAGATATCCCGCCACATGACCGGATCGCTCGAAGCGATGCGGGTAAAGTCGTAAAATCCTCCGGCAGCTAATTCAAACAGCGTGTCAGGTTCCGGATGCTCCGCGAGACAGCGAACCAATGAGTAGGCGATGACGTGCGGCAGATGGCTGGTCGCAGCCAAGATCTGATCATGATAATCCCCGTCCATCTTGATGACGTCAGCACCCGTCCTCCTCCACATATCTGCAATCACATTGACTGCCGCTTCGTTGGTCTCCGGCAACGGAGTCAGCACTACATGACGCCGTTCAAACAATTCTGCGAATGAGGCACCGACACCAGAGCACTCGGTACCCGCAATCGGATGACCCGGCACAAAACGTTCTATATGCTCCGGTAAGTGCCGTTTTACCGCGTTGATCACGTACCTCTTGACACTTCCCACATCCGTTATGGTGGCATCACCGGGCAAATTTTTACCGATCGCGTTCAGAATACCGGGAAACGTTCGCAGCGGGGTGGCAATGACAACGATTGACGCGCTCTCCACAGCCTCACCCGGGTCCATGGAAAACCGATCAATCACCCCCAGGTCTAACGCTAAATCCCCGGTGTCGCGGCTCCGCGCAACGCCAATCACCTGTTCCACAGCATTAGCCCTCTTCAAAGCACGCGCTAGCGAGCCGCCGATTAAGCCGATGCCAATGAGTACCAGTCTTCCAATCACAATGCCGTGCCGATCATAGAAGAACCTTTACCGCATCGATCAGTTGATCGATTTCTTGAGACCGGCCGATGGTGACCCGCAAATGATGCGGCATCTCGTAATTATCGACGGGACGAACGATGATGCCGCGCTTGAGCAGTGATTTTTGAATTTCGGCTGCACGTCGTCCAAAATCAATCGTCAGAAAGTTGGCCACCGAAGGAATGTAGGGCAGTTCCAGCTGATCACATGCTGCGCACAGCCGTTGCATCTGTTGGTGGTTTAGCTCCCGGCTGCGGCGAACGTGCTCCGGGTCCTCCAGCGCTGCGATGCCTCCAATTTGCGCCACCTGACTTACATTAAAGGGTTGGCGCACGCGGTTCATCAGATCGGTTATCTGCTCGCTGGCAATACCATAACCGATCCGTAGTCCGGCCAAACCGTAGGCCTTGGAAAATGTCCGCACGACAATCAAATTACGATAACGATCAAGAAACTCCAGTCCATCAGGGTAGTCGGATTTCTGCACATACTCGAAATATGCCTCATCGAGAACCACGATTACCTCTGAGGGGACTGACGCGAGAAAAACCTCCAACTCCGAAGCCGTGTTGTACGTCCCGGTGGGATTATTGGGATTAGCGATGAACACTACTTTGGTGCGTTCGCTCACGGTATCCGCCATCAATGCCAGATCGTGTCCCCATTCAGCCGCAGGCGTTATTTTTATGTTGCCACCAACCGCATGCGCCACCAATGAATACACTAGAAAAGCGTATTGCGAAAACACAACCTCATCTCCAGGTCCCACGAACACCCTGGCAATCAGATCGAGCACATCGTTTGACCCATTTCCTAAAATTAGTGTTTCGGGTGACACCTTGAGATGTTCACCTAAGGCTTTCTTTAATCTGAAACCGTTCGCATCGGGATATAAAGCGATACTATCCAGACATTCCCGCATTGCCGCCAATACCAGAGGCGATGGTCCCAGTGGATTTTCGTTTGACGCTAGCTTGGTAGCGTTCGGGATGCCCAACTCCCGTTCCACCTCTTCAATTGGTTTGCCTGGTTGATAAGGCGTAAGACTGGAAACACCGGGCACCGCCCGGGTATATGGAAACGACAACGGATTATCAGTCACAACACTGCCCGCGGATACGCACCCAGGAGCTTCACCAGTGCAGCCTCATTTTCCAACTCCGACAGCACCTCAGACACGCGACGTTCCTTGGCGTGCCCCTCGATGTCGATAAAGAACACGTAGTCCCAAAGTCCTTTGCGCGACGGCCTCGACTCAATACGAGTCATACTGACCCCGTGTATCGCCATCGGCTCCAACAACCGATATAAAGCCCCAGGTTTATTTTGACTAGACACCAGCAGGCTCGTCTTATCATCGCCACTCGGCTCGGCCTCTGTATTTCCGACGATGAGAAAACGAGTCGTGTTATCGGCATCATCCTCGATATCCGCTATCAATACCTTCACACCGTAGATCTCCGCAGCGGCACTACTGGCAATTGCGGCCAGGTTCGAATTCAAGGCCGCTTGTTCCGCCGCTTCCGCGTTGCTGCTCGTGGCCATCATTTCAACAGACGGAAGATTAGTCATCAGCCACCGTCGGCACTGGGCCAACGACTGGCCATGCGCCAATACTTTCTCTACATGACCGAGTGATTCCGCATTACTAACCAATTGATGTCGGACGCGTAACAGTACTTCACCGCATATCTTCAAACTCGAATCAAAAAACATGTCTAAGGTGTGCGTAACCACGCCCTCGGTGGAATTCTCCACCGGAACGATCCCATAGTGAGCTTGCCGTTTTTCAACGGCATGGAATGCCTCGTCAATCGTCGGAAGGGAAAGGCATTTGACCGAATGGCCGAAATGTTTTAGCGCCGCGTTGTGGGTATAGGTACCTTCCGGGCCCAGAAAGGCCACCTTGATCGATGCCTGTGCCGCGAGCGATACGGACATGATCTCGCGAAATAATCGGGCGATGTCGTCATCCGACAGAGGACCTTGATTGCGCTCAATGATTGTTCGCAGTATGCGCGCTTCCCGTTCAGGACGGTAAAAACACTCTGATCCCGAGAGGGTTTTCACCTCTGCAATCTGTTTGGCGACTTTGACCCGCTGGTTGATCAGGTCTTGTATTTCGCAGTCGAACTCATCGATTCGCTGACGAAGCACCTGCAGCTGTTTTTCTTCCGACATGACCGGTGTTGGCAAGAAGTGTGGCCGGTGTTTATAACACCCTTGCCATCATGACTCCATCAATTGCGCGGATCCTGTCCCAGGTAGACTCAGGAATAGGGCTGTCGGTATCCACAACCGTGTAGGCCATATCACCCCTCGATTGGTTGATCATGTCGTGAATATTAAGATTTGCGTCCGCCATAGCAGTGGAGATCTGTCCCAACATATTCGGAACGTTGGCATTAGCGACGATCAATCTATGTGGAGATCCTCTTGGCAGCCTCACCGCTGGAAAATTGACAGAATTAAATATATTCCCATTCTCCAGGAAATCCCGAACCTGAGTTGCGACCATGACTGCACAATTGTCTTCCGCCTCCTGTGTCGACGCACCGAGATGCGGCAGCGCGATGACCCGTTGGCACGCTTTCGTCACATTATTGGGGAAATCGGTGACATAAGCATTGATATTACCGTTGTTGATCGCCTCGCACACTGCTCTATCATCAACAACACCTTCGCGCGCAAAATTCATGACTGTGGCCGAGGGCTTCATTCGGTGAATGTTGTCATCGTTAATCATGTTTCGCGTACCATTAGTTAGCGGGACATGAAAGGTAATGAAATCCGATTTCGACAACAACATACCAATAGACTCAGCACGCTCAACTGTTGAAGACAGCTTCCAGGCACCTTCGACGGTGAGCATCGGATCGTAACCGACAACTTCCATTCCCAGTTCGATACATATATTCGCAACGGAGCGGCCAATCGCGCCCAAGCCGACGATCCCCATGACCTTTCCCGGCAACTCGGAACCTGCGAAACGTTTCTTGCCAGCCTCCACCGCCTCGGCAAGCTGGTCGTCGTTCCCATTTAGATTCCGCGTGTAGTCCCAAGCGTCGCACAGGTTTCTACAGGCCAGCAGCAATCCCGCTACCACTAGTTCCTTAACAGCATTCGCATTGGCGCCAGGGGTATTGAAAACCGGTATACCCAAACCGCTCAACTTGTCGACTGGGATATTGTTCACTCCGGCACCCGCGCGCCCAACTACCTTGAGTGACTCTGGTATTTCCATGTCGTGCATTTGAAAAGAGCGGAGAAGGATGGCGTCGGGCGCTGTCTCTCTGTCAGATACACTGTACTTGTCGTTCGGCAAGCGTTCCAAACCGGAGCGGGAAATATTGTTCAAGGCAAGAATATGGAACATCTCAATCGCACCTTTGATGAAAAGCAAGCATGAACTCAACCAACGCATCGACTCCCTGCTCTGGCATCGCATTGTAAATGCTCGCGCGCATTCCACCGACCGAACGATGACCCTTTAACGCCACCAAGCCAGCCTCCTGAGCACGTTCCAAGAACACGCTGTCCAGCTCTGGCCGCGCCAAGGTGAACGTAATGTTCATCCTCGATCGACATTTGGGGTCGATATGGTTTTTATAAAACCCGTCAGATCCATCTATACATGCGTAGAGCTTGCCGGCTTTTCTTTCATTTACTTGTTCCATAACTGCAAGCCCGCCTTGTTCCTTGAGCCACTCAAACACCAAACCCGACACGTACCAAGCAAAGGTAGGCGCAGTATTCATCATTGACCCGCTTTCTGCCTGCTTTTGATAATCAAAAAGGCTCGGGGCGTTATCGCTTGTTTTCCCGAGCAGATCTTCGCGCACAATAACGACGGTTACCCCTGCAGGACCGATGTTTTTTTGTGCTCCGGCGTAGATGACACCGAATTTCGATACGTCTAGAGGGCGGGATAATATTGTCGACGACATGTCAGCCACCAACGGCACGTCTCCGGTGTCTGGCGTCCAATGAAACTCCAGCCCTCCAATGGTCTCATTGGGAGTGAAGTGGACATATGCGGTGTCGGTGTGTAACTGCCAACTCGATTGTGGCGGGACGGTCGTGAAATCAGAGTCGTCGCTGGCAGCGGCGATATGAACGTCAGCAAATCGCTCAGCCTCGGTGATGGCTTTTTTTGACCAATGTCCGGTGTTGACGTAATCAGCCACCTTCTTACCGCCCAGCTTACCGCCCAGAAGGTTTAGCGGGACCATGGCAAATTGCAACGTAGCACCGCCCTGGAGAAACAAAACCTTATAATTATCAGGTATTGCCAACAGTTCGCGGAGGTTGTTCTCCGCCCCCTCTGCTATTGCCAAGAAATCTTTACTGCGGTGGCTAATCTCCATGACTGAAGCACCTGCGCCGTCCCACTCCAAAAGCTCATCACGCGCTCTTTCCAGCACGACTTCGGGAAGCATGCCTGGACCGGCGCTGAAATTATAAACACGACTCAAACTGAATCCTCCTGCCTCATTATTCCGAATTATGTTTTATCTTCGACGGGCGCCCCGTTGGTTTCAGCAACTTTCTCCAAACTGACTAATCGCTCATTACTCTGCAGGTCAATCAGCCGCACTCCTTGGGTATTTCGACCTTGCGTCGAGACTTCGACTACGCGCGTACGAATCAAGATGCCGACGTTTGTAATCAGCATGACCTCGTCGTCCTCGGCTACCAGCTTTGCTCCCACAACCGATCCATTGCGTTCATTAACCTGAATAGAAATAACGCCCTGCCCCCCGCGGCCTTGAACAGGATAATCGGTCGTAGAGGTCCTTTTCCCATAACCGTTTTCGGTGCTTGTCAAAATGCTATCCTCTGCCTCTGCCTCTGCCTCTGCCTCTGCCTCTGCCTCTGCCTCCGCCTCTGCCTTTGCCTTTGCCGTAGTGTTCGCGATGATCAATGAAATTACGCGCTGACCTGTTTTGAGCATAATCCCTTTCACGCCGCGCGCGTTACGTCCCATAGCGCGCACATCGGACTCCACAAAGCGAATCACTTTTCCTGCGTTAGTAAATAAGAAGATATCCTGGGACCCATCGGTCAAAGCGACTCCCACTAAGTGGGTATCCGCGCGCAGGTCTATAGCGATGATCCCGGAGCTTCGCGGCCGTGAGAACTCCTCAAGCGGGGTTTTCTTCACGGTGCCATCACTAGTGGCCATAAATATGAACTTGCCTTGCTCAAACCCTTGAACTGGAAGCACGGCGGTGATCTTTTCCCCTTCCTGCAGCGGGAACAAATTCACCAATGGTCTACCACGAGCAGTACGGCCCGCTTGGGGCAACAGATAAACCTTCAACCAGTAAATTTTGCCGCGATTCGAAAAGCACAGGATCATGTCGTGCGTATTGGCCACGAACATACGCTCCACGAAATCTTCATCTTTGGTGCGGGTCGCGGTCTTACCTCGCCCGCCTCTGCGTTGCGCACGATATTCGGACAACGGTTGTGATTTTGCATAACCGGCATGAGAGAGCGTTACTACTACGTCTTCTTCTGCAATCAAATCTTCTGTTGATAAATCAACTTGGTCTTGCGTGATTTGAGTACGTCGCTCATCTCCATACTTGTCACGAATTTCAAGAAGCTCTTCACGAATTACGTGCAGAAGACGTTCGGTGCTTTGTAGTATGTCCAATAAATCTTCGATTCGCGCCAGTATCTCTTCAAATTCTTTGCGGAGCTTATCCTGTTCGAGGCCTGTCAATCGGTGCAGACGCAAGTCGAGAATCGCCTGGGCCTGAGTTTCAGATAAATAATAACCGTCCTTCAGTAAACCATACCGTTGATCCAGGTTGTCAGGACGAGAAAAAGCTGACCCGGAGCGGGTCAACATTTCCCTCACAATTCCTGGCTCCCACACCGTGGCGACCAATTTTTTCCTGGCCTCACCGGGATTCGAGGACGACTTGATCAAGGCGATAACAGGATCTATGTTGCGAAGTGCAACGGCCAGGCCCTCCAGTATGTGCGCCCTTTCCTTTGCTTTTCGAAGTTCAAAGATTGTGCGCCTGGTTACGACTTCCCGGCGATGGCGGACGAATTCCTCTAACAATTCCTTCAGGTTAAAAACCGCTGGCTGATTATTAATCAGCGCAACCATATTGATGCCGAACACACTCTCCATCTGAGTGTGGCGATACAGATTGTTCAGCACGACTTCCGGGACCTCGCTGCGCCGAAGTTCTATCACCACCCGCATGCCGCTTTTGTCGGATTCATCACGCAGCTCGGAAATCCCCTCAACTCGCTTGGCCTTAACCAACTCAGCGATCTTCTCCAACAAACGTGCTTTGTTCACCTGATACGGAAGCTCCGTGATAATGATCGCCTGCCGACCACGTTTCTCATCGGTCTCGATCATGGTGCGGGCACGAACATAGATTTTTCCACGTCCGGTGCGATACGCCTGGTGAATCCCAAGATTGCCGTTGATGATTCCGGCGGTAGGAAAATCCGGTCCTGGGATGTAAGCCATCAATTCCGGTATCGACAAATCCCCGTTATCGATCAGCGCCAAACAGCCATTGATCACCTCAACGAGGTTGTGCGGCGGAATGTTCGTCGCCATGCCGACCGCAATACCTGACGACCCATTTACCAACAGGTTCGGCACCCGGTTGGGAAGCACCAAGGGCTGAATCTCGGTCTCGTCGTAGTTTGGACCGAATTCGACTGTTTCCTTGTCGATGTCGGCGAGCATTTCGTGAGCAATCTGGGTTAATCGAATCTCGGTATAGCGCATTGCTGCGGGGGAATCGCCATCCACCGATCCAAAGTTTCCCTGACCATCTACAAGCGGGTAGCGCATGGAAAATGATTGCGCCATGCGCACAATGGTGTCGTATACGGCCACGTCCCCATGGGGATGATATTTGCCAATTACATCACCGACCACGCGGGCGGATTTTTTGTACGCCTTATTCCATTCGTTTCCGAGTTGCGACATTGCGAAGAGCACGCGCCTGTGTACCGGCTTCAGACCGTCCCGCACATCGGGCAGCGCGCGACCCACGATTACGCTCATCGCATAATCTAGATATGACTTTCGCATTTCCTGCTCCAAACTGGCAGGAATCGTCTCTTTCGCGAATGGTTCCATCTAACTTGGGAGTTACTCGAAAATTAGCCCGGGAATGAGGGGAATTATTCCGACCCGGCGTGCACAAAACCAACGGTTGGAGTATACCACGACGCCGCGTGACAACGCAGCACAAAGCATTGTCGGCTATACTACGCGCCCGACTCAACAACTTTATGACACTCGATTGGAGCAATGACGCAAGCCCCTAATACGAATAATATTGTCTGGCACCATGCCACCGTAACCCGCAAACGGCGGGAACAACTCAATGGTCACCGCGGTGGCATAGTGTGGTTTACCGGTCTATCAGGAGCTGGAAAGTCCACCATTGCGCATAGCGTTGAAGAACACCTGCATCAAATGGGTTGTCGAACCTTCGTATTCGACGGCGACAATGTGCGTCATGGATTATGCTCCGATCTGGGATTCAGTCCCGCCGACCGCCACGAAAACCTGCGCCGCATCGGCGAGATGGGCAATTTATTTACCGAAGCCGGAATCATTGCATTAACGGCGTTTATCTCACCATTCGGTGCGGATAGAGAGATGGTCAAAAACATGGTCGCGAGTGGGGATTTCCTCGAGATCTACTGCCGCTGTCCGCTTGAGGTCTGCGAGACGCGCGATGTGAAAGGTTTGTATCGCCGCGCGCGGTCCGGAGAGATCAAGGAATTCACCGGTGTATCTGCGCCCTATGAGGAGCCAGCAAACGCGTCGCTGGTTATTGATACCAACCTCATGGACATCGAACAATCCACGCGGTTGGTGTTAGAACTCATCGCGGACCGCGGCATCATCCCCACCTGATCTAGGCCAGCCCCGCTATACCTGGAAACCACCCTTGAATATAAACTTCGTCGATCTGACCCAGCAGTTTCGTCGCATCGAAGATACGTTGAGGCGTCGTTTTGACGATGTCTTTGCGCATGGCCGATACATCATGGGCCCGGAAGTCGCGGAGTTGGAACGGGAATTGGCGGACTTCGTTGCCGTTAAACACGTTGTCGGCTGCGCGAGCGGCACGGACGCGCTACTCATGCCGTTGATGGCGTACGATGTACAACCGGGTGATGCAATATTTACCACGCCGTTTACGTTTATCGCCACCGCCGAAGTGGTTGCCCTGCTCCGAGCCACGCCGGTGTTTGTCGATATCGACCCGCGAAGCTTGAATATTGATCCCGTCGGTCTCAGCCAGGCAATTGACCGGGTCCAGGCCGCCGGAAAATTACGGCCTCGCGGCATCATTCCGGTAGATTTGTTCGGGATTCCGGCAGACTACGATGCCATTAAGACAATCGCGGATCAGCACCAGATGTTCGTACTGGAAGACGCGGCACAAAGCTTTGGTGCCTGGTACAGGGGCCGCCGCACGGGCAGTCTGGGCGATGCGGCAGCGACGAGTTTCTTCCCGGCGAAGCCGTTGGGAGCATATGGCGATGGTGGCGCGGTTTTTACGAATGACGATGGATTGGCCGAAACGCTGGATTCCATACGTGTTCACGGACAACAATCCAACGATCGGTACAACAACGTACGGCTGGGATTGAACGCCAGACTGGACACACTCCAGGCAGCGGCAGTGCTGGCCAAAATGACGGTATTTGAAGATGAGCTAGACTCCCGCCAACGGGTCGCCACACATTACTGTGAACGTCTTCAGGAGGTGGTGCAGGTACCGCATGTGCCCGCGGATACGATCAGTTCCTGGGCCCAGTATTCGATCCTATCCGATCGGCGCGATGCAGTGCGCTCGGCATTGACAACGTCTGGCATTCCCTCAGCTATTTACTATCCTGTGCCATTACATTTACAAGCCGTGTTCACCTATCTTGGGTATCAAGCCGGGGATTTGCCGGTATGTGAAGCAGTCAGTTCGAAGATTATCAGCCTTCCTATGCACCCATATTTAGATGCGGGCCAGATCGATCGAATCTGTGACAGCGTCATCGCCGGCGCACAAACCTGAGATGACAATAAAACAATCCTTGATCGATAAATTGCACGATCGGTCTGCGGTAATCGGGATCGTAGGCCTTGGCTACGTAGGATTACCGTTATGCGTGCGTTGTATTGAAGTCGGTTATCAGGTAATCGGGTTCGATACAGATCCACGCAAGGTCTCCGCGTTACTCGAAAACCAGAAATATATCGAACATATCGATATCGAAACGCTGTCTCCGGCCGGAAAAAGCTTCCAGCCCACGACTGATTTTTCGCGGTCTGCAGCTACTGATGTGATCGTCCTTTGTGTTCCCACGCCGTTGAACTCCCATCGGCAACCAGACCTCTCCTACGTGATCGGATCGGTAGAGGCTATTGCGCCGTACTTGCATCAGGGTCAGGTCGTGTCCCTAGAGAGCACAACATACCCCGGCACCACCGAAGAGGAAGTGCGCCCGCGGCTGGAAAACCGCGGTCTCAAGTGCGGTGATGAATTTTATCTAGTGTATTCTCCGGAACGGGAAGACCCAGCCAACCCCGCATTCACGACACAGACTATTCCTAAGATCGTTGGCGGAAGCTCGCCCGCGTGCCTGGAAGTGGGGCAGGCGTTTTATCAAAGCATCGTCGAGACCGTCGTTCCGGCGTCCTCAACACAAACCGCTGAGATGGCCAAGATCTTGGAAAATACCTATCGCGCCGTCAACGTCGCGTTGGTGAACGAGCTCAAGCTCGTCGCTGACGCCATGGATATCGATATCTTTGAGGTAATCCGCGTCGCAGCCACAAAACCTTTTGGTTTCAAGGCTTTTTATCCCGGGCCGGGCCTGGGCGGTCACTGCATTCCGATAGACCCGTTCTACCTCACATGGAAAGCGCGAACTTATAATGTCGCGACGAAATTCATTGAACTAGCGGGTGAAATCAATACACAGATGCCGGATTATGTCGTGTCCAAGGTGATCACAGCTCTCAATGATCGGAAACAGGCGACGCGCGGTGCAAAGGTGTTGGTCCTGGGCGTGGCATACAAGAAAAATGTTGACGACGTGCGCGAATCACCAAGTCTCGTCATCATCGAAAAACTCCTCGCGTTGGGCGCTGATGTTGCGTACTCGGACCCACATGTGCCGCATATCTCCAAAATGCGTAAACACAACCTGGCTATGACGAGCACACCGCTCAGCGCCAAAAGAATTGCGGCAACGGACTGTGTTCTCATTGCGACCGATCACGATGGATTTGACTGGACCATGATCGCCAGCCATGCGCCCCTCATCGTAGATTCGCGGGGCGTCTATCCGTCCGGGTCCGCTAATCTGTACCGGGCCTAGTCACCATCACGGTGCGATGCGTCAGGGCCGCGAATCGTATAATGCACGAATACCCGGCGCGCTGGGTCTTTCTACCACACCCCTCTCAGTAACCAGGTAATCGATTAATTCAGCGGGTGTGACATCGAACACTGCATTGAAGGCACCAGCCCCGTCAGGGGCAACACGTCTCCCACCACAAGTCAAAAGTTCCTCTTCGTCTCTCAACTCTATCTCAATATCGGCACCATCATCCAAGCGCCGATCAATAGTGCTCGTCGGCGCCACCACCATGAATCTGACTCCATGTTCACGCGCCAACACCGCTAGGGAATAAGTGCCGATCTTGTTCGCGACGTCACCATTCGCCGCTACCCTATCGGCGCCGACAATCACCCAATCCAGGCCGCGGTTGAGCATGACGTACGCAGCCGCTGAATCCGGTATTAACGTCACGGGAATATCCTCTTGCAGCAATTCCCAGGCAGTCAGACGCGCGCCTTGTAACCATGGACGTGTCTCTCCGGCATAGATATGTTTGATTTTTCCCGCTCCGAAACCAGCGCGGATCACCCCCAAAGCAGTGCCATAACCACCTGTCGCCAAGGCGCCGGCGTTGCAATGGGTAAGCACCGTAGCGTGTTTTTCGATCAACCCCGCACCCAACGCGCCCATGCGGAGATTGGCGGCGATGTCCTGATCATGAATAGATTTCGCTTCATCCAGTAAACAGTCGAGTGCACCCGAATCCGGCGTCGAGGCGATCTTGCTGCGCATGCGGTCCACTGCCCAACGTAGGTTGACCGCAGTGGGTCGCGCTGCACTCAACGCTTGCAGATCCGTGTCGATCGACTCCCGCCATTGCCGTGGATCGGCAATTATGTGCTCGCGCGCCGCCAACACCACTGCATAGGCCGCGGTGATACCGATTGCCGGTGCGCCGCGTACGACCATGTCTCGAATAGCATGCATCGCATCACGCCATGTATCTATCGCGACATACTCTTTTCGCTCTGGCAACAACCGCTGGTCCAAGAGCAAAAGTCGGTCGGATGACCATCTTATGGCCTGTACTTTGTCTGTGCTGCTCGAATCCATGAACAAACCTTAACATTAATAGGCACCGGGTTTGTAGAATTCGTTTGACTTGTACTGCTTTCGGGGTATCGGTATCTTTCGTTCATGCCGAATGCCATCGACACCTTGGTTCACGCACGTTGGGTTGTGACCGTTGATCCGGATTGCAGTATCCATGACAACTACAGTGTAGCGATCCACGATCATCGAATCATCGATGTGTTAGAGCAATCCATAGCAAGCACCAAATATACAGCCCACAAAGAAGCTAATCTGGACCATCACATTTTGATTCCGGGTTTGATCAATGCCCACACCCACGCGGCGATGACGTTGTTCCGGGGCTTGGCGGATGACTTGCCGCTCATGGACTGGCTTCACCGACATATTTGGCCGGCGGAGACGCGGTGGGTAAACGAGGAGTTTGTTCGCGTTGGATCAAGCCTCGCAATAGCCGAAATGCTTCGCAGCGGCACGACGTGTTTTAACGACATGTATTTTTTTCCGGACATCGTGGCTGACGTGGCGAGACAAATTGGGATGCGCGCCACGGTTGGCCTCATTCAAATTAATTTTCCAACCACCTGGGCACAAACTCACGAAGATTATCTACGCAAAGGATTGAAACTGCATGACGAGATCAAGAACTGGGATCTGATTACGACCGCATTCGCACCACACGCACCATATTCGGTTTCTGATAAACCTCTCGCGAAGATCCAGATACTCGCTGACGAACTGGACATCCCGGTGCACATGCACGTGCATGAGACCGAACAGGAAATAGCGGCATCCATTGAGCATTTCCGCGTGCGCCCCTTAGAACGGTTGAGTCAACTTGGTTTGCTGACGGATCGTCTGTTGGCGGTACACATGACCCAACTTCTGCCTTCCGAGCTTGAGGCAGTCGCCGCCAGTGGAGCGCATGTGATTCACTGCCCAGAGTCCAATTTGAAGCTTGGCAGCGGGTTTTGCCCGGTCTCGGACTTGCTCGACGCCGGGATCAACGTCGCCCTCGGCACGGACGGCGCCGCCAGCAACAACGACTTGGACATGCTGAGTGAGATGCGAACTGCCGCATTATTGGCCAAGGGCGTGAGCCGCGATCCAACCACACTACCCGCGCATCAGGCGTTATGTATGGCGACGATCAACGGTGCGCGGGCGCTAGGCCTCGAGGACACAACGGGCACGATTACGCCGGGAAAATGCGCCGATCTAGTCGCCGTTGATCTCGACTATGCCAACACACTGCCCACTTATGACCCGGTTACCCAGCTCGTGTACAGCGCCAGCCGCGACCAGATCAGCGACGTATGGGTCAACGGTGAGCAAATGATCCGCGACGGTAAACTCGAGGCGATCGACCTGAAGACTCTTTTTGCACAAGTAAAAGTTTGGGCTGACAGGATAATCGCAACCGATGACAACGGTAACGCAAAGGCAGCGTCATGATAAATACGAATGAAAATATCGATAGCGCGGAGATCGCCAAATTCGAGCAACTGGCTTCTCGTTGGTGGGACCCGAACAGTGAATTCAAGCCGCTGCATGAGATCAATCCGCTGCGTTCCGAATTTATTCGGCAGCGTGTTGATATTCTCGGTAAATCGGTTTTGGACGTGGGTTGTGGAGGTGGATTATTGACTGAAAACATGGCGGAGCTTGGTGCCCACGTGACTGGCATCGACATGGGTGCGGCACCGCTGTCGGTGGCCAAACTCCATTTGAAAGAAAGTGGTCTGCAAGTTGATTACCAAAGAGCTACAGCGGAAGATTTCGCAACTCGCTATGGCCAACACTACGATGTCGTCACGTGTCTCGAGATGCTCGAGCACGTACCGAATCCGGCGTCCACGGTAAACGCCTGCACAGAATTATTGAAGCCTGGGGGAACGGTGTTTTTTTCCACCATAAATCGCAATCCGAAAGCTTGGTTATTCGCCATCGTGGGCGCCGAGTATGTTCTGAAACTACTGCCTAGGGGAACTCATGATTATGCGAAGCTTATCAAACCGTCAGAACTGTGCGACTGGTCACGGAATTCGGGGCTCGTCATTCACGAGATGACAGGCATGCACTACAACCCCATTACAAAGAATTATTGGTTGGGACCCGGATTGGATGTGAACTATATCCTTTATGCGAAAAAACCCGATGCCTGACGTCGCCACGGTTTTGTTCGATCTCGATGGGACGCTTGCCGACACTGGACCCGACATGGCGGCCGCTATTAACGCACTGCTGGAAGATGAAGGGCGAAGCCCGCTAGCGTATTCCACCATTCGCCCGTGGGTGTCTCACGGCGCCCGCGCCTTGGTCGAACTGGGATTCGATGTTGATGAAACAGCCCCGGTCTTCAAAGAACTGAGATTGCGGTTCCTCGAACGTTACCAACAAAATCTTTGTTTAGATACACGGTTGTTCGATGGCATTGAACTGGTACTCAAACACTGTGAGGACCGCGGAATTCATTGGGGCATCGTGACCAATAAACCGGGATATCTGACAGAACCATTAGTAGAGCAGCTTGGGCTTGCCGCGCGCGCGTCTTGCGTGGTCAGTGGCGACAGTCTGAGCAACCGTAAGCCTCACCCTGATCCTTTGCTGCATGCATGCCGCCTGATAGGAGTGACCCCCGGCCGCGGCGTCTATATCGGAGACGCAGCACGGGACATCGAAGCCGGTAATAGTGCGGGTATGGTGACGCTAGTAGCGACATTCGGCTACCTTAGTGACACAGACCAACCCCAGACCTGGGGCGCTGATGGATTGTTAGACACACCGTTAGATATCATCACATGGTTAACTGGCGGTAAGTAACCGCCAATCCGGCACTGCTTGTTACACCATGATCGATCGACTACGAGATTACGACGCGAGCCCCGACCTGTTGAAGGGGCGTATTATCTTGGTCACGGGCGCAGCGGAAGGTATCGGCCGCGCGGTGGTTCCCAGCTACGCGAAACATGGAGCGACGGTGATCATGTTGGATCGACAGCGGCGAAAGCTTGAGACCCTCTATGATGAGATCTGCGAACATGGTTGGCCGGAGCCGGTAATTGTTGCTCAAGACCTGGCGCAAGCCACGGAAGAGACATGTCAACGAATTGCCCTGGGTATTGCCCATGATTTCGGACACTTGGATGGATTGCTGCATAACGCAGCGTTTATTTCCACCCTGACGCCACTTCGCAGTCACCCCTGGAAAGACTGGCAGACGTCCATGAAAGTGAATCTGGAAATTCCGTTTCTGCTCACGCGGGAATTGTTTCCGCTGCTGACGGCAGCGGAGTATGCCTCGGTCTTATTTACCTCCGCGGATGTTGGGCGCCGGGGACGCGCTTACTGGGGGGCCTACGCCGTCGCATATTTCGGAATAGAAGGGCTGGCGCAAATCTGGGCAACAGAGACCGATGTCAATACCTCTATTCGTTTCAACACTCTAGATCCTGGGGCGGTACGCACCAAGTTGCGAGGTAGGCTTTATCCGGGAGAAGATCCTGAAAGTCATCCAGCGCCCGAAGATGTTGTTCCTGCTTATCTGTATTTAATGGGCAGAGACAGCAGGCACGTTAATGGCATGGCGCTCTCGGTTTAATCACAATCTAGCGCAATAAATTGATCAGTTTGTCTTCGAGTTCAATACGGGTCGCTAGCTGCTCACCCAACACAGACAGATCCCCTGCAAGTTCTTCGCCTTCATTCACTTTTTCGGGACGTTCATATTTATCATTGAAATCCAAGGCAGCACCGGTGGTATCGGCAATGTCCGGATAAATATCGTCGGCCACGTCCGCGACTCGTTGTCGCCGCTCCTTTCCGTTTACGATTCTTTCATAGAGCGTAAAATGGCCGGCGGCAATATAGTCCACCAGCAACTGACAGAACTCTTGCACCGTCTTCGCAACGGAATCCTCCGGGGGGTCGGCATCTAGACCGGCCGCTCGGCAATACAACACCAGCATCTTTGCGCGCTCTTCCAGGAGTTTATCCACCAGTTCCTGCGTATTGGAACGCCGATCTTCGCTGGGTTTTGTCGTAAGATCCTCCGACATCGACTGTTATTCTCTTGAGTTGGTTGAAATGATCCTACTACCCGCCCGGGGTATCTGTAAACAAAATTGCATGCGCTGAATGATAATGTTTCACGGTCGCCGGAAGAACTGGGGAATACGGGCGGCAATTTTGGTTACAAAAAACAAAGGTGACACTCTCAATTGGTGTTTTCTACAGGCTCTGTAGGCCTCCAGATTCCCCCTTATAATATTCATAATGCTCTTGTTGGTGGTACCACCCATGCGCATCCTGACCCATATTTCCGGGACGTACCGCGAACGAATCCTGTGCAATTCCAACAACCGTAGTGTCAATTCAAAATCCGATTGGATCTTGTAGTCCAAATCAAAGCCGCCGCAACGTTCGTATACGGCTTTTCTAACGAAAAAGGTCGGATGCGCCGGAATCCAGCCTTTAAAAAACAAACCGGGTTCAAAGGGCTGTGAGGTCCAATATCTGACGATTTTCTGCAAGTCTGTCCGGTCCACGTAAACAAGGTTTGCATAGCAGGCATCGAGTTCGGGATCTGAGAACAAGTCGGCAACCTGCGCCAAAACCTGGTCATGCTCATACACGTCGTCTGCATTCAGGGTTCCGATCACGTCTCCGGTAGCAGCCGCAATGCCCTTGTTCATTGCGTCGTAAATTCCCGCGTCCCGTTCACAAACAACCAACGATATGTCGTTGCGTCGCCGATTAACTATCGACATGGTAGGGTCCGTTGACAGACCATCGATTACAATATGCTCGACACTGGAATAGGTTTGCGCAGCTACCGAGTTTATTGTGTCCTCAATTGTTTCTGCGCCGTTATATACCGCGGTGACAACTGTAATTTTCATTGCTCTTATTGGATCGTAGTACGGGAAAAGGCGCATAACCGCCGGACACAACATTGTTTACAATCTGGAGTGGGCCGGCAGACCGTCTTCCCGTGAAACACGATCAAGGCATGGTATTCCTTAAAGTCCGATAGCCTTCTCCCCATTTCGGACTCGAACAGACAGCGTAACACGTCGTAGTCTTCATTTCCGAGGATTAACCCCAGTCTCGAAAAAATCCTCCGTGTATATGCATCAATCACAAACACCGGTCGATCGAATGCATATAACAATATGTCGTCAGCGGTTTCGCGACCGACACCATAAACAGATAACAACGCGTGCCGCAGGTCTAATGTCTGCATGCGCTGCAATTCGTCTATACCGCCGTTATGAAGGAGCCAATGGCAGAAGTTGCGCAGACGCTTGGTTTTGACATTGAAATACCCGGAGGGCCGCAGCCAACTTGCCAGTTTTTTGTGATGTGCCGCCAATACAGAATTCGGATCCAGAACACCGGCTTGCTTTAGGTTATCCAGCGCGCGCTCCACATTCTTCCAGTTTGTATTCTGGGTCAATATTGCGCCGACCATGACCTCGAATTTGCTATCCGCCGGCCACCATCCTCGTGGTCCATAGCGGTGAGACAATTCACGGTATATACGTTTTATGATTGTTGCTGACTCCACGTCATTCAAGGTTTCGGCACACGGTGGTCCTCGGTCAACGCGACTGAAACCAGCAATCGACGTACGCACGGGTCGCCGAGCCGGTGCCAGCCGCCCGGTGGCAGGTCATCAGGTAGATGTATGCAGCCGAAACGCAACCGTTTCAGACGATTCACTGATATTCCCATCGCCCCAAACAGTCGCCGTACTTCCCGATAACGCCCTTGGGTAATGGTCACTCGGTACCATTGGTTGATCCCTCCAGATGAGCGCTGGGATTTGATCTCCTTAAATGACGCAGCTCTTCCGTCCACGTCTATCCCGTCTATCAACTGACGCCGCTGTATCTGTGTCAACGCACCCGTAGCGCGAACCAGGTACTCTCGTTCGATTCCGTAACGCGGATGCATCAGCCGCTGTGCAAGATCGCCATCGTTTGTGAATATGAGCAATCCGGTAGTGTTGATGTCCAATCGGCCTACGGAGATCCATTGACCATTACTGAGCCTGGGAAGATGCTCGTAAACAGTGGGTCTACCTTTGGGATCGAAACGGGTACAGATCTGGCCTTCCGGTTTGTTGTAAACAATCACACAGGTAGGCTTTGGATCGCAGTCGGCAGACACGGTCCTGCCGTCCACGGCAATGCGCGTACTTGGGCTCACGCGCACGCCCACGTGGGCCAACTCACCGTCTATGGTAATACGACCCTGTTTAATCCATTTTTCAATTTCGCGACGCGACCCCAGTCCTGCTCTTGCAAGAACCTTATGTAACTTCTCGCCCACTATCCACGTCAAGGTCGTGTTCCGATTCGGGATCGTACTCCGCCTGCGTCATTCCGGCAGCATCGATATGGATAATTTCCGCGCTGTGTGTCACGTCAGACTCGCCTGCGGATTGTGTCGCATCCATCTGCGCGTCGATTCCACCATCGGCTATCTCAAGCGGCAACTTTAGATTTAATTCCTTTGCGACCTCTGCAGGTTCGCGTCTTTCCTTCAAGGCGGGTAATTCATCCAGACCGCCTAGGCTGAAGTAATCGAGAAACGCCGAAGTCGTGCCGAACAAAGCGGGGTGTCCAGCAACGTCACGACGGCCGACCTCTCTCACCCAACCGCGGTCTACCAACGCGCGCATAATATCCGTGCCGACACCCACACCGCGGATCTCCTCAATGTCCCCACGGGTAACTGGTTGCCGGTAGGCAATTATTGCCAGAGTTTCCATGGCAGCGCGTGAGTAACGAGGCGGCCTCCCCTCGTTGAGTTTTCTGAGCCATGGAGCATATTTTTCGCGTGACTG
The DNA here is from genome assembly GCA_947258975.1 of uncultured Gammaproteobacteria bacterium. Classification (GTDB taxonomy): domain Bacteria; phylum Pseudomonadota; class Gammaproteobacteria; order Arenicellales; family JAANXG01; genus CALZGZ01. Next base: position 118,878 of record CAMYKK010000005.1, read on the forward strand.
GAATCGATATCCGTTTCCTACACGCCGCAATTCAATACCACGGGTGCCGTATTCTTGCTCCAGTGTGCTCAGCACTTCTCCTATTTCTTTAGAAGTCGGCTGTCCATCACCGGGAAACAGGGACTTCAACGCCTTCACCGTCAGCGGTGTGTCCGCCGCCAGTAGCGCGGCTTCAAGAATATTCTTCAATTCACCCTGCTTCTCAACCAGTGAGGGCCGATCATCCGTCACGCGGCAGTCCTCACACTTATTGGCGCAAACGATTGATCTTGAACAACAATAATAAGATCATCACGACACAATTCAAGGATCGCGATGAAACTCACGACTAAGCCCATACGTCCCTCTGTCACATCGAACAGCTCCTCAAACCGTCCGTACTTTTTGGCCTTCAAGTGATTCAGGATGCGTGTCATGCGCTCCCGTACGGATAGCAGTTCCCGTGTAACGTGGAGATGTTTTAGATGCGCCGCCCGCTCAACGACCCGCTGAAAGGCCGTGGCAACTTCATCCATGCCTACTGTAGGAATCAGTCGCAGGGGCGTGGGGTCTTGGAAACTTGCCTTGGCCACAAAGATGTCACGCTCAAGACGCGGCAGATCGTCGATCTGCTGCGCCGCATCCCGGTAACGTTCGTATTCCAGCAAACGACGCACGAGAGCTGCTCTTGGATCTTCTTCATATTCCTCGTCAATCGGTTTCGGCAATAACATACGAGACTTGATTTCGGCCAACATCGCCGCCATCACCAGATATTCCGCGGCCAGATCGAGCTTTGCCACACGCATTACTTCGATGTATTCCATGTACTGCCGAGTGATCTCAGCCACTGGGATATCAAGAATATCAATATTTTGCCTGCGGATGAGATAAAGCAGCAGATCCAGGGGGCCTTCGAAGCTTTCGAGGATAACCTCTAACGCGTCAGGTGGTATGTAAAGATCTTGCGGCCATTCTTTGAGCACTTCTCCGCGCACCACTGCGCGCACGGATGCGGTGAAGACCTCGTCCGGGGGTAAGCTATCGGCTGCCATTAATAGTATTCCAGGCCCATGCTTCGTCGAACCTCCTCCAAGGTCTCACCAGCGATTTCTCTCGCCCGCTCACAACCGTCGGCAATAATGTTGCGCACCAGCGTCGGATCTTCCGCATACGGCGCCGCGCGTTCGTGCATTGCCCTCTGCTCGCTTAGTATCGCTTCAATCAACGGCTGCTTGCAATCCAAACAGCCAATGCCCGCTGAGCGGCAACCTTCCTGTACCCATGTCCTCGTGTCATCGGTTGAGTAAACCTTGTGCAGATCCCAAACAGGGCACTTATCCGGCTCCCCCGGATCATGACGCCGTTTGCGGGCGGGATCGGTTGGCATCACTCTAAGCTTATGGGCGACGCGTTCGGGTTCATCGCGAAGGGCGATGATGTTATCGTATGACTTGGACATTTTCTCACCGTCCAAGCCAGGCAACTTCGATGCGTGAGTCAATAATGCCTGCGGTTCTTCCAAGATTATCCGGCCGCCACCCTCGAGATAACCGAATAGTCGCTCCTTCTCCATGATGGCGATGTTCTGATTCTCCTCCAATAACGCACGCGCCTTTTCCAAAGCCTCCTGATCTCCGCGCTCCAAATATGCAGCTCGCATCTCTCTATACAGCTTGGCGCCCTTCTTGCCGAGCTTTTTAATCGCCTCCTCCGCTTTCTGCGCATACCCCGGATCACGGCCGAAAAGGTAATTGAAACGTCGTGCTACCTCCCTGGTTAGCTCTACGTGCGGCACCTGGTCGTCACCAACGGGTACCCGCTTCGCCTTGTAAATAAGAATGTCGGCACTCTGCAGAACCGGATATCCAAGAAAACCGTGGGTCGCCAGATCGCGTTCCTTCAGCTTCTCTTGCTGATCCTTAAAACTGGGGACACGTTCCAACCAACTCAGCGGGGTAATCATGGACAAGAGTAAGTGCAACTCTGCATGCTCCGGGACTCGTGACTGGATAAACAAGGTGGCTCGTCCTGGTTCCACTCCCGCAGCCAACCAATCGATTACCATTTCCCACGTACTTTCTCTGATGACGCTAAGATCATCTTCATAGTGTGTGGTTAACGCATGCCAGTCAGCGACGAAGAAGAAACAATCGTACTCATACTGTAATTCCACCCAGTTCTTGAGTACGCCATGATAGTGTCCCAGGTGCAGGCGCCCGGTTGGCCGCATGCCTGACACCACCCGTTCCGGTTGACCAGTGCGATTAATCAAGGCGCCCTCCGCTTACAGCCCGCGGCGGCAGCGAGCATAGACTGGCAGTGGCACGGGGAATAAGTTGATGCTTTGCTTGGTTCCTGCATTGTGCATCACGAGTATATCAGGCTATTCATCACGACAGTGACGTCGTCTGATCAAATACCGCAGCATCACCTTTACCCCGGCGCACCACAACAGGCATTTCGCCGATCCACTCAACCACGGTCGTGGGTTCAAAGCCGCAATGACCTCCATCTATCACCGCATCAATATCCTGCTCCAGGAGCTGTCTGATTTCGTGGGGATCGCTTAGAGGCAGCTGCTCGCCAGGTAGGATCAACGTGGAACTCATTATCGGCTCTCCAAGTTCCATGAGTATAGCGCGAACGATCTCTGAGTCCGGGATACGCAAACCTATGGTTTTTCGCTTCGGATTTTGCAGGCGGCGCGGCAACTGTCTGGTAGCCGGCACGATAAAAGTATAAGGACCCGGAGTGCAGGACTTTATCATCCTGAATTGTTCGTTATCAATCTTGGCAAATAAGCTGATCTCCGCCAAATCACGTGTAACGAGCGTGAAATTATGTTTGTTATCCAAACGACGTATTCTCCGGATGCGATCCATCGATCCCTTATCGCCGACATGACAACCAATCGCGTAGCTGGAATCGGTCGGATAGGCGATGACACCGCCACGCCGAATAATATCGACGACTTGTCTGACTAGGCGCTGCTGTGGGTTTCTTGGATGTATCTCGAAGTATTGGGCCATCTTACTTCAAGCTTGAATTATTACCGGGGTGACTCGCTGTCGTTTTATCTGCTCTTGATTCAAGAGTCCGCACACCGAGCCACAGCCCGGTATGTGCAACTCGGGCGCAATCTCAATCAGCGGCAACAATACGAATCGACGCAAGTGCATGCGGGGATGAGGGACAGTGAGTCCCGGCTCATCTATTTCTGCGTCACCATACAACAATAGATCAAGATCCAGGGAGCGCGGACCGTCGGGCCGATCAACACAGCGAGCACGTTGATGGTCACGCTCAATTTCCAATAAATGATCTAGTACCGCTCGCGGGCACAACTGTGTGCAAATACAACAGACTGCGTTTATAAAATCCGGCTGCCGTTCATCGCCTATTGGTGTTGATCGATACAACGATGAACTTTTCGCGACATGAGAATGCGCACCGCAATCCAATTGATCCATTGCCGTTAACACATGTTGTTCCGGCTCGTCGAGGTTGCTGCCCAAGCCCACGTAGCAACGCACAGTCTCACCGACTGCTTTGATCGTCACGCGGCTCGACTTTTGCGTTTCCGCCTGCGGCCCCGTTTCGGCGTGGTTTCCCGCAACCCACGAATCATACTTTCTCGTTCTTGTTGATCCGCATCCTGGATACGGGTCCACCACTGTGCAATCTCGGATTTGATTTCATTCACCTCTGTCCTGAGCAGCATAAGGTCATAAGCGGCGCGAAAACGTTTATGCCCGAGTATTCGATGTATGCTTTTGGGTGATCTCTGCTCCAACAGTGGCTGCAACGCCCAAATGTCTTTAATCACGATCACGAAGCGTCTCGGAATGGCGACATGTTGCGCCTGGTCACGAACCGCATCCGAAGCCGCAACGCTCCAAGCGCGCCGACTGTCCATGCCGCCATCTTGCAACTTGTGGACGTCCGCCTGTAGTGGATCCCATAACAGGCAGGCGAACAAGAACGCAGGGATGACCGGTTTACCCAGCTGTATCCGGTTATCGGTATTCGCCAACGCCAAAGACGACAGATTCGGAGTGATTCCATCCAGGCATTGTTCCGTGAAAGGAAAGATATAGCGAAACAGGCCGTATTCCCGCAGCATATCATAGGTACGGAGTGCGTAGCCGCCGTGAAACAGCTTTATCACTTCATCCAGCATCCGTGCCGGCGGCACGTGAAGTAACAAAGCCGCCAGTTCAGAAGTCGCCGTGAGCATCGCGGGATCGATGTTGAATTCCAACTTCGCAGCAAACCGCACCGCACGCAGCATCCTGACAGGATCTTGACGTAGCCGCTCCAATGGATCGCCAATCGTCCGAATGACCCGCTTCTCGAGGTCTGCAATTCCGCCGACGAAGTCCCGCACCGATTGTTCTTGGGGATCGAAGTAAAGCGCGTTGATCGTAAAATCGCGCCGCAACACGTCGTCTTGTTGCGTACCATAGACGTTATCGCGCAGCACCTGTCCGTGATCTGCAATATGGGTCCGATCCTCATCGACATCGTCAGTAGGCGATGGTGCGGCCCGATATGTTGCGACCTCAATGACTTCACCGTTTTTTCGCACATGTGCCAAGCGAAATCGCCGACCAATAAGACGGCACCCGCGGAAAATCGATTTTATTTCCTCCGGCTGGGCATCGGTGGCGATATCAAAGTCTTTGGGCGTGCGATCCAGTAACAGATCACGCACACACCCACCCACCAAGTGCGCCTCATATCCGGCACACTTCAGCTCCTGTACGATCTTTACGGCATTGTCACTGACCGCCGGCAGGGAAATAGAATGTCCGTCCGGCGATATGATTTGGGGGAAGTGCTTGTTCTTCACTCCTGATTAGAATCCTCGTGTATTTCCTGGTTGTTGATGACACAAACGACTGCCGTGTCTTGTATCACGCACGGTCCACCGTATAATACCATTCCGCTACCTGCCGTATCGCTTTCAGGTCCAATGCTCCCTTCGTCTAGCGGTTAGGACGCCGGCCTCTCACGTCGGTAACAGGGGTTCGAGTCCCCTAGGGAGCGCCATATGTATATCGCGCACGTATCGCGCAATTGTTATTTTCGCACGTAAACAGCAAGGGCGCGTGTTTGCATGAACGAAGAAATTTGCATTTTCGATGTCGACGCAGCCGCATTTGAAACTCGCGTTGTGGACCAATCTCACCGCATACCGGTATTGGTCGATTTTTGGGCATCTTGGTGCGCGCCGTGCCAGATGCTCACGCCGCTACTCGCTAAAATCGCCGACGAGTATCAAGGCGCTTTGCTGATCGCCAAGGTGAACACAGATGCAGAAAAAGAACTTGCCGCTCGTTATCAAGTTCGCAGTTTACCCACTGTCGTCTTATTTAAAAATGGACAAATCGTTGATCACTTTATGGGGACACAGCCGGAGTCAGCGATAAAACGCATGATAGACCCGCATATCCGACGTAAATCGGAATCTGAACTCGAGCGCGCCGCTACCCTACTAGAAGCCGGTAACAACCACAAGGCCGCATCGATCCTTACGTCGGCGTTGGCCAAATACCCCACGGATGACCGGCTTAAATTAAAGTTAGCCGAGGTTCGCCTGGAAAACAAGGAGCGCGAACGAGCGACACAACTGCTATCCGAGGTTTCTCTAGAAGCGAAGAATAGCGACACCTACAAGATTCTGCAATCTCGAATTGAGTTCGAGGACCGTGATGACGCATCCTTGAAGCTGGACGAGCTGACGGCGCAGATCTCACGCGATCCGAATGACCTCGCGAGCCGCCATAAGCTTGCAATTCGCTACGTGATATCGGGCGATCTAGAAAAAGCGATGGATGAGTTATTAGAAATCGTTAAGCGCGATCGCTCATTTCAAGACGACGCGGGACGCAAGGACCTGCTCAAAGTATTCGCTATGCTCAGTGCTAGAGGCGCGCTTTTGAACCGGTATCGCGGGCTCTTGGCGCGGGCGTTAAATTAACCGACGCCAAGCGATGTCCAACCGCCCGGTAACCCCGTCATCCACCGCGATCCTTAAATGGCAATTTGCGAGCCAAAATAATATTCCTAACCGCGGGGGTGATGTTCGGAGTGCAGTCGTTGCAAACGCGCCTGCGCAATGTGCGTGTAGATCTGTGTAGTGGACAAGTCGCTGTGCCCAAGCAGCATTTGCACAGACCGAAGATCCGCTCCATGATTAAGCAAATGGGTAGCAAACGCATGTCTTAGTGTGTGGGGTGACAGGGGTGTGTCGATCTGTGCCTGCCGAGCATATCGTTTAATGATCTGCCAAAAGGCCTGCCGTGTCATCGACGCACCTCGCGTGGTCACGAACACCGCCCCGCTCAGCCTCCCGTGCAGGATATCGCCCCTACCCTTTTGGAGATATATATTCAGCGCCGCGATCGCCGCATCACCAAGCGGTACGAGCCGTTCCTTGGCACCCTTCCCCATGATGCGGATGACGCCGGCCGCCAGATTCAGTTCAGACATGCTCAATCTGACCAATTCAGTGACCCTGAGTCCGGCGGCATAAAGCGTTTCCAGCATTGCGTAATCCCGGCTTCCGAGCGGTGTATTATGATCCGGCTCCAGCAACAACCGTTCAACCTCTTTTTCGCTCAAAGATCTAGGCAGCGCTCGCGAGCTTTTCGGGAATTCAATGTCTACGCTCGGGTCTGAAGAAAGCTCACCGTGCCGCAACAGAAATTGGTAGAGCCGTCGCACAGACGACAACAAGCGAGCCGCGGTACTGGCCCGAACACCCGATCTAAAACGCAGGCCAAGATAGGCCTGCAAGTGTCCACGATCGGCCGTTAACAATGATTTTCCGCGACCGTAAAGATAGGCCGAATAACCTAGAATATCTGCGCGGTAAGCTTGGATCGTATTGTGGCTTAATCCAAATTCGAGCCACAGATTATCCAGAAAGCGCTCGATGACTTCTTGGTCCAGGCGGTTGACTTTTAACATTTCGCGCCATTGTAGCCACTTCAGTGGCTCGCGGATGATTTATCTTGGTCTTTCAAGAACAACTGTTGCATTGACCGCTCCAGTATTGCCTTTCTCTTCGGGTCAGCAGTTTCTTCTAACAAGGAATGATAAAGGCGTCGCGCGTCTTCCACAAAGCCCGCCTCTGCCAAGGCGTCCGCCGCCCGGTAGCGGGCAGTCTGTCCCCACATATCCCTGCCGCCATTGTCGAATAGTGCAGATCGAAGATAGTGTTCCGCAGCACTGTCAAACCTTTTTTGTCCATGCAGCGAATCTCCCATCCAAAACAAGATCTCTCGTTGTTGCCCGCGCTCACTGGTCAAACGATACAGCCCATCCAGTAGTGCGTAAGAGGCATGTTGATAGTCGACTGCTTGCAGATCGAATACCACCTGCAAAATACGATCGATTGAATCCTTGTTCAAATGCTTTCCGTCGTTGATCAATTTCTGCAATATTTGGACGCTATCTTTGAACTTGCCTGTATAAATCGCCAACCGAGCCCGTTTCAAGTTCCAGTCGAGATGATCGATTTCCGCGCCCGCATCGCTGAGATCGCCAGCCATCGCGGCGGCGAGCGCGATATTTCGCCTTGCCAATGCCAAGTTGGCCAGCTGCAGGCGGACCGCTTTGGGAACCTGCTGTATGTTGGAAAATAGGCCGCTGTCGGTATAGAGCCTGATGGCAGTGTCCTCGCGATGGGACTGCTTCAAACCACGGTAAAATCGCAGATGATGGGCCTCCTGATCGGCAATATTGCTCGCACGTTCGGCCAATAACGCATAAATCGAGCGCGCCTTGATGGGCTCGGCGCTTGACAATGACTTCGCCAAACGCAACCAGGGTTCATCGTCGCCGATAAGAAGGTTCGTTGCATTCCCAGTTTCTTCTCCCAAGCGGACATATGCTTGCCACAGTTGGGCAACATCGTCATCGAATAGAGCCTTTAGATGCACCGGCAAGGGCTCTTGGTAGAAATGCTCTAAGGCGTCGACCCGCAGCGTGAGATCATCGGAATACCGCGCAGCTTCCGCAATTAGCGCCTGCAAACCGATACGCAGTGGGCTGTTGGACGGCTGCTCGGATAACGTAGCCCGAGCCTGCCTAATCACATCACCCGGACTGTCCGCCTTCGAACGCAACCGGCTCAACAATCTGAGAAATCGCCCCTCTTCGTTTTGAACAGTGGCTAAATGCTCGGCCGCCTCTGCCGGCGAACCCGCTCGGAGCAACACCTGGGCGTAGAGCAGTGACCAACCAGCATCATTGGGAAGAAACTCGCGCTGATAATTGGCCATGGCGCTTTGCGCATCTTCCAGCAATCCCGCGGACAGATAGCTGCGTATGGTAAGGCGTCGCCAATGCGCCACCTGTATCGAATCATAAGACCCCAGCCACAATAACTCACGCAGCAAAGGCCGCACCGAGTCGCCGCGACCGGAAGCGACTAATACTTCGATACCCTGGGTTAACAAGGTATGCGTTATATGTGCCGGAAGTTCCGGCGGCAGCGATTCCAATCGTTTTCGCAAGGCGTCCCAATCTTGTGTTTCACGATAGATGGAAAATCTCAAGCGCTCCCAGTCCGTCCATTTTTGCGACTGCGAGGGATTCGGCTGCAGATTGGATAGAAAGCGTAATGCCAGGTCGGGGGCACCGTTTTCGACGAGAAACGAGACCCGGTTCAACTGCGGATCTGATGAGTCACCGATGGCGGCCGAGCCCAGCGCCAGCGTTAAGGAAATTAACGCGAGTGTACACGCCCGACGCATGACTCGTGGACAGCCTTGATTCGATCAACTCAAAAATCGCATCAAATCATTTCCGCTGCTTCGGTAAATCAAACTTTTTCTTTGATTCGTGCAGATTTACCGCTCCGCTCACGCAGATAATACAGCTTTGCACGACGCACATCCCCGCGGCGCTTAACTTTTATATTTGATATGAGCGGGCTATGAGTTTGGAACACTCTTTCGACGCCTTCTCCGTAAGAGACCTTTCGCAGCGTAAACGACGAATTTAATCCTCTATTTCGCTTGCCAATTACTACGCCCTCGAATGCCTGCAATCGTTCGCGACTGCCCTCTTTGACCCGCACCTGCACTTCTATGGTGTCTCCCGTTGCGAACTTCGGCAGGTTTGACGTAGTTTGCTCGGCTTCTAGCTCTAGAATAATGTTCGTCATCGCTTATCTCCGTCGAATTCTAACTGAAACTCCTGTAACAAAATTATTTGTTCTTCCGTCAAATCCAATTCGTCCAGCAAATCGGGCCGCTTCATCCAGGTCCGTCCTAACCCTTGTTTAAGTCGCCAACGTCGAATCGCTTTATGGTTCCCACTCAGCAATATCTCCGGCACGCGTGTTCCTTCGAAAAACTCCGGGCGTGTATAGTGTCCACAATCTAATAATCCATTGGCAAACGAATCCTGTTCCACGGAGGCTTCATTTCCCACGACATCCGGCAACTGCCTGACAATTACGTCGATTAACACCATCGCCGCCAACTCACCGCCAGACATCACATAATCGCCGATCGACCATTCCTCGTCGACGTACTTGGCGATTACCCGTTCGTCAACGCCTTCATAACGTCCATTCAGCAATATCAGCGCATCCCTTTGCGCGAGTTCCGTCACTGACCGATGGTCCAAACGCCGTCCCTGGGGACTCAAGTAACACACCTTCGTCCCCGCGGCACACGTCTGTTTCGCCGATTTTATCGCCGCTGCAAGTGGCGGTGCCATCATCAACATCCCTGGTCCGCCACCATACGGGCGATCGTCCACCGTTCGCCTCTGATCGTCCGTATAATCCCTGGGGTTCCATAATCGCATCCGTACCTGTTGTTTCTCAATAGCGCGACCGCACACACCGTAATTGCGTATCGCCGCAAACATCCCGGGGAATATGCTGATGACGTGAATATCCATCGTCATCAACAACTCACGGGTTAAAAATCCACGTCCCAATCGACGCGGATCAAACCTGCGCCGAGATCCACCTGCCGGATTACTTGCGGAATATACGGTATCAGACGCTCACGATCGCCTTGAACGACAATGACATCGTTAGCGCCTGTTTCCATCAAATAATCCACTGTTCCAAGAACCTCATCATTCAGGGTTACCACACGCAAACCCTGAAGTTGTATCCAGTAATACTCTTCATGTGTCAATTCCGGCAACACATCCCGCGGCACCGCGATCGCCATATCGACCAATGAACGAGATTGCTCGCGATCGGTATAACCGTCTAATCGGGCCACCATCCGTGAGCCTTGTAAGCGTCCTTGCAGTACGCGGACCTGCTCATGGTCGCCGCCGCGTGTGAGATGCCATGGGCTGAAAGTCAGAATATCCTGCTTACTGCGCGTGTAAGAGTAGATCCGCACCCATCCGTGAACACCCCATATGCCAGTGATCTTACCCAGCGTCACCAACGCTGGGCGGTGCATCTGGCGCCTGTGGGGCCGACGCGCGGCTCACTTTCAGCAGTTGCTTTACGCGCTCCGATGGTAGAGCGCCGCGGGTCAGCCAGAAATCTGCTCGTTCGCGGTTGATTTTCAAGCGTTCCCCATGCTCTGCCGCCCGCGGATCAAAAAATCCGATTTTTTCGATGAATCTTCCCCGCGGTGCACGGCGTTGATCGGCCACCACGATGGAATAAAACGGCTTTTTCTTGGCCCCTCCCCGGGCCAGACGGATTGTCACCATAGGCTGCGTTACCTTTTTGTCGGGCCACCTCGCACGAGTAGACCCATGAGTTGACTGTTGAATTACGAATTGACGGGAGCGCGATTTTATCCTCGCCAGCAAATAAAGGAAACCGCCTTGCCACTTAATATGCTGATTTTTATTGAAAAGACGGGCCACCGAGGGGCACGGCCGTGATGACGGCCAACAGTGGCAATACGCCCGGGTTCTAAAAAGGCATTCCCGGCATGCGGCCTCTCATGCTTTGCATGAGATTGGCCATCCCCCCGCCCTTGCGCATCTTTTTCATCATCTTCTGCATCTGTGTAAACTGCTTCAACAGCCTGTTGACCTCTTGCACTTGGGTCCCCGAACCACCTGCGATGCGTCGCTTTCGTGATCCGCGGATAATCGAGGGATTGGCACGTTCTCCGGGGGTCATGGAATTGATGATCGCCACCGTTCGCTGGATCTGCTTGTCGTCCACCTGATCCAGGACATGGCTGGGCAAACCACTCATGCCGGGCAGTTTTTCGACCAAGCTCGCAATGCCACCCATTTTCTCCATTTGCACGATCTGGTCGCGAAAATCGTCAAGATCGAAACGTTTGCCCTTGGCGATTTTTTTGGCTAATTTGTCCGCTTTTCCCTTGTCTATTTTTTGCTGCACTTGTTCGACCAAGGTCAGCACGTCCCCCATCCCCAGTATGCGCGACGCCACACGGTCGGGATAGAAGGCCTCCAGGGCGTCGAGCTTCTCTCCGGTACCTAGAAACTTGATCGGTTTTCCGGTGACATGGCGGATTGACAACGCAGCGCCGCCACGCGCATCTCCATCGGTCTTGGTCAGAATCACGCCAGTTAGAGGTAAAGCCTCATCAAAAGCAGAAGCGCTATTGACGGCATCCTGTCCGGTCATGCTGTCTACGACAAACAAGGTCTCAACTGGATTCACTGCAGCATGAACGGTACGTATTTCCGCCATCATCTGCGCATCGACATGCAAGCGGCCGGCAGTATCCAGCAACACGATGTCTATTCCAGACCTCCGCGCATGGTCGATCGCGTTGCGTGCAATCACCACCGGGTCTTGGTCCACTGAGGCGGGGAAGAACTCGACATCGATCATTCCCGCCAGCGTTTTCAGCTGATCAATGGCAGCCGGTCGATAAATGTCGGTAGTCGCCAGCAGCATTGATTTGTGCTCCCGCTGCTTGAGCCACTGCGCCAGTTTCGCAACCGTCGTGGTCTTGCCCGCACCCTGTAGGCCGGCTACCAGCACCACTGCCGGCGGTCGTGCCGCAAGATTGAGCCCGTCATTCGACTCACCCATGATCGCCACCAGTTGTTCATGGACGATCTTGACCACCATCTGCCCCGGCGTAACGCTCTGCATAACATCGCGACCCAGCGCGCGTTCACGGGTTTGTGCGATAAACGCCTTGACGACCGGCAATGACACATCTGCCTCGAGTAACGCGATCCGAACCTCGCGCATAGCCTTTCCAATATTGTCCTCGGTCAGGCGTGCCTTTCCACGCACGCGCTTGAGGGTCTCACGGAGCCGGTCACTGAGTTGATCAAACATGACTGATCAATTTCTGTCTAAACGATTTCTGTTAGGATATTGCTTAATAGTAACCGATTTTAATACGCAGCGATCGATTATGCTGACACCGATGTTGAATCTTTCCGCGAGTGTGCTCTATCTGACCGCAGGCGGACTGCTGGTCAGAAGTCTTTTGGAAACGGGTCCCCCCATATCGAGAAAATCGCTCACCTTGGGATTGGCGGCTGCAGGCGTGATCCTGCATGCCATATCGATATTGAACTCAATGTCACCCCACCTGGCATTTGGATTCACGAGCGCCGCATCACTGATAGCTTGGGTAATCACCGCGCTTTTCGTGATTACCGCGCTGGCAAGACCCATCGAGAATTTGGGTGTTTTGGTGTTGCCCGTGGCCGCCATTGCCACGCTCGGGGCATGGTTGTGGCCGGGCCAATTGCAGATTGGCGTAACCGGGTCATCACTGTTAGCAGTCCACTTAGTGATCTCGATGCTGGCTTATGCGTTCCTTGCCTTGGCGATGGTCCAAGCGATTTTGCTGACGATTCAGGAGAAACGCTTACACCAGCACCATCCGGGCCACTTATTACAGGCCCTGCCACCCATCGAGACCATGGAAACGCTCTTGTTTCAGATGATATCCGCGGGATTCATCTTGCTGTCCCTGACCCTCGTCAGTGGCGTGTTCTTCACCAAGGAGATCTTTGGGAAGCCCGTGGTATTCAACCACCATACGGTTCTATCGCTGGTAAGCTGGCTCGTGTTTGCGATTCTGCTGGCTGGACGCTGGCGGTTCGGCTGGCGCGGGCGTATTGCCGCTCGTTGGACGATCGGTGGTTTCGCCTTCCTTTTGTTGGCCTATCTAGGCACCAAATTTATCGTCGAGTTCATCATTCAAGAGTGATCGCTGGCCGGCGCACGATGCGCTCGTTGCCACTAGATGCTACCTTTGTTATAGAATGTATCACCCAGCTATCGAGGTTAACCCTGTTTGGAAGGCATTCCGATAGGCGCGCTGACCGGCTCGCTTATCTTCTTGATAATCCTCTCGGCGTTCTTCTCGGCGTCTGAAACAGCGATGATGGCGATCAATCGCTATCGCCTCAAACATCTAGCTGAAGCCGGCCACCGGGGCGCCAAATACGCGCGGAAACTGCTGGAAAACCCGCATCAGCTGCTGGGAACCATACTGCTTGGTAATAACGCCGCTAATTTAACCGCCTCTGCAGTGGCAACTATCCTGGCCCTGCGTGTATTCGGCGACATACCTATCGCCCTGATCACGTTCGGTCTCACCCTCATCGTGCTGATATTCGCCGAGGTGGCGCCAAAAACCGTGGCCGCGTTGCATCCCGAATGGATTGCCTTTCCTGCCGCTTATGTGTTGTATCCCCTGCAAAAAGCGGTACGTCCCGTAGTTTGGGTAGTCAACAAAGCCAGTGGCTGTTTATTAAAACCCTTAGTAGGCGATAAGAAACGCGCCGCGGACGCGCTCAGTGCCGAAGAGCTGCGGGTGGCGGTACGGGAGTCCGGAAAATACATACAGAAATCACATCAGAACATGTTGTTGCAGATCTTGGAGCTGGAAAAAATGAGCGCGGATGATGTGATGGTTCCACGCTCCGAGATCGAGGCTATCGACATCGATGACGATTGGGATGCCATCGTAAACCAACTTGCCACCAGCCATCACACGCGCCTACCGGTCTACAAGGGCTCATTGGACAATGTGATCGGGATATTGCATCTGCGCAAAGTACTGCATCTGAGTCAAACCAACGAATTCAACCGTGACGGCATGATGAGGATCATGCGCGATCCGTATTTCGTGCCGGCGAGTTCATCTTTGACGCAGCAATTACTCAACCTGCAGGAAGAGCGACGCCGTTTGGGATTGGTCGTTGACGAGTACGGAGATATCAAGGGATTGGTTACGTTAGAGGAAATTCTTGAAGAAATTGTCGGCGAATTCACGGATCACGCACCCCGGTTGGCCGAAGACGTGCATGCGCAACCGGACGGCAGCTTTCTGATCCGCGGCACCGCCAACATTCGTGACTTGAACCGTAAGATGAATTGGGAACTCCCCATCGATGGTCCCAAGACCTTGAACGGGCTGATTTTGGAATACTTGGAACACATTCCCGAACCGGGTACGAGCATCAGGTTGGCCGGGTATCCAATCGAGATCGTGCAGACTCGGGGCACCGCGGTGACGGTGGCAAAAATGCAACTCACTGACATGCTCGAGGAAGCGCCCGCAGCGCAGGCACTATCCGGCTCGCAATAGTAGCCACGTTTTGATTTTCTTTTAATTCGCTCTAAATTATCTATAATACATAAGACATAAGATTCGATTTTCATAATAACTAATTGAATTTTTTCATAAATACGGGGAACGCCATGAGAAGACTCCTGCTCATTCTTCCACTGTTTCTTACTGTGAGTTGCAGCAGTGGCACGACCAGCGGCATTCTGGCGCTGTTAACCGGTAATTGGGCTGGCGTGATGCTGTCCACGAGTGCGGGAGCCCCCGGATTCAGCGGTAACGTGACCATGAGCATCACACAGGACGAATTTGGATTCATCACCGGAATCATTAATATCAGTGATCCAGAAACCAATTGCTGGGTCGGCGGCATATTGAACCCCACGTCTTCCATCACCGGCGCGCGAGTCATACTAAGTTGGAGCGACGGCAGCGGCGCAGCCGTTTCCGTGGATGCCACCGCGACCAATTCTTCTATAAATGGTCTCTACAATAGCACCGCAGGGTCGGCAGTGACGCTACCCACGACGCCAACGACGGCACCAACCATACCCGCGACGACACCAGCAGCGGCGGGCATTTGCGTAGCTAATTCCGGAACCTTTCGCGTCAATCGTACCTGATCGTGGGATTTGTCCTCATTTGCGACTCATAAATCTATTTTTTATTCTCGTGCTTGGCAGTCTTGGGCAAGCCCGAGCAGATGCGGGTTATTCAATAATCCTCACCGCCAAGACCCATGACGGCGTACCGTCCCACGAGGCTAGTGCGGAGTTTGGGTGCAGTGATCAAATATATGCGGTAATCACCGGTAACGGACTGGCTAAATCACGGCACCTATTGGAAGCCGTCTGGCGCGACCCGCGAGGGAAGGACCGGGAGCACACCCGCTATCCGTTTGTCGTGCGACACGACCAGGAACGGATTTGGGTATGGTTGAAACTGCATCGCCCTCCTGAGGCTGCGCTGGTTCAATTCATGAATCCATCGGCGGGAATGGACGAGTTCGTCGGGGAGTGGCGAGTGAAGGTGCTGGTCGATGGACGCTTGATCGAGCAGAAAAAATTCAATGTGGTCTGCTGAACTATGAACGAGCAGCCTGGACGGCATACGGCGCCAAGAATCGCGGTTGTTGGCGCAAGGAACGTACGGTTGAACGCGGCGTGAGCGACATGCGCAACCGTCGCCGCGGATCCCAGGGACGCGCTATTTCGATATTTTAACCAGGCCGTTACGGCATACGCGGGCGCGTGCTGACGACCTGGTTACGAATATATGAGGGCTGCGCCCGTTCTGCCGGTAGCAAATCTCCCCGTGCATACGCCAACGCCGCTATCTGGGCAATCTGTTCGGCGTGGGGATAACAATCCGGAATGTAACGAATGGTCACCCCGGACAAGACCGCCTGTATTTCCGCCAAGTATCTGTCCCATCCGCTGCCCACCGCCAGCCAGCGACCTCCGTGGGGCACGACGATATCCCGTGGTGACGTAAGCCGTTCATCACCAAGGACCGTCATTTGATCGCCCTCGCGCTGGTAACACGCCCAGTACACCTGCTCCATGCGAGCGTCGACGGCAACCAGAACCTGGGAGGCTTCGTGCCGCTGCGCCAGTGCTTGCAGCGATGAAACCGGAATCACCGGGATATCGCAACCGAAAGCCACGCCTTGCGCCATGGCAGCGCCCACGCGTAGTCCGGTGAAGGCGCCCGGACCACGCCCCCAAGCGACAGCGTCGAGCTGGCCGCGTGCGATGTCCCCCCGTTCCAGAACTTCATCGATCATCGGCAGTAACAGCTCCGAGTGCCGATTCGGCAACTGGGCGTGCTGCGCAAACACCTTTCCGTCAACCCACAACGCCGCCGAGCACGCTTCCGTGGCCGTGTCGATGGCTAATAGTTTCGCCCCCATCATACGACGTCCCGCAGAAAGTCTTGCACCGATTGTAGATCCCTGGTGATCGGAAATGGCGGCAGACTACGCAGAAACAATTTGCCGTAACTTTTAGAGAACAAGCGAGGATCGCAAAGCATCAATATGCCACGATCCGTAACATCGCGGATCAGTCTGCCGATTCCCTGCCTCAACGTAAGCACCGCATTTGGCAGTTGGTAATCCAGAAACGGATTCCCCCCCGCTTCCTCGATGGCTCGCAAGCGCGCGCGTAACACCGGGTCATCAGGGGATTCAAAAGGAAGTTTATCGATAATGACGCATGCCAGCGCGTCGCCGCGAACATCAACTCCCTCCCAAAAACTAGCTGTTCCCAACAGCAGCGCACGGTGCCGTTTGCGGAACCGATTCAGCAGGTCGGTCTTGGGCATCGCCCCCTGAACCAAGATCTCAAAATCGTCACGCCCGCTCAATAATTCAGCGATTTCGTTCATAGCCCGATGGCTCGTAAACAACATGAACGCACGACCCTCACTGGCTTCAACCACTGGCATGGCGCGATCCATCAGGGAGCGGGTATACGCCGGATGACGCGGGTCCGGCAGTCCCTCAGGCACGAACATCAGCGCTTGACGCGCATAGTCGAAGGGACTGTCCCATAGCCGGGCGTCGACTTCCCCGACCCCGATTTGACGTTGATAATGGCTGAAATCTCCAGCGATCGACAGCGTCGCAGACGTAAATATCCACGATCTATCCGGATCGTGCAGACACGAGCGCAGTGTCCGTCCAATGTCGATGGGGGTATCCTGGATACGAAACGTGCGCGCCGTTGTTTCCGCCCACCGAATACTATTTCCGCCACGAGGATCCTCGGACAGTTCGCACAGTCGGTCGTGCAGCTCTACGCCGCGACACCAACATCGCGAGAGCCCCTCACCCGCCGCCGCAGCTTCGCGCAGTACTGCATTGAGATCCTCCATCGCCGCCAAGGTCTTGGTCAGTATCGATAGAAATCCCGCTCGCTGACACAATTCATGCCATTCCACGCGTTTCCCGGATCCGTCAAGAACACGCCGTATTTCTAGCGTGCAGCGTTCGAGCTCATGCAGCCTCGACTCTAACGGCACAATCTGACTTTTCTCACGCGACTCCTCGGCACGCACATCCCGGCACAGCTCCAACAGTTGGTGACCGCTGATAGAGTTTCCCAAGAAGTTCGAAGCCACCACCGGCAATTGATGGGCTTCATCGAAGATCACACACTCCGCCCCCGGCAAGATCTTCCCAAAACCGTCCTCACGCAGCGCAAGATCCGCAAAAAATAGATGGTGGTTAATCACCAGCAAATCAGCCCGCAGTGCCGCCTTGCGCGCGCGATTGACATAGCACTGATCGAACCACTCACATTTCGCACCCAGGCAATTGTCATTCGTCGATGTCACCATAGGCCATATCGAGGCATCTTCGGGAATATTCGCCGCCTCGGCAATCTCCCCGCTGGATGTGCCGGATGCCCAGGTTTCGATGCGCGTCAGTTGTTGACTGTGCGAAGTCGCAAGGTCATTCCCTGACAGACGCGCTCGCTCGTAACGATCCAGGCATAAATAATTTGCGCGTCCCTTGAGCAATGCGACTACAGAGGGGGTCGCCAACGCTTCTCGAACCAACGGTATATCGCGGTGGTACAGCTGGTCTTGAAGATGCTTCGTGGCAGTGGAGATCAGCACCTTCTTGCCTGACAACAGTGCTGGCACGAGATACGCAAGCGTCTTCCCGGTGCCAGGTCCGCTTTCCGCAATCAGCGTGCCGTTATGTGCAATTGTCTCCTCAACGCATTGGGCCATCTCTTGTTGCGTCGCGCGTCGCGAAAATCCGGGTAACAATCTGCAGATAGGACCAGCGGGCCCCAAGATCTCCGCGCTAGCCTGCAAGGTTTGCGTCCGTCAGGCATTGATCTAAGCCAACACGCCACGCCGGTAATTGTATGCCAAAGCAGCGTTCCAGTTTACTGGTGTCAAGAGTGGAATACTTGGGCCGTTTCGCCGGCGTGGGATACTCATTGCTGGGTATGGGAATGATGCGGACTGCTGTATTCCCGGCGCGCTCGATTATAGCCTTGGCAAAGGCGTACCAACTAGTCATGCCAGTGCACGTCATATGATATATGCCCGAGTAGTCGCCGGGTCGATCGGTACCGACTCGCGACAAAATAAGTGCGGTAGCCGCGGCGATCAAATTCGCGTAAGTAGGTGTGCCGTGTTGATCGCTAACGACCTTTAATTCATCACGTTCCTTCGCGAGCCTCAGCATGGTGTTGAAAAAGTTACGACCACGATGAGAATACACCCAACTGGTCCGGAAAATCAGGTAATCATCGGTTTGCTCCGCGATAGCTCGCTCGCCTTGTAACTTGGTGCGCCCGTACACATTAATGGGATCGACGGCGTTTGCTTCTGTATAGGGTTGCTCGGCGCTGCCGGAAAACACGTAGTCAGTCGAATAGTGGACCAGTAATGCCCCGACCTTTTTCGCAGATCGCGCCATGACCTCTGGCGCCTTGGCATTCACCAGCTCGGCGGTGGCCGGATCGGATTCCGCCTGGTCCACCGCCGTATAAGCGGCCGCGTTGACAATTACGTCGGGCCGATGATTGATAACCACTCGTTCCAACTGAATCAAATCACTCAGGTCCACGTCCCCACGGTCCAGGGCGACAACTCGACCAAGTCCCTGCAGATGGTCCGCCAACCCTGAACCGACCTGACCCGTTTTGCCGAACAGTAAAATGTTCATCGCTATCTTTTGGCTGTAACGCTCAATAGATTTTCGCATCTTTGAAACGCATCCCACCCGCGTCTTTCGCGGACACAATGGGCTCCGAGATGGGCCATTGGATGGCGATGTCTGGGTCGTTCCAAACGATGCAGTGATCCTGGTCTGGTGTGTACAAGGTGGTGACTTTATAGAGCACGTCAGCCGCTTCGCTGGTCACGCAAAATCCATGTGCGAACCCACCCGGTACATACATCTGTTTTCGATTTTCAGCGGAGAGTACTACGGCTACCCAATGACCCCGGGTCGGCGAATTCGGCTGGATATCTACAGCGACGTCGAAAATTTCACCTGCGACCACGCGCACCAACTTACCCTGCCATTGTGGATATTGATAGTGCAGTCCCCGCAACACCCCGTATTGGGAATGCGAGTGATTGTCTTGCACGTAGATTTCCGGGAGGTCTGCGGCCATCGCGTCGCGGGCGTTGAATGTTTCCATAAAAAACCCACGATCATCGCGAAAAGCCGTTGGTGTGATGACTTTGACCCCCTCCAGTTTTGTTTCCTCAACTTCGATCACAAACCAGCTTTCCCATAGAGTAGTGTCGGGCAAACTTAATTAAATCGATGATACTTTGCAACTCACCACCGCAAAACGTCACGTTCACTATGCAATTTGTCATTATCACGACACGGCTTGCAGAAACATCGGCCTTGCTGCGCTGGCATATTTTCGTCGCTCTAATCGGTCCCGTTTTTGTTTAACTTGAGGGCCGCGTAGATAAAACCATTGACCGGTGTATCCACACCGAGCTCTTGGCCCATCCTCAACACCGCTCCCGAAAGCCAGTCCAGTTCGAGCCGATTACCCCGCTTGAGATCCTGTTGCATTGATGAGGTCATATCTGCCGGTAGCGTGTCAATTAAGGCAAGACAATCCTCAACATATTGATCACCAACCACGATGTCTTTGGCGTACGCGACGGCGACCGATTCCCTCATTACCGTAACAAGCAAGTCTCGAGTGTGCGGATCTTGGCGCACGCGACCAATACTATGCCCAGTCACGGATGTGAGCGCGCTAAGACCCACTAGAAACACGAATTTCCGCCATACTGTTTTTTCAATATCCTGGGAAATCTCTGCATTCACGCCTGCAGCTTGCAGTGCGGCAAGCAAGTCTTCGCTGCGCTGACTGCGCTCGCCGTTAAGCTCTCCGAACATCAATTTGGCTATCGTACCGGTATGTCGAATGATGCCTGGAGCAGCGATCACCGCCGCGATCTGTGCGATACCACCCATTACGTGGGAGCGTCCAAGGAGCGCACTCAGTTGATGCTCCGCGTTGACACCGTTTTGCAGTGATAGAACTGCTGTATGCGTGTCAATCATCGGGCGAATGGCGGCCGCCGCCGCTGCAGTGTCCCAAAGTTTGACCGTGAAAAGTACACAGTCGACGAGGCCGACATCCGCGGGATTATCGGTAGCCTGGGCTGGAGATATGTGCACATCCCCATTCTCACTCTCGATCTTGAGGCCGTCGCGGTGAATCACAGCGAGATGCTCACCTCGCGCGATGAAGGTAACATCAAAACCCGCGGCTGCGAGCCGGCCACCAAAATAACCACCTACACCTCCTGATCCCATCACCGCGATTTTCATATGAACACACCAACCACGCGGGACGAGTCGGTCAGACCGGTGTACATGAGCGTGCTGCTCAGGCCGGCTGCGTGCCAACGAGCCCCACAACGACCGACTCAGTGATCGTCTTTCCCGTTCTTGTCATCGAGCATTTCCCGGTACTTGTCGTAGGACGCCGGAAACCCCCCGGTGTAATTCAACCAGTTGGTGACCGGGTAACGTGCCGCGCCCGCCTTATGGGTCGCCTCGAGACCGCTGATCATGTCGTCCATTAATGAAAATGGAAAACTGAATGCAACCTCATGGTCCTGCACTTGACCAAAGATACGATCACCGGTGCAGGGAACGACCATCTGCGGGTCTCCGGTAAGCATCGGAGCGATAGTGATATCGGCGCAGTCGATGCGACCGCGGAACTCGCTCTTGAGCGTACCGCCGCGTTTCCACAAGTATGCCTGCCCGAGGCGCATTATCTGGGCACTGTTCGCGTAGATGACGATGGCGTCGGGCATGAAAGTGGTTCGGTTGAGAGGTGCGAATACCACGCCCACATACTCGCCCTCGGGAAGTTTCGGCACACTGTCTTCACTAAGCCGGCCGGCGGCGAGGTTCTCGGTATACAGATCGATACACAGGTTGCCCTGGGTATAGTGGGGAAGGCGCTTCTCGAGCCCGAGCGCCATGGCGCCAAGCACGCAACTGCTGTCCTCCCTGCCAAGGGCGAGCACCCAACCAAATCGGCGGACCATTGAAATCGCCTGACACGTAGTGAACCGGTTATCCAAATCTTTGTGAGGACGCTTGGCACGCTCGGGCATCTCGTCCCAGCTCGTTAAAAACTTTACGCTCACAGGAAAGGTATTGAGCCGAAGGTATTGGTTCAACTTCTCATCGGCGTTGGCTAATTCATGCGGCTCCATAAGACCATTTCCTCGACTGAATTCATGTGGACCTCGATTGTAGCGTGAAAATACACGTCTTCGAGCACGTATCTGGCTAGAAACTATCGGCAAACACGGTTGCGCATTCCGAATGAAACGGGGTATGTCACCGCTAAGCACCCTAGAAAGCGGCAGGGTGCCGCGAAAATCGTATCAGAAGAGTCTGTGGGAGCGGCATGGTGCCGCGATCATGGCGACACTACCCGCATCACACAGGAAGATGTACTCCCATGCGATGATCTATGGACACTCAGTCCAAGATCCTTCCCCCTGCGTTGCGGGGACAGGCGCGGCCAAGCGCCTCAGAGTAACATTACAGCTACATTGTCATGCTGAGCGAAGCGAAGCATCTTGGCAAAGCGAAGATTCCCTACGTAGTTGATCATTGACACCGAGCCCAAGATCCTTCCCCCTGCGTTGCGGGGATAAGCGGCGCCAAGCGCCCTCAGGATGACATCAGAAGTTGTCACTCAGACAATCGTCTTCACTGCACCAAGGAGGGTCAATATTGAATTCTGCGCTTACATTTCTTTGGATATTTCTCAGCGGCACGGTTCAGTTGACCGTTCACGTCCTCAGCCGCCATACGTGCGTACTGTTCCTCCGAGAGGATCTGTCCACTCACATGAACATAATTTCCCTCAATATTTCTATGCCACTGTTGGCTATGAGAAAATTGCTGACCCGTTGGAGTGGTGGCACACCCTGAGATTTGAATCAAAACAATCAATATCAAACAAGATATTGAGACACGAAAAGAATGTCCGCCGCGATACATCATGATGTTTTACCTCCACCAAGAAACTACGACCTAATTGTATGCCTGTACTTGCTGAGCCATTCCCGCAACAAAGGCCGTCGCCACGGACATCTTGATCTTGGGGATTGAACGGTGTTGACCGAACCGAACCTCCCGGGCAACCCGGCTATCTCGTCCACAACGAGACCCGTGGCTTTCCGTCCCCGCCTCGCGACGGGTTTGGCCTTAGCAATACCTAAAGTATAGACGAAACTACGGACAGCAGCGCCTTACATCCCCAGCCCGGATATTGCACCAAGGATCCCGAACCGGTCTCGATTTGCCACCCGCCGCGCTGCGATCACTTCACCCCGGCAGACCGCCAGCGTTCGTGCGACATCCTTATCCGATGCTTCTCAGAAACCGTTTCAAGGTCTTTATTTCCGGATCGCGAAGCGTAAGGAATCGTGCGCCCAATTCGTATTCCCGATTCTTTTTGATTTCCCTCGAACGCGTTAGCTTTGCGTCACAGGTGAACGGTTTTTTACGGTCAGGGAACGTAAGAGACAGTTGGAGAATCTTTCCTGTTGCGAGCGCCCGGGGATAATTGAACAGCACACCGCTTTCACTGATGTTGCGCACTTCAAACAGCTCGCCGACACTCGTTGCGAGCCGAAAACATCCGATAATGGTTGTATTGATGCGTTCGAAATCTCGTCTTTCATGTTCGAACAAAGCCGTCCTGTTTTTCCCCTTGCTTTTGGCTACATATAACGCTTGATCCGCCTTTCTGATTAATTCTTCAGCCGATTCCGCATCGACATCCAACGTAGCCACCCCGCCACTGATAGAAAACCGTTTGAGGGGTTGCAGATCACCTTTAGGAAATCTTCTTCTTTCAACGCCCTTGCGAATCCTTTCGGACATGACATACGCCCCCTCCTTGTTGGTCTCCGGAAGAATCAACGCAAATTCTTCACCGCCATAGCGCGTGGGAATATCAACATCCCGTACCGATTTTTTGATAATCGCCGCAAGTTTTTTTAGCGCCATATTCCCCGCTAGATGGCCATTGATGTCGTTGTAATACTTGAAGTCATCAACGTCGCACACTACCAGGCTCAATGGAGCGTTATATCGATGAGAGCGCAATACTTCCGCCGCCAAAGCCCGCATGAAATAGCGGTAGTTATATAGCTGGGTCAACTCATCCACAAAAGTCTCTTGTTGGGTTTTCTGGAATATTCGAATCTCGATGATCTTTGGGTTTTTTATCTTCCTATTTATATCAACGAAGTAATCGAGAAGGGCTACACGAAAATCAATGTCTCGCTTGAGGTCCTTTTGCATTGACTCCCAGTGTTGCAGGATTTCCCGCAGGTGATTCTTTGCGGTGCGTTTACTGAATTCCAGATGTGCGGTGACAAAAATGAGTTGGGGAAACACATCGTCACCATGATCATTCGCGAGCAGCGCCATTTTGTCCGCGAAAATTTGTCTGTCTCCGGAAAATCGGATGAGAAGCTTGTTGATTTCCCCTAAAACCCGGGTATTCTCATCGCCGCTCACTGAATTCTCCTCGTTTCTTGACAAAGAAATATGGAAATCAATGTACCATAGCCAGAACATCTGTTGGAGAGGATCAGTCCGGGGACACCGCGATAAATGGGGGTAACAATCAACGCTGTCCGTCAGTCTGCCGATCCAGCGCCACACATAGAACGCCCGTTATCAGGCGCGTTGCCAACGCCGACGCTATTATGCATCATGCAAGGGCATCGCTGGATTTCCGGCGCTTCGGGAGAATGATCCACACGGGATGGGCGGTCCGTAAGGCGAAAATGTTTTGATGGTCAGGTCACAGGCCAGGTAACGACCGGAATCTGTGGTCTGCCGCGATTGTTGCCACCGGCGTATTCATTGACCATGCTTAATCACAGATGACATCCAAGATTCGTAAACTCTCGTTAGTGATACCGGCTTATAACGAAGAGCAAGCCGTTTCCGGCGTGCTGAAAGCGCTGCTCGCGGCGCTCAACGGCGCCGAGCTTGCGGACTTTGAGATCCTGGTAGTGGATGACGGATCGACGGACCGTACCAGTGAATTTGTTCAGGCCATTGAAGGCGTCACACTGATTCAACATCAACGCAACCGTGGCTACGGTGCCGCAATCAAGACCGGCATCCGCCATGCCCGTTACCCGTGGATTGCCATCACCGACGCGGACGGCAGTTACCCCAACGAACGTATACCGGAGTTGCTCGCGGCTGCCGATGATGCAGCCATGGTTGTTGGTGCGCGAACTGCCGTCGATGCCAAGCATTCATGGCTACGAAAGATTCCCAAGGCATTGCTGCGCCGGTATGCAGAATGGCTGACTCGTACGGGCATAACCGACCTCAACTCAGGACTGCGAGTTTTTCGTTCAGACGCCGTCAAACGCGTGGTCAATCTATTACCGGATGGTTTCAGTCTCACCAGCACCTTGACCATGGCCCTGTTACATAATAATGAAAGCGTGCGCTTTGTGCCGATCGGCTACGCGGCCCGGATCGGGAAATCAAAGATTCGTCCCGTTCGCGACACCCTTAATTTTCTGATGCTGATTATTCGCACTGGCACTTACTTCGCCCCATTTCGCGTGTTCATGCCACCAGCCGCGGTTTTCTTTGTATTGTTCCTCGTGAGTGCGGTTTACGACGTCGTGGTGTTGCGTAATCTAACAGAAAAATCGCTGATCCTGTTGACCTTGAGTATGAACCTTGGCATCTACGCACTGCTTGCAGACATGATTCAGAAACAGCGCCATGAGACCTCCTAGACCCTTGCGGCCACATGGACGATCTTGATCACACTCGATGCAAAGATTCACGTCAGGTGCGCGAGCACCAGTTGTTCGATGCCATTGCGGCGCGCTACTGCTGTAAAGATCTGCTGCCGGCATCGCGGCGGGCCCGGTGGCTGCGCCTGGAGCAGACACTGCGCGATATGCCCCTATCGTCCACGACGCAATTATTAGAAGTAGGCTGCGGCGCAGGTTTTGCCGCGCGTTACCTGCAGGGACGCTACGGATCGTATGTGGGCATCGACCAATCCGAACAGCTCATTGATCTGGCGCGCACTTACAATGCCAGCGAAGTGGCGCGGTTCCACGCCACCGACATCGCCCGGTATGAACCCGAGACGCGCTTTGGCGGAATCTTCATGATCGGCGTCTTGCATCACCTCACAGACCCTGTGAGGATACTCGAGCTGATTACCGAATGGCTGACACCCGATGGGTGGCTGGTGGTCAATGAGCCGCAACCCGCCAATCCACTGTTCAGCTATGCACGACGTGTCCGCAAACACATACACAAAGACTACTCGACGGAGCAGGAAGAAATATCCGCCGCGCAGCTTACCGCCATGTTTACCGAAGCCGGTCTTTGCGATGTATGCGTGACACCGCAAGGCTTGTTTTCCACACCGTTTGCCGAGGTCATCATCAGACCACTACCCCTGGCAAGGTTGCTCTCAGTATCCGCCTGCGCATTGGATCGCGCGCTCGAAAAAACGGCTCGTCCCGTACTCCACCGCTTGTCATGGAACCTGATCGCCGCCGGCCGCAGCGCTCCGGCGTGATCCACCATGGCTAATCCGCATAGTGCACCAACGCACCTGCCTCTATTCATGGTATGCACTGGGAGGCCCGACCCTTCACTTCCATGAAATGACGACATTCGACACTCGATGTTGCTTGGCAAGAATAGACGCGGGGCTATCCCGGCCCTGGCGGGTTCTCACACATTTGCGCCCGGCCTTCACTCGACCCATGGCATCGGCTATGCATTTCGCTCCAGCGGGGCGCCCTGCAGGCCGACACTGCGACTGCGCGCAGCGCAAGTCCCTTCGCCATCATCCGGGATCCTTGGTGCACTATGCGGGCTAAGGCCCCCAAGCCATTATCCGCTATCACCGGGTTTGGTTTGTTGGGCGTGGCCAGTTTCTCGCTCAATCTGGGGTTGAGCGCCCTGCTCCACGAGATGATCGGTGCATCCACGGAGTTGTCGTTCGGCATCTCGCTGACAGTGGTGTTTATAGTAAATTTTCTCGCCTGCCGTTATCTCATCTTCGATGCCGCGGGCGGCAACCCCCTCCGGCAACTTATTGCATTTGCACTGTCATCACTGGTATTTCGCGGGATGGAATATGTTGCGTTTCTGTTGTTGCATACCGTGATAGGTATCCACTATCTGGCCGCCATCACCGCCGTTCTTGGTGTATCGGCTATCAGTAAGTTTTTGTTTTACCGCGGCGCCGTGTTCGTGGGGAACGATGACTCTAACCAACCGCGACCTTGAAATTCGCTGCCGCCGGCTTCCCGGTTCGCAGCCAAGCTGCATAATTAGGCAACTGGCTAGCGTTCGGCCATGCCCTCATATAGATGAGTAATCGCATCCATGTTGTTGAGGATCCACTCGCTGGCATCGCTGACGATGAGCCGGTAAGAATCCGCTGCCTTGAGATCAAGAGCCAGATCAAACCATGTCCACTGCACAGTCACTGCATCGAGTTCGCGGCGGATGTCATCAGTGTTCCTCGGTTCACTCATAAGGGTGCTCAGGGCATTGCTGAACTCGAGCTTCGCGACTTTGATCTGATTGTCGAGTTGCGGACTATCGAAATCCCACGAGTACAGCATGTACAGCTTCGCCAATCGTTGCGATAGCATGCGTTGACGCCCAGACAAGTTGACAAGATACGCGACACGGCTCGCCTCTGATGCCTCCAGCAACGCCACGACGCGCTCGGAGGCATCTAACAAGTCCTCGCTGAGCGCTTGCAGGCGACCGGCACCGTCGCGGCTGACTGCACCCACGGCAAGCGGCTTGAACTGATTCCAGATCTTCACCACTTGATCCAACACGATATGCGTATTCGGATTGAAGTCTTGCCGCCGCAGATACGCGAGCTGATCTTGAAACAGATTGACTGATTCCTTTAACTGTTGATCGGCACGCTCCGGCAGCACATCGAGACCGATCTCACAATACGCTTTCACTATGCGTTGGCTCAGCATGCGCTGTCGCCCGGCAATATTTACCGCGGCAGCCAGACCCGGGTCATCTGCATGACCGACGGGTATGTCGCCGGTCAACAGGGCGAAAACCAACAGTGCGTAACCGTATCGGAAAAGCATCGTCTTTTTAGCGTGGGTTGACTCGATTTTTGACATTGAAACGGGCCGTGTCTGCCTATCATGGCGTGACTCTGATCATAATGGCAATCGTATCAGAGTTCGGGGTCGACGCTACACAATATAATTAAGCATTACCGCCGTACTATTTGCGCGTGTCCTATCCCAATTCGCATGACTTGCGCCAGCAACGGTTTGCGCGATGGATCGACTTAACGCGCCAGTATGTATTAGGTAGCTGTAGCAACACGAGCGTTATCAACAATCGACGTAAGACGTGTTTTCCACGCAGTCGAGAAAGTAAATAACAACTTGAGGCATCGTAAGCTCATCGATGAGCCGGTGCGCGTCGCCCGTTATACAGATCAGTTGACGCCTGCGACTGTAGCTAACCAAGAACGCGGGTTAGCCGTCAGCGAGTTTTCTAAATAACGCATTTCGCCTGCACCGTGGCCAGTACGTGGTCTATTCGGCGCTATGCTTCGAACGACACGTCGGCGTGTATCGCTTCTTGATCCCACTTGTAATTCAAATAACCGCTCACCCATCCCCTGACGTATTCCGTGCTCACAAATCCCAAGGGTTGCAGACGGTATCCCTGCGCATAACCCATATTGAATAATTCCGAATAGACAACCGTCACCCTTGTCTCCGCGGGAAACTTCCGCAGAAACGGAATATGGGGTAACAAAGGCCTCAGTTCATCAAACACTTGTCAACAGTCAATTCTAAATACTTATATTTATATTTGCGATATTGGCCGGGTCTTGAGACTAGTCACGGCAGAAACGGCTTTATCGTAGCAATATCCGCCAGCCAGTCATAAATCAGTGTATGTCTTCGATTCACGTAATGATTCGTGAGATCGGTTCCTGCACCGGCGTTGCAGGCATCCGTGCAAAACCAAGCCGTTCCGGATCTGCGTTCAACCATCATAAGTACCTTATGTATGGAGAAAACTTTCCAGTTGGGGCCAACTCTCGATTCCAACTGCCGATTCACGAAACTCATCGCTGACTCATAAAAATGTTACCGAATGTGACTGGAGTCACCATTTAGGCGCTTGCCGCCCTGCTAAGATAAAGTTTGCATGGACGCTACGAGTAGTGTATTTGAGTTGCAGCCGCCATTAATTGGCGGCTTTTTTTTGTGCCCCCGTGTTGGTTGCTGCTCCGTTTTATTTTTTAATTATCAGATGGTTAGAGGCGTTTTTGGAACAATTGAGCGCTGCCTGAAATTAACCCATCGAGCCTAACCGCCCGTTGGTCATCACTGAATGCTTCGCGTAATTCTGCCCCGCGTCGAAACATCAGCCAGGCAAGTGGCCATGCTCATGTCGATGTTACAAAACGTATCGCTATGCGGTGACCGTGTACGTCGGATAAATCGATCGTTTTTGAAGCAATGCGCGCGGATTACGAACGTAAGCGCGCCGCATCGCACGAATGATGGGGTCTACTCTTTGCTTGTTGTTCTCATGTCGGGTAATTCTTTAGGCAAACTGATTGAAAATCGCAAATATGTGATGGTTGGTCGCATCAATCAGCAGCCAACCTCACATCACAATCAGTTCTTAAACCCGGTAGTTGCATAAATACGTTGGTGATTGTAGAGGAAACTGTTTTATTTGGTGACTTTGCTCGATATGGCGATGCTGTTGCTGGAGTTCACCAATAGTGCGGTCCAGAAAATATAAAAAAGTGAGATCAGAAAATAGTTTGCAGTGATAAAAAAACGGCCCCTAACTTGGCAAAATTGGTGAACGCGAACCCACAAACAAGACCAAAAGAGACCGTCGCCATGAAGTTTAGCAAAGCTACCATTCATCGTAAAACCCACCGCATTCCCGAGATCAAGTTTGAGGATCAACGACTGACCTCATTCGCCGGTTGGTGGTGTTCCAGTCGCTGTTCAACCGCATCGGCCTGAAACAGCAACTGGCCGGATGTTTCCGCCACCTGAGAGTCAGCCTGATCTATGGCCATAGCGTCATCGTGCTGTCGTTGACTGTCCACCTCCTGTTGGGTTATCGCCGGCTGCAGGATATGCGCTACTACCGGGATGATCCCATGCTGTGCCGCCTGCTGGGGCTTGAGCGCCTGCCGGATGTCGCGACCGTCAGCCGCGCCTTGGCAGGTATGGACAGTCAGAGTGTAGATAAGCTGCGGCAACTCAGCCGGCAACGGGTGCTGGAACAACTCAGTGGTTTGGGACTTGCCCGCATCACCCTGGACTTTGACGGCTCTGTCCTGTCCACCGGCCGCTTCGCCGAAGGCACGGCAGTCGGTTTTAACCGAAAGAAGAAAGGACAACGTAGTTACTACCCACTGTTTTGTACCGTAGCCCAGACTGGCCAGGTGTTGGATGTCTGGCATCGTCCGGGCAACGTGCACGATGCCA
>CAMYKK010000006.1 GCA_947258975.1 uncultured Gammaproteobacteria bacterium
CGCGTGTCATCAAGGAAGCGGCCGCGAGCGGCATCGCCGACTCGACAATCACCGCGGCACAGCAGTCGCCGGTCTACAAATTCGTCAAGCAATGGGGACTGGGACTACCCCTGCATCCGGAATTCCGCACCATTCCTAATTTGTTCTACGTGCCGCCGTTGTTGCCCACCATGGGTAGCGTGACCGACGGTATTTACGATACGACGACCAAGTCGTTCTGGGGTGGCATTGAAAATTCGCGGCAACCGATGAAATATCTGGCGTCGCTGTTCACCGCTGGCGATACGCAAAGGGTTGAGGCGGCCCTGAAGAAATTGCTCGCGGTCAAGATTCACCGGCGCATGGAGACCGTCGGCGATCTGCCGGCGGCGGAGGTGGCCTCGGCGCTGCAGGAAGCGGATATGGATCCGCGGACCGCAGACGATATATTCCGCTTGACTGCGCTTGCCATCAACGAAGAGCGTTTCGTGATTCCGCCGGCTCACCGCGAAGAGGCGATGGAACTGGTGGAGGCCACGGGAGACCGGAAGGGAAATGTCGGGTTTGGCTTCATCGATCAACCGACCCGGGGGCTTTGAGGATGGCGCGCATGACTCACTACTCGAAATTGGCGGACGTGTTCCGCTATCCCTCGGCGGATTATCTTGAGCAGGTGCGGCGATGCCAGGCGGAATTGGAAACAGCCTATCCTGAGGCATCGGAGGAGCTTGGCAAATTTGTTGCCTACGCGACCGATGTCACGCACCAGCAGCGGCAAGAGCTATTCGTCAAGACCTTCGAGGTGCAGGCCTTATGTTATCTGGATCTGGGGTTTGTGATCTTCGGGGAGGACTACAAGCGCGGCATGTTCCTCGTACACATGAAACGAGAACACGAGCGCGTGGGCAACGACTACGGAACGGAATTGCCGGATCATCTCGCCAACGTCCTGGTGTTAATCGAGAAAACGACGGACGAAGAATTCCGCAATGACCTGGTGGCGGGAATTGCAATACCCGCAATCCGTAAAATGCTCGAGGGATTTGACAACAGCCGTATCAAAGAACGCGTGGCGCGCCTGAAAAAGCGGCACGATGCGGTTCTTCAGGAATCCCTCAACTACGGCAACGTCTATCAATATACCTTGAAGGCGCTGCTCATGGTGTTGGAACAGGATTTTGCGCATACGGAATTTGATGTCCAACAAACCAAGGAAAGTTTCATTCCGATCTATCCGGACATGGGTGATGGGTCACTTGCACACAACTCATGTTCTTCACCGAGCGTAAGTCACGGAGGCTGAAAAATGAACACTTCCGCAATCTTCTTTGTGGCCTTGCCGTACACGGCGTTAGCGACCCTGATAATCGGAGTGCTGTATCGCTATATGACGCTGGGATTCAAGCTGACCTCCCTGTCTTCCCAATTCCTGGAGGGCAAAGTCCTGTTCTGGGGCAGTCAACCGTTTCACTGGGGAATATTGGTTGTATTCCTCGGGCATGTCGCGGCATTTGCGGTCCCCAGCACCTTATTGGCGTGGAACGGGGAACCGTGGCGTTTGATCATCCTGGAGGTCACCCTGTTTGCCTTCGCCATCGCGGCATTGTTCGGCCTGGCGGTGTTTATCTACCGCAGGATCACCCATGCACGCATTCGCTCGGTGACGACCAAAATGGATGCAGTGGTATACATCCTGTTGCTGATACAGATCATCACCGGCTTAGGCGTCGCGTTGTTTTACAACTGGGGATCCTCCTGGTTTGCGTCGTCGGTAACCCCATACCTGCGCTCGATCTTCGTGTTCAACCCGCAGGTCGATACCGTGGCCAGCATGCCCTTTCTGGTACAGCTGCACATCGTTACCGCCTTCCTCATCTTTGGCATCCTGCCGTTCACACGGCTGATCCATTTCATGGTGTTTCCGTTGAATTACGTATGGCGCAGTTATCAGGTAGTGGTCTGGAACCGGGATCCAGCGAAGATTCGCTCCGAGGGCAGCTACTTTCCGGGCAAGGCATCGACGAACAATTAAGCGTTCGATGTATGCAACCAACCACAAGTAAAAATGTTCGTTTGTCCTTGTAAGGAGGACGCCAAATAAAGCACCAATCGAGAACAAAGTCATGGCACAAATCGATAAATTGGACGCGCAACCTCCCACGCAGTTGGGGAAAGGTACGGGCGGTGGGAGCCGTGCAGATATTGATACATGGGACGTGGAGGATGAAACCTTCTGGGAAACCACCGGGAAGAAGATCGCCAATCGGAATCTGTGGATTTCGATTCCCAGCCTCCTGTGTGGATTCGCCGTGTGGTTGTACTGGGGCATCATCACGGTGCAGATGATCAATCTCGGGTTTCCTTTTACCAAACCCGAATTGTTTACCCTCGCGGCGATCGCCGGTCTCACTGGCGCCACGTTGCGCATTCCCAGCAGCTTTTTCGTGCGCATTGCGGGTGGCCGCAACACCATTTTCTTTACCACCGCCTTGCTGATGATTCCGGCGATTGGCGCGGGATTTGCACTGCAGGACAAGGACACGCCGCTGTGGGTATTCCAAATACTGGCCTTCCTGTCCGGCTTTGGCGGCGGCAATTTCGCGTCTTCGATGTCCAACATCAGTTTCTTTTTTCCGAAACGAACCCAGGGCCTGGCGCTGGGTTTGAACGCCGGCCTGGGTAACGCCGGTGTCACTACGATGCAGATCCTGGTGCCGCTGGTGATGACGGTCGGCATTTTCGGTGGCGCCCCGATGATTCTGGAAAACACGTCGGGGACGCTCATCGGCAAGATCCCCGCGGGTAGCGAGACCTACATCCATAACGCGGGCTTCGTCTGGTTGTTTTTCCTGGTTCCACTGGCGTTCGCCGGCTGGCTCGGTATGAACAATATCCGCACCGAGGAGGTGTCGCCCCACATCGGTTCTCCGTTTGGCGCCTTCGGCAAGATCAGCGGCATGTTGATCGTCGGCTTCTTTACCGCCGCGATTGGGCTCTACCTCATTCTCCCGGCCCCCACCGGTTTGGGGCTGCCGTCGTGGACCAAGTGGTTCGTCCTGGTGGGCGTCATCGCGGCGACCGTGTTTCTGCTCAAATTGATCCCCGGGGATATCAAGCCGAATCTGCAACGTCAATTCAAGATCTTCGGCAATAAGCACACCTGGGTGATGAGCGTTATCTACACCATGACTTTCGGATCCTTCATCGGTTATTCCGCGGGCTTCGCGCTGGCCATCAAGGTCATCTTCGGTTTCAGCCATATCATGGGCGCCGACGGCGTCATAACCCATGACACGGTCAATCCGAACGGACCCAGCGCCCTGATGTATGCGTGGATGGGACCGTTCATCGGTGCCCTGATCCGTCCGGTGGGTGGCTGGATCTCAGACCGGATGGGTGGCGCCAAGGTCACGCAGATCGTGGCAATTGTAATGATTGCCAGTGCCCTGGGAGTGGCGTACTACATGAGCGCCGCGTACCGGTCCGCGACGCCGGAAGAATACTTCGTGCCGTTCTTCGTGTTATTCCTGGTGCTGTTTGCGGGCACCGGCATCGGCAACGGGTCCACCTTCCGCACCATCGCCATGGTGTTTCCCAAGGAACAAGCCGGCCCCGCATTGGGTTGGACTTCCGCGGTGGCCGCATACGGTGCCTTTATTATTCCCAAGGTGTTTGGCGAGCAGATCAAGGCGACCACACCCGAATACGCCTTGTACGGTTTTGCCGTCTTCTACTTCATCTGCTTGCTGTTGAACTGGTGGTATTACCTGGGGCCCAAGGCAGAGATAAAAAATCCGTAAAGTCCAACACGACAGCGAAATCGGTGCAAAGACGCACCCTTTCCATTTTTGCCCTGGGGAGGATCGATGACGACACAGACCAGAAAGCAAATCTCCGTATTGACCATGAGCACCTTGGCGTTCACGGTCAATTTTGCCGTGTGGACCATGTTCTCGATCATCGGTATCAAGATCAAAGCCGAGCTGGGACTCAATAATACGGAGTTCGGCCTGCTGGTGGCCACCCCGATCCTCACCGGTTCCCTGGTACGGCTGCCCCTCGGTATCATGACAGACCGCTTCGGCGGGCGGATTGTCTTTTTCATCCAGATGTTACTGGTCGCGATCCCCACCTACGGCCTGGTCTACGCCGACCAGTACTGGCAGTATCTGGTGATCGGGCTTTTCGTGGGTCTGGCCGGTGGATCTTTTGCCATTGGCATCGCCTATACCGCCGCCTGGTTCAGCCAGGAACGCCAGGGGACCGCGATGGGCATCTTCGGTGCCGGAAACGCAGGCGCCGCGGTGACCAATCTCGCGGCGCCCTTGATCCTGGTCGCCTGGGGATGGCGGGCGGTTCCGCTGGTCTACTCCATCGCCATGGTCGTGATGGCGGTGGTGTTCTGGTTCTTCACTTACACCGACCCGCAATTGGAGGAGCGCCGCCGGACCAAGCAAAAGCGCAGCCTCGCTGAGCAGCTCGCGCCCCTGTCTGAGAGCCAGGTGTGGCGCTTTGGGCTGGCCTATTATTTCGTCTTCGGCGGTTTCGTGGCACTCGCGCTGTGGCTGCCCAAGTACTATGTGGGTGAGTATGGCCTGGATCTGAAGTCCGCGGCCTTCATCACTATGATCTTCACCCTGCCCTCAGGGGTGATCCGCGCATTGGGCGGCTGGTTCTCCGACAAATGGGGCGGGGACACCGTGACCTGGTGGGTGTTTTGGGTGAGCATCGTGTGCCTGTTTTTCCTCTCCTACCCGCCGACCACCCTGACGTTTCACGGTATCTCCGGTGAATTCTCCGTCGAGGTCGGCCTCGGGGTGGGCGTGTTCACGGTGCTGGTGTTTATTGTCGGCATGGCTCAGGGCATCGGCAAGGCGAGCGTCTACCGTTGCCTGGCGGATTTTTATCCCACCAACATGGGATCGGTAGGCGGTCTCGTGGGCGTCATCGGGGGGCTGGGTGGTTTTACCATGCCCATCATGTTCGGCGTCGCCGCCGACGCGCTTGACGTGCGCTCCAGCGCCTTCATGCTGATGTCCATCGTGCTCGCGGCGGTGATGATCTGGACCTGGATGGCGGCCCGCGGGGAACGGGAGGCGATCCTCGAGCGCCAGCCCGCCCTGCGTGACGAGCTGATCAAGGAGCACCTCCTGGAGGGGCGTCCGGCGCACGGCCGTTGGTTGTTGGACTGGCGTCCGGACGATGAGACCCTGTGGGCGCAATATGGCCGACGTATCGCGCTGCGCAACCTGGTCTTTTCGATGCCGCCGCTGTTGCTCTCGTTCGCCGTATGGATGGTTTGGAGTGTGGTGGTGGTCGAATTGCCCGAGATCGGCTTCCAATTCACCACCGGCGAGCTTTTCTGGTTGGCGGCGATCCCGGGTCTGTCGGGCGCGGTCTTGCGCCTCGCCTACTCCTTCGTGGTGCCGCTGTTCGGGGGCCGGAACTTCACGGTGTTCAGTACCGTATCCTTGCTGCTTCCCACCCTCTGGATGGCCTTTGCGGTACAGGATCCCACCACCGACTACGTGGTGTTCGTGGTCATCGCGCTGCTGTGTGGCCTAGGCGGCGGCAACTTTTCG
This sequence comes from uncultured Gammaproteobacteria bacterium, assembly GCA_947258975.1. Lineage (GTDB taxonomy): Bacteria > Pseudomonadota > Gammaproteobacteria > Arenicellales > JAANXG01 > CALZGZ01. Next base: position 5,562 of record CAMYKK010000006.1, read on the forward strand.
GCGAGCATGGCCAACATCAGTTTCTTCTTTCCCAAGCGCATGCAGGGTACCGCCCTGGGTTGGAACGCCGGCGTCGGTAACCTCGGTGTGAGCGTCGTGCAGTTGACGGTGCCGCTGGTGATCTACGGTGGCGCGTCGGCCATATTCGGCGGCAGCCCCCAGGCCCAGGCCCAGGATGCGGAGATCGGGTATTGGAGCGTGCAACGGTTGGTGTGGATGCAGAACGCCGGTTACTTCTGGGTGCCGTTGATCCTGGCGGCGACCCTCGGTGCATGGTTCGGCATGAACAATATCCGCGATGTGCGCGCGTCGTTTCGTGAGCAGTTGGTGATCTTCCGGCGCAAGCACGCGTGGTTGCTGTCGTGGCTGTACCTGGGCACCTTCGGATCGTTCATCGGATTCGCCGCCGCGTTCCCAATACTGTTGTCTTCTCAATTTCCGGGTACAGGGGCCGCTCGCTACGCCTTCGTTGGACCGCTGCTGGGCGCCGTGATTCGACCCCTCGGCGGTTGGCTGGCGGATCGATTCGGCGGGGGAAGGGTCACGCTGTGGAACTTTGCCGTCATGCTGGTGTTGGCGGTCAGCATCTACGGTTTCCTGCCGTCGGGCGCCGACGTCACCCAGCTCGCCTGGTTCTACGCCGCTTTCATGCTGCTGTTTCTTGCCACCGGTATCGGCAACGGCTCGGTATTCCGCATCGTTCCGAACGTTTTCCTGGAGTTCCACAAGGGATTGGCCGCCGGCAAGGATGAGGCGGCGAAGGCGCAGGCGGTTCGCGACGGCGAGATCGAGGCGTCGGTCGCCCTCGGGTTCACCGCCGCCATCGCCGCACTCGGGCTATTCATGATCCCCGCCATCATCGGCGTGTCGGTGGCGATGACCGGTACGCCCCGTGCGGCGATGATGATTTTCGTGCTTTTCTACGCCAGCTGCCTGTTGTTGACCTGGGCGTACTACGCGCGTGCGGAATCCGGAGATCCCCGCCTGGATGTACACGAGCCGTTCGCGGCAGGCACCCCTCCCGCTACCTCCGGTTCGACAACCTAAGGAGGAAGATCGCTATGCGGATCAGCAATATCTCGACATTGATGGCTTTGGCGCTCTTGAGCCTGATCGTTGGGCAGGTCACGGCGGACTCATCCGCGGGTAACCGCGACGCGTTCGTTGCATGGACGGTGACGGATCTGGCAGTCCAGGGGCCGCTGGCCGGGCTGGAGGGAGATCCGCGACGGGGCCGGTCCGTGGCCATCAGCCCCGCAAAAGGAAATTGCCTGGCCTGTCACGTGATGCCGGTTGCAGAACAGGAGTTCCACGGCACCATCGGGCCGCCTCTTGCAGGCGTGGCGTCCCGCTATACCGAAGCCCAGCTGCGTCTGTTACTGGTTGACATAAAGCAGCTGAATCCCACGACCCTGATGCCGAGTTTCTATAAGAACCCGGCCGAACTTCAACGTGTCGCGAAGCGGTACCAGGGCAAGACCGTGTTGACGGCGCAGGAGATCGAGGACGTTGTGGCCTATCTGACGACATTGAAATGAGCGGGGGTAGCAAATGTATACCAAGTCCATAGTGCGTTCCGGGTTGGTGTCCCTCGTCTTGGTCCTCGGAGCGAGTGGCGTTTCAGTGGCGATGGCCGCTGAAACGGTCTCCGCGGCCAAGGCACCTGAGTCCATCTCAGACGCCAAGACTGCCGGGCCCGTCTCCGGTTATGATTTCTTGCAGAAAGAAACGCAACAGATGCAGGACGATGACTTCCTCAATCCGGGTATGCAGTGGGTCGAGTCGGGTAAGGACATGTTCAACAACCTGCAAGGCGAAAATGGAAAAACCTGTGCGTCCTGCCACGGTAAAGACGGCAGCAAGCTCGATCCGAAGAGAATCGCCCGGTACCCGGTGTTCAACGAAACGCTGGGAAAACCCGTCACCCTGCAGGGACAGGTGAACACCTGCTGGACCAAGCGATTGGGCCATCATCAGCTTCCTTACGATAGTGAGGGGCCGCTCAAGCTGGAGGTATTTGTGCACAACCTCGCGCGTGGAGAGAAGGTGAACGTGCAAGCCGATGGCCCCATGAAGCCCTATTACGAAAGAGGCGAAACGATCTACCGGACCCGGGCGGGGCAGTTGGATATGGCGTGTTCGGTCTGCCACGATCACAACGCCGGCAAGAAGATCCGGGGAAACACCTTGTCTCAGGGACAAGCCAATGGCTATCCCGCGTACCGTCTCAAGCATGGCAGTGTCGCGGGTCTACACAGTACGTTCAACGAGTGTTATCGCCTGTTCCGTGCCAGCGAAATGCCGCCCGGCAACGATGATTACACGGCTTTGGAGGTTTACGTGACCGCGCGTGGTAACGGGCTGGCGATCGAAACCCCCGGAGTTCGCTTCTGAGATTATCCGGGAGCCGCGACATCCGTATTCCGGGGACGACCCCTAATCGGGCTAGGGGGTACGCGCGTTTCCGGGTGTATGGCGCTAAGCCGGTCATCGATCGAATGCCACATTGTCACCATTTTGTCGGCCTCTCTTTTTGCCGGCTTGGCGCAATTTGTGGGTCAATGCGCGCCGCACGTAATGTGCGTCTATAGTAGTATACGGCCGAGGTCCTATCCGGGCTGGTGGCGCAGTAGATCGACTTCCACGCATAGTTTTCACCCTCCAGATCGGGCCGCGGTTGCAGGAAGTGAATGAGCTGGTGCTGCCGGGCGGCGCGTCAGAAATCATCGATTGCTCCGCCCACGACACGAGCCTGGTAGCTACGGCGGCGATCATTCAACAGTTGGATCTGGTCATCACCGTCGACACCGTCACTGCGCATCTCGCGGGCACCTTGGGCAAGCCGGTGTGGGTATTGCTGCCCTATGCGCCCGACTGGCGTTGGATGCTCGAACGTCAAGATACGCCGTGGTATCCCAGTATGCGTCTGTTCCGGCAATCCGCCCCCGGCGGCGCGTGTAAAAAACGAGTTGACACTGATTGCAAAAAACTGAAAAAAAATGAAAAAATAGGGGTCGGAGTCACGGACTCCGACCCCTATTTTTGTTTTTTATCTTGGTGCAATATCCGGGTTAAGCCACCAGCATTCCCATCCGCGCCAGGGACTGCAACGCCTGGCCGACGAACTGCTCCAGATCCGCGTCTGAGGACGAAACCGCCGCGCCGCCTGGGCGTTGCAGCTTGAGATCGCTGGTTTGGATTGCATCACGCACGTGCGCCACCAGGGCCTCGTGATCCCGGTTCCCATCCAACACCGGCACCAGCTTCTGTGCTACCGGGCCGAGATTGACGTATTGATGCCTTGGCCCCACCACTGGGGTGCCGGCACCGGCTTGAAGGGCCGCCAAGGGATTGGCCTTGGGCCGATCCGAAATCTCGGTGACACACTCCGGGTCCCAAGTGCAAAGTGCCACCATCTTGGCGGTGAACGCCTGCAACATGTCTGTTGCCAGGTTGTTCCGTGCCGAGGGGATCTGGTTGGAATTGGGACGCAGGTTGTCGGGCAGTCGGTCAAGGGCCTTCTGAAACAGGTCCTCAAACGGCAGCGATCTTGGTCGTAAATCGTTGAGCACCAACAACGCGGCCTTGGTGATCGGCCGTGTGACACTCAATGTGCCACCGAACCGGGTGCGCACGTTGAGCTTTGTGTCCGGTGTGAACTTGATGTTGTCCGTCTGCGGTACGGAACTGATGGTGATGCGAAACAAGGTCATGTCATCTGCCGTGACTTTGCGCTTCACCTCAACTGCATCGTGCACCAACAACGTTTGCCGAAACGGCCGATTGCGCAGGAAATCCATGTACTGTTCTTTGCGCACAATGTCGTCACTGATGCGGTCCAGAGTCTGGCGGGTATTTTCGCTGAATCCACGGGCCAGCATGGTGCCGAAATCCGCCTCGCCGAGGTAACGCAGCTGGTGTTCCCTGGCCCATTCCGCGAATTGATGGAAATACAAGGGGCGATTCTGTTCTTCGAGATGTTCGTGAAACAGATACGAGTCGGCCTGCCGGTTGAGTAAATCCAACTCGCGCTTCAACACCATGCCATGGGGATTATCTTGTTGCGGAACGGAGTCGGACATGAACTTCAACAGCGCCCGGGCCTGGCGGATACGCATCTCGGGTTTTTCGAACTGAGCGACGTGATAGTTCATCATGTGCCGGATCATGCCGCGCATATGCCATCCGGGATACGTGTTGTAACTGATGTAGCCGACGCCGTTGGCAGCCAGGTTCTCGGAATAGATGGCCAAGATCCGTTTCTGCACGTCTTCAGGTACCCAGGAAAAAACGCCATGACAAAGGATGTAATCGAATTCGCCCCAGGACTTATCGATATCCAAGATGCTGGCGTGCTTGAGCTCGATGTTGTTCAAAGACAACGCCGCCAGCGTTTGCTGTCCGTCCTCGATCTGCTTCTTGGAAAGATCTACGCCGACAAACCGGCTGCCCGGTAACTGCGCCGCCATGGGAACAATGTTGCCGCCGGCCGCGCAGCCTAACTCCAACACCCGGCACTCAGTGACCGGCGCCGGTTTCATGCCGAACAGCTGCGCCATCGTTGCCAAATGATCGGGGTGGGATTGGGGATACGGGTGGCTGCTGTACGGGACCACATCGTAACTGTATTGTTCTTCCGACAGATCTTCTTGAGTGATCTCTGTGGCGTCTTCGATATTTGTCTGTTTGGAATTCATTGTGTCCTCAGGCCCAAGCGTGCGATAAAGGCGGTGATTGTGCTATCAGCGTGATTTCGGAGCAAGTCGTCGAATCCTTAAACCAGCACTCTTCTGACTCTGTGAGAATGGCTTTCTGAATATGGCTGTGTGGTAGTGGCTTTGCACTGTGGTAGTGGCTTGCTCCCCTGCTGTGCGGGGACAAGCCCCCTGCTATGCGGGGACAAGCCCCCTGCTATGCGGGGACAAGCCCCCTGCTATGCGGGGACAAGCCCCCTGCTATGCGGGGACAAAGCCCCCTGCTATGCGGGGACAAGCCCTCTGCTGCGCGAGGACGAGAGCCACGATTCGTTATTCGAGCCTGGAAGGCTCTCCCACAATGTTGTTCGAGCCTGCAAGGCTCTGCCACAAGTAGAGAGCCATGACTCTAATTCTGTGGGAGCACCTTCCAGGTGCGATTCAATAAGCGAGTCTAAAAGGCTCTCCCACACCTTATATTTTGATACTGTTTACCTTCGCGGTAATATCGCCGGTCTTTGGTGCCGACCGCAGCACCACACAGTCTTGCCTTTATGAGAGGATTTGCGCGTGACCGACACAGTGAAGAAGAAGGAACCCAGTACCCACCGAGACAAAGCGTCGAGCGCGGAAAGCGAGGACGCTTCACCGGGCGCCTCCACATCCGATGATCTGCTGAAGGTGAGCGGTGTGCCTCTGTACGGCAAGGCTGGACCGCGTCCCACCATGGGTAAGCCGCTGAGCGCCAAGACCCCCATGAACTGGGGCCAAGCCAAGGCGCCGGGTCAGCCGGGCATGCAAGGCCAACCCGGGATGAAGGGGCAGCCTCGCATGCAGGGGCAGCCGGGTATGAAAGGCCAGCCCGGAATGCAAGGCCAGCCGGGAATGAAGGGCCAGCCCGGGATGCAGGGTCAGCCGGGGATGCAAGGCCAGCCTCTACCGCAGGGCCAACCGGGGCCACAGGTGAACATGCAGGAGATCAATTACATGTTTGGTCAGGCGCAGCAGGCCCTGCAGCAAGGACAACGGCCAGCGGCGGAGAATACCTGCCGCCAGATCCTGCAACTGGTACCCAATCATCTGGGTGCTTTGCGCATGTTGACCGCATTGCGGCGCGATGCGGGCGACCAGCAGACGGTCGGCAGCCTGATCAGTCAGGCGCTGCGCGCCCATCCCCACAACGATCAAGTATTGGTCGATGCCGCGCAGTTTTTAGAAAACACCGGACGGGTCGCGCGTGCCGAGCAAAACTACGCCCGCGCCGCGCGCATCAATCCGCGTAATTTCGACGCCCAGGTCGGGCTCGCGCGCATGGCACAACGCCACGGCAATTCGGTGGCCGCCGAACACCACTATCGCCAGGCCTACTACCTGCAACCCCGCGCGGCGTTCGTGGCTGCGAGTCTGGCGCAGGTGTTGAGTCAACTCAATCGCTTCGAGGAATCCGAACGGTTTTATCGCATCGCGGTGTCACTCAATCCCAAGGACGCCGGCGCATTGCTCAATTGGGCCAAGATGGAGGAAGGTCGCAATGACGTCGATCGCGCCAATGAGCTGCTGGAAATGGCCAGAAAGATGCAACCGGACTTCCCGCTGATCGGCATGACCGAGGCGCAGATCGCGCGCCGCAAGAAAGACTATAAGGCGGCGGTAGAATCATTGGACACGATCAAAGTCGATCGTCTGCGGCCCGGCATGCAGGCGGCTTACTGGTACGAGCGCGGTAACACCCTGGACAAGGCCAAGGAGTACGCCGACGCATTTGCCGCGTACGACAAGGCCAACGAAATCAATCGTGAGAAGTTGGGTATCCGCTACCGGGCCGAGCACGTGGAAGATCTCGCGAATCGCATCAAGACCTTTTTCACCAAGGAAATCGCGGCCAAGCTGCCGCGTGCGAAGGCGCGAGAGGAAGGCGGTATTCTGCCGATTTTCATCTGTGGGTTTACCCGCTCGGGAACCAGCCTGGTGGAGCAGATCCTCGGCAGCCATCCCGATATCGCGCCCGGGGACGAGTTGTTTTACATCGCCGAGATCGCGCAGAACGCCCCCCAGTTGGTGCAAAGCCGGCAGCGCTACCCGGAATGCCTGGAAGAGTTGATCCAGCCGGATAAGCAACACCTGGTGCAGCGATTTCGTGATGAGTACCTCAGCCGTGTGCGCATGACCGCGATCCTCGAGCCGGGGGCGCGGCGTTTCACCGACAAGATGCCGATGAATGAATTCCACTTGGGACTCATTCATCTTGCGTTTCCCGATACCCACATCGTCCACATGGCGCGGCATCCACTGGACACAGTGCTTGCGAGCTATTTCATCGACGCGCGACATGGCCAGTTCTGTACCTATGATCTGGAGACTGCGGCGCAGCACTACGCGACCTTGTCCGAGTTGGCCAAACATTATCTGCAATGCTTTCCGGAGATAAAGTACACCCGCGTGCGCTACGAGGATGTGGTGGCCGACAACAAGAAAGAAACGGAAAAGATGTTGGCGTTTCTCGACGAGCCCTGGGACGACGCGGTACTCGAGTATTACAAAACGACGCGCACCCCGCGCACGCCGAGCTACGCCGACGTCAAACAAAAGATCTATTCCGATTCCACCTACCGCTACAAGAACTACCGCGAACATGTCGACAAGATCCTGCCCATCCTGGAGCCTTATATAAAGGAGTTGGGTTACACCGTCGATTGAGTGGGATCGGCTTCCTCCCCTGCTATGCGGGGACAAGCCCCCTGCTATGCGGGGACAAGCCCTCTGCTGCGCGAGGACAAGCCCTCTGCTGCGCGAGGACAAGCCCTCTGCTGCGCGAGGACAAGCCCTCTAGCCCTCTGCTGCGCGAGGACAAGCCCTCTGCTGCGCGAGGACGAGAGCCACGATTCTTTATTCGAGCCTGAAAGGCTCTCCCACAACTTTGTTCGAGACTGTGAGGCTCTCCCACAAGAAATCCATCTAGAGATACTTATATATAGAGTACGCATCGGCGCGCTGCGTGCGCTGTCCGCACCGCGGTTCCCGCTTCTCGATCTGGAATGCGCCCATGGGCGCTGCGCCAGTCTGTTAACCTGTGGTTAAGCCAATGGTTTATGCAAACTAGATGGCATATTTTCTAGAAAATTACTGTGGATCGATGTGCCACCAAGGTGGCGACTAAGCTTCGAGTGCTGCATGTGCCGTTGAGTCGAGCAAATCGGGCCGCGATTTGCTCGGTTGACGCATACATGGGCAGACATTATGCTGCTCGTTATCGGACGGGGGGGAGCCAGTACCGATGCCCTCCTTGTCCGGATAATAAATGGTTCATTGCTCCAAAGGAGAACCAACAATTAGAACAACAACGAGGTGCACCAAGCGGGGAGCGTGTGTCTGCGCGTCGGGCAGCGCGGGCGGGATTCGTACAACCTCACATTATCACTTTGGGAACCTCCTTTTGTGGCAGCGGCATCATTTTGCCGCGAAGAAATCATCGCGCTTGAAAAGCGCTCCCGCTGGTTTGTCCTTGTGGGAGCGGCTTGTAGCCGCGATTCGTGTCACTGGCTCATTCATGGGATGTCGGGTCTATGAATAGAAAGCAACGACGAGCGCAGCGCAAGGTGCAGCGCAAACAAAATGCTGCGATCAGTGCGTCGGGACTGGATTCACAATCGTTGATGATTGCGCTGGAGCCGCGCTACATGTTCGACGGCGCGGCAGTGATCACCGTAGACGCCGGTGTAGACGCGCAGACCGATGATTCCCCGGTGGAGGCGCCGCCGGAGTTCGCAACGGAAGCGCCCGCCAACGATACCGACACCGCAACGGCCCCCGGACCCACCACCGACGAAACCACTCAGCAGCAAGAAGAACAACAACCGGTCGATGTCGTCGCGCAACCCGATGCACCGACCGATGATACGGCCACCGGCGCCGCGCAAACCGAAAGCGTGGACGCGGATGCTGAAGGCACCCCCGACACCTCGAGCGACGCGCAGGCCGCGGCCGATGATCAACTGATTGACGAGCAGGCTGACGCGGCCAACGAAACCGAAGACAGTGCCGCTGCCGACACCGACCCACTGGGCGATCAGCCGGCCGACGGCGCGGCGGCCGACGCAGCCGGCGAGGACACGCAGGCTGCGGACGACACCGCCGACAGTCGCAACGATCAACAGACCAACAATAATTCCGGCGAACAGACCAGCGAGGCGGAAACCGAAACGACTACCGAGGACACTGGTCCGGACGCGCCGGTGTCCACCGGCGAGGCCGACGGTCCGGTGATCGTGTTTGTCGATCACCGGGTGCAGGACCACGAGACCCTGCTGGACGGCATCGTCGAACCCGGCGGCACCGACGCCAATGCGCCCGCCGCCGACGCGGCGGCGCCGAATGTGGATTCGGCTTCCGCGGGTGACGACGACCCGGCGGCGAGCACGGCTGACAGTGCCGACACCGAGAACGACGCGGATAGCGAGGCCGATACTTCGGCGGTCAACCCGGCCCCGACCGATACCGACGCAACGTATCTTGCCTCGCAGGACCCGAACGTCATCGTGGTGATGATCAACGAGGACGAAGATGGCGTCGATGTGATCAGCGACGTGCTCGCGGGTTACAACGGCGTGGCGGCGGTGCACGTGCTGGCGCATGGCGGCGGCGGCAACGCACTGTTGGGCAAGACCAATCTCAATCGTACCAACCTCGACCAGTACGCCGAGCAGATCGGCGGTTGGGGCGATGCCTTGTCCGCCGACGGCGACATACTTTTATACGGTTGCCTGACTGCGGAAGACCAGACCGGCGGCGTCGAGTTCGTCGACTCGCTCGCGGCACTGACCGGCGCCGACATCGCCGCGGCGACCGGCAAGGTCGGCGACGGCGCATGGGGGTTGGATTACCACACCGGTTCCATCGAAGCGCAGGTCATCGTCAGCGAGCCCGCCCAGGCGGCCTATGCGCACGCCCTGGCGACCTTTCAAGTCACGGTCGGCGGAGACGTGGTGGATGGTAATTTCACACCCGGTAACCTGACGCTGCGCGAAGCCATCATCAGAGCCAACGGCACCCTGGGCGCTGACTTGGTGGAAATCGATGCCGCGAACACCGGCGCTACGATTACGTTGACGTCCGACGTAGGAGACCTCGCGGGACCGGCATATGGTTATGGTGTCAATGCAAACCAATACTACGGCGACCTGGACATCACCGATGATCTCGACATCAAGGCGATCAACGGCAACGTCACCATCGATGCATCGGGATTGGCGCGGGCGGACCGTGTGTTCCATGTGTACTCGGGCGCGACGGTCAACATGTACGAGAACGGCGGCTCTGGTATCACGATCACCGGCGGTGACGTGACCGCCGGGAGCCCGGACACCGGTTCGCAATACGGGGGTGGTATCCTTAACGAGGGGACATTGACACTCGATGGGATAACCAAGAAGATCGGTGCTACGACCGTGACGACCGTGACGGGCAACCAGGCCACGTTCGGCGGTGGTATCTCGAATGACGGCGGCACCCTCTACGTCAATTACAGCACCATCGAGTACAACACCGCCGTGGTAGACGGCGGCGGTATCTTTGCCGACTCGGGCACCGTCAACATCGATTCGAACTCCAACCACGGTAACTACATCTTTCGTAACCAGGCCGGCGACGACGGCGGCGGACTGTCTATCGGCTCGGCGGCGACGGTCACCATCGGCGACGGGACGGAGTTTCGTGACAATAAGGCCTCCGGCGACGGCGGCGGCATCTACAATGCCGGCACCCTGAATATAGACGTCAACGACGGCGGCGTGTACACGGTAAGCGCAGTTGGAAACGTCGCCGTTAACGGCGGCGGCATTTACAACGCAGGCACGCTCGACATATACGCCCACGGCGATACGGGCGCCGCCGGCGTCATACTCGAGGACAATGTGGCCACGGGTAACGGTGGTGACATCGCCAACAGCGGCGATCTGTATCTCGAGACCTACGCGGAAAACTACCAGGCCCGCATCACGATCTGGGGCAGTGACGCCGGCATGAACGGTGGCGGTATTTGGAATTCCGGTTACACCCGGATCCTCTCTCATGGCGACGGCGCAAAGGCCGATGTGGCCGTCGGCTTAGCGACGCATGAAGCGGTCAACGGCGCCGGCCTGTACAACACCGCGGCCGGCACCGTGGAAATCTACGCCATTGGCGACAACTACGACGGTACTGTCCGTTTCCTGAACAACAAAGCCAGCAATGACGGCGGCGGTATCTGGAACGCGGGCACGCTCAATGTCAATGTCGGCTACTACAACGGGAACTACTATAACTATGGCCGGTTTGAGGTTGAGAACAACACCGCGGGCAACGACGGCGGCGGTATCCATAATTACGGCGGTGTTGTCACGCTCAATGGCGGCCCATCCGGCTATCTCTATGTGTCCGACAACACCGCCACGGTTGACGGCGGCGGCATTTGGACCGGCGCCGGCGGCACGCTTAACGTATTGGACAGCACCATCGAGAACAACACCGCCACGGTTGACGGCGGCGGCATCTTCGCCGACTCGGGCACCGTCAACATCGATCCGACTTACATCAAGTACAACCAAGCCAACAACGACGGCGGCGGACTGTATATCGCCGCGGCGGCGACGGTCAACATCGATGAAGGGTCTTACATCTACAAGAACACGGCCGATGACCACGGCGGCGGCATCTACAATGCCGGCAAGCTGAACATCAACGTCAATACCGGCGGCACGGTTTCCATCGACAACAACATTGCCGACTTTAAAGCCGATAACGTCGGCGACGGCGGTGGCATCCACAACGCCGCCACCGGTCAATTTAACGCGTCCATCAAGTACGGTTATGTGTTCGTCGATGACAACACCGCGTTCGACGGCGGCGGCATCTGGAACGCCGGCACCGCCGACATCGACTCCGGCGATGGAATCACTGCGCCCGGCAATTTCTATGTCGACGACAACTATGCGACGCGTGACGGCGGCGGGGTGTGGAACTCGGGGAAATTCGAGGTAGACACCGCTTCCGACGGCAGCTTTTATGTTCAATACAACCAGGCCAGTTTCGACGGCGGCGGGGTCCATAACTCGGGAACCTTCGATGTCTACGCCGACAGCGGCTACGTTGCCGTCGCGAAAAACTTCGCCTTGGTGTATGGCGGAGGCATCTATAATATCGACGGCACCGTGTATCTGAAGGGTGACGCAAGTCCACCGCCTTTCAACAACGCCCGGGTGCAATACAACGAAGCCTACGTCTCCGGGGGCGGCATCTTCTCCACCGGCGCCAGCGCCTACGTCTACCTGGACAATGCCGCTGTTTACGCCAACGAGGCGTCCTACCATGGCGGGGGCATCTACAACTATGCCGGCGTGGTGCAAATCAACGACAGCGCGATCAGCAGCAATGTCGCCGGTTATATTTATGTCGATTACGGTCCCAGCGCGCCGATGGCCGCGCTGGTCAACGGCGGCGCCGGCGGCGGCATCTACAATACCGGCGGCGGCAAGGTGTTCATCGACCCGTCCGTGGTCTCGTCCAACCAGGCGTTCATCGGGAACAGCGGCCTGCCTTACGCCGGCAGCGGCGGCGGCATCGCCAACATCGGTGCCGACAGCATCCTGCAGGTGGACAAGGGTTTCATTTACCAAAACTACGCCGAAAACAACGGCGGCGGTATCTATAACGTTCAGGGCAGCGTGTTTCTGAGCAACCAGAGTTTCGTTGGTAAAAACGAGACCCAACAGCACGGCGGTGGCGTGTTCTCCACCGGCCAGTATGCCGACGTCATGCTCGATAACTCGTACTTGGGTTTCAACCAGGCGCGGTTCAACGGCGGCGGTGTCTACAACGCGGCCGGCAGCGACCTGGAGGTCACCAACGCCAGCCGCATCTACGCCAACATTGCCGGGGATAAGTTCAACAGTTACGGTAAGGGGCCGGCCGTCAACGCCTACCATGGCGGTTCCGGCGGTGGCATCTTCAACGACGGCGTTGCCAGTCAGGTACTGATCACCGACGGCAGCTCGATCGGTAAGCCGTCGTATGGAAACCTTGCGGTGTCCGGGCCGGTGGCAGCGGGACCTACCTACGGCGGCGGATTCGGCGGTGGTATCTATAACCTCTATGGCGGCGTCAGCCTCAAGCCGGGTGGGATCGGCGGTGTCCGGCCGGACGTTGTCGGCAACTTCGCGCAGTACGACGGCGGCGGCATCTGGAACCGGGGCAATCTCGATCTCGGCCAGACCGGTTTCCAGTCCAACGTGGCCGGCGCTAAGTTCGCCCCGGCGCTGACATCCAACGCGAACTATGGCGGCTATGGCGGGGCGATCTTCAACTACAAGGGCGATTACACCTTCGCCGGTCGCGGTTTTGCCAAGACCGGCAGCGCGGCGTTATCCGGTGGCGTCTATCCATACAACAACCTGGCCAACGGCGGCAATGTGCGACCGGCGCCGTATACCTACACCAGCCCATACTATCCAGCGAACAACTACGACTTCATCTACCCGTACCCGCAGGACACCGCGCGTATCGAGGTCACCACCGCCTTCGACATCGTCGACGGTAACACCTCCAGCTTCAAGAGCCTGCTCATCGATCCCGGCGCCGACGGGCGCATCTCGCTGCGCGAGGCGGTCATCGCCGCCAACAACCAGTCGGTGGACGTGTACAACAACATGCCCGGCGGGGCCTCGACCTACACCGACTACATCGCCATCAATCTGAACGAGGTCGCCGAGAGTTTGTACTACTATACCCTCGGAAGCGGCCAGTTCTACGGCGCCTACAACACCCTGTACCTGTCGCAAAAGACCGCATTGACGGTCAAGAACGACCCGGCCGCAACCTTGGATCTGGCGGTGTACATCTCCGACTACGACCCGGTGTTGCTCGGCGGCTACCTGACCAACATCTACGACACGGCGCTGATCGACGGTTATGCCAACAGCGGCATCTTCAAGCTCAACCCCTACACCGGCATCGGCCTGTACGATCTGACGCTGTACAATGGCAGCGCCACTACCAATGGCGGCGCACTGTACATGTCGGAGTACTCCTACGCGGTACTCGACAGTGTCCATGTCAAAGACAACACCGCGGCGATCGATGGCGGCGGCATCTTTGCCGACTACGGCACCCGGCTGTTTCTCACCGACGATGCAGCGGCGAACAACATCTTCGCCGGCACTTTGGGGCGCATCGCGCCGCTGTACAGCTACAGTTTCCCACCGGCGACCTTGACCGCCGGCGGCGTGGGTTACGGCACCGGTGTGACCAAGGTGTCCGGCAACTACGCCGGCAACGATGGCGGCGGTATCAATCTGTACGGTACCGCGGCCTATCCGACGTACCTGTATGCCTATGAAGGCACGGTCATCGACGGCAACACCGCCGGTGACGACGGCGGCGGCGTCTTTGCCAGCGACGACACCTATATCTACCTCATAGACGACGGTGTGGACGACTACAAAAATGTCTACGTCACCGACAACGCGGCCTACGACGACGGCGGCGGCATCCATACCTCCGGTTATCTGTCCGCCAAGGACACCACCTTCAGCGGCAACAGCGCCAACGGCGCGACGGGCGACGCCGCCGGCGGCGCGCTGTTTTTGACAGGCAGTGCTTATGCCACCATCAGCGACAGCGTGTTCGAGGCCAACGACGCCAACCACACCCCGGGCAGCGGCGCAGCCAGCGCGCGGGGCGGTGCCATCTATACCGCATCGGGTTATTACGCCTACCCGTTCGGGAAGATCACCCCGGGCCTGGTCATCAGCAACACCGATTTCTATGCCAACATCGCCTACGCCAAGAGCGTCGATGACAAAGCCACCGCCCACGGTGGCGCGCTCCACAATAGCGGTGTGGTCGACATCAGCGAATCGAAATTCGGCGACGCCGGATACTACGCCAAGTATCCGGATTTGAAGGGTGGTTACGACTATCGTTACAACGGCAATCTCGCCAAGGCCGTTGGGCCGACCTTCGGCTATTACAAGACCACCGCGGCCGGCGGCGCGATCTTCAACAAGGCTGGCGGCCTGGTCACTCGCGACCCGTCCCCGGGGTATTACAACACCGCCTACGCCTATGGACAGAAGGCCTATGCCCTAGGCGGCGACACCGCCAACTACGGCAAGGTCAACGGTGACAACACCTATTACAAGGGCAACCTCGCCGAGGCCTACGGCAAGCGGGTCAAGGTCGCCGCACCGGCCTTCGCCTACGCCTATGCGCGCGGCGGCGCGTTCTTCAACGCCGCCGGCGCCTATGCGGACATCGACTCCACCGATGCGTCGAAATACGGTTTCACGAAAAACAGTGCCTACGCGCACACCTATGTGCTCGCGCAGTCGGCGAACTCCAAGGGCTACGCCACCGCCACCGGCGGCGGCATCCACAACGCGGCCGGCGCGACCCTCGGTGATGCCTCCAAGGTAGGCACGGCCGGTACCGATGGCCTGACCGAGATCGATTTTTACGCCAACGATACCACCGCCATCGTCAACACCGACACCAAGGGCTACAAATATGGTTACGCCGTGGCGGCGGCCTACGGCGGTGGGTTGTACAGTGGGGACACCATCACCGGCGGCCTGCTGTACAGCGCTAAGGTGCCCTTCGAGTTTTACAACAATCTTGCCAACGCGAATGCCGACAGCCAGGTCACCGGCGCGGTCAACGTCGGCTATGCCTACACCAAGGCCACCGGCCTGGGCGGCGGCTTTCACTACGCCGCCAACGCGCCGCTGGCGCTGTACAAGCTCGACTTCAAGGACAACACCGCGCAGGGCTATGCGTACGCGAATTCGGACGCCAACACCGCCCAGGCGAATGCCGTCGGCATCGGCCGCGGCGGCGGTCTGTATCACAGCACCGGCGACCTGACCCTCACTCAAGGTGATTTCCGAAACAACTATGCCAAGGGCCTCGCCGATACCTATACCGTGGCTTACATCGAGGCCAAGGCCAACTCCTATGCTTATGGTCAAGGCGGCGGCGTGTTTCACGACGGCGGCACGCTGACCCTGGATGACGCCGATTTCTTCGCCAACAGCGCCCTGATCGGCGGGTTTGCGAACGCCGATGCCAACGGTGACGCCTTCGCCTACATCTACGGCCTGGCCACCGGCGGCGGCGTCCACCAGGGCAAGGGCGAGGTGACGGTCACCGATTCCACCTTCCAGGCCAACACCGCCGAGGTGTACGGTAAGAAGGCTCCGATACTCAACGCCTACGCCAACTCCGGCGCCACCGCCTATGCCGATGCGCTGGGCAAGGCCTATGGCGGCGGGCTGTACGTCACCGAGGCGTACATCGTTGCCGCCGGCAAGGGTCTGTATCTGGACCACAACAGCGATTTTTACCAAAACGAGGCCAATGCCTACGCCAACAGCTATGCCTACGGCGCACGACAGACCGGGCCGACCTCGAAGATCTACTCCGGTGATGCCAAGGCGTACGCCGACGCCTACGCCGGCGGTGGCGGCGTATCGGTGGCCTCCGGCGACGTCACCCTGCTCGGCTACGACAAGTACGACTTCCAGACGTTCACGGACAACAAGGCGCAAAGCGATGCCTACGCCTACGTCGGTCCGTACTACATCTACTTCAAGGCCAAGGTGCCTTACGGCGGTTATTACTACACCAACAACGGTTACGCCTACGCCGACAGCAAGGCGAGCGGCGGTGCGGTAGAGGTGCGCAACGGCGCCACCGATATCGATTACGGTTATTTCAGCGATAATGAGGCCAACGCCTACGGCTACGCGCGGGTCAACGACACCTACCTGTATGCCAAGTCGATCAGCAACGTGGTCGCCGCCGGCGGTGCGGTGATGCAGGTTGCCGGCACCCTGGATATCGACCGGTCAACGGTCCGCGAAAACAAGGCGTACGCCGAGACCAAGGCCTACGCCGAGTCCTATTCCAACTTCTATGGGCCGCCGCCCACCAGCGCCGATGCCTACGCGGGCGCCAACGGCTCCGCCCAGGGCGGCGGGGTGTGGGTGGGCGACATCGACCTCGATCTGTCCTATGTCTATATCCAGTACAACGATGCCTATGCGACCTTTGAAGTAAGGAGCTACGCCGATTACGCTAACGCCAAGGCGTACGCCGACGTCGATGCCACCGGCGGCGGCCTGCATTCCGGCGCCGGTACCCTAACCCTAAGCGACAGCACTTTCTCCGACAATGATGCCTATGCGCAGAACGGTTACGCTAAATCGCGCGCCCTCGACGCGGCGACCACCAAAGCGGTGGTTGACGCCATCGGCGGCGGGGTTGCCCACGACGGCGACGGCGACATCACCCTCACCGACAGCGTTTTTGATGCCAACCGTGCGCGGGTGGAAGCCTCTTACGTCTACGCGACCGCCTATGCCGCCGACGCGATTGCCGATGCCGAGTTCACCGGCACCGCGCTGGGTGGCGGGCTGTACACCCAAGACGGCACCCTGATCCTGGACAAGGGTGCGGGGGCAGGCAGTCCGTTCACCGATAACCTTGCGTCGGTCAGCGATACGAAGGTATATGCCTACGCGAACAGCGCGCCGGGCGGCACCGCCAACGCCAGGCTGTATGCCGATGCCGCCGGGGGCGGCATCGATCACGGCGACGACAGCCACAACACGGTGGCCATCAGCGACAGTTATTTCGACGCCAACCTCGCGAAGGTGACGTTTTCCTATGCCTACGCGTACACCGATAACGGCAGCGATCCCGACACCGACCAAGCCTATGCGCTGGTTGATGCGGATGCCGCCGGGGGCGGGCTGAACCTGCGCCATGGGGGAGCGGATGCGTATATGGGCACGCTGTCGGTCACCGACAGTCCGTTCACCGACAACAATGCGTATATCTACTACACGTTCGCCGATGCGTATGCCGATGCCTATGCGCAGGCGAACATCAACGCGGCGGCCCGCGGCGGCGGTATTGCCCACGGTGACGGCGAGATCACCCTCACCGACAGTAAATTTGATTACAACCAGGCAACCATATTGGTTTCGTACACCGGCGCGTATGCGTATGCCGCCGGGGCCACCGCCGATACCCAGTTCACCGGCACCGCGCTGGGCGGCGGGCTGTACACCCAAGACGGCACCCTCACCCTTAGCAAAGATACGGGAGCAGGCAGCCCGTTCACCAATAACCTCGCGGCGGTCAGCGATACGAACGTATATGCCTACGCGAACAGCGTGGAGGGCGGCGCCGCCGACGCCAGGCTCTATGCCGACGCCGCCGGTGGCGGCATCGATCACGGCGACGACAGCCACAACACGGTGCCCATCAGCGACAGTTATTTCACCGGCAATCAGGCACGGGTGACGTATTCCTATGCCACTGCGGACACCTATGATGGCAGTGATCCGGATACCGACCGGGCCTACGCGCTGGTGGATGCCTATGCCGCCGGTGGCGGATTGAACCTGCGTCATGGTGGGGCGGATGCAGACAAGGGCGCGCTGTTGGTCACCGGCAGTCCGTTCACCGGTAACCAGGCGTACGTCGACAGGACATTTGCCGCAGCGTATGCCGACGCCGACGCCGACGCCGATATCAAGGCCGGCGCCCAGGGCGGCGGCATCGCCCACGGTGACGGCGACCTCACCCTCACCGACAATGCCTTCGATGCCAACAGCGCGACGGTCACGTATTCGTATGCCGGCGCGACCGCCTATGCCGCCGATGCGATTGCCGATGCCCAGTTCACCGGCACCGCGCTGGGCGGCGGGCTGTACACCAAAGACGGCACGTTAAAGCTGGATATGGATACCGGGGCGGGCAGCCCGTTTGCGAACAACTACGCGTCGGTTAGTTTTGGCTATGTAGCCGCCTACGCCAACAGCGCGCCGGGCGGCACCGCCAACGCCACGCTCCATGCCGACGCCGCCGGCGGCGGCATCGATCACGGCGACAGCGCTTACAACACGGTGTCCATCAGCGACAGCGGGTTCAACACCAACCAGGCGTATGTGTACAACGTCATTGCTAGCGCCGACACCAAGGATGGCAGTGATCCGGACACCGACACCGCCACGGCGTTGGTGGATGCCTATGCCGGCGGCGGCGGCCTGCACACGAATCAGGGCATCCTGACGGTCACCGACAGCCCGTTCGAATTCAACGATACGTACGTCGCGAGCACGCTCGCCGACGCGGCGGCGGACGCCAACGCCAACGCCCAGCTGCTTGCCGATACGTATGGCGGCGGGGTGGCGCATCATGGTGACGGTAGCATCACCCTTACCGACAGCGCCTTCACTGACAACAGCGCCTACGTGTACATGTCCAAGGCCTACGCTGACGCCTACGCCACCGGGGCGATCGCCGATGCCGAGTTCAAGGGCACCGCGCTGGGAGGCGGGCTCTACACTCAAGACGGCACGCTGACCCTCACCAAGGGGGCGACCGCCACCGGCAGTCCGTTCAGCTTCAACACGGCATACGCGAATAACAACTACGTCACAGCGAACGCGAACAGCACGCCGGGCGGCACCGCCGACGCCAGGCTCTACGCCGACGTTGCCGGCGGCGGCTTCGACCATGGCGATGACAGCGCCAAAAACACCGTGTCTATCAGCGACAGCGCCTTCAAGAGCAATCAGGCGTATGTGGAGTTCACTTACGCCTATGCGGACACCAAGGACGGCAGCGACCCGGATACCGACACCGCATCTGCGTTGGTGGACATTTACGCCTCCGGCGCCGGATTGAACATGCAGAACGGCACGCTGTCGATCACCGACAGCGCGTTCGAAACCAACGAAATGTACGTCTATTACACGCAGGCCGACGCCGTTTCCGATGCGAACGCCAACGCCCAGCTCAATGTCGACATGAACGGGGCCGGGGTGGCCCATCAAGGCACGGGTGACATCACCCTCACCGACAGCGCCTTCTATTTCAACCGGGTACGCCTGTGGAACTCCTACGCGTACGCGGACGCCTATGCGGCTGCGGCAATTGCCGATGCGGGATTCGATGGCAATGCGTTCGGCGGCGGGTTGTATGCCGCAGACGGCGCCTTGACCGTGACCTCGGGTAAGACCGGGACCGGCAGTCCGTTCAGCAAGAACTATGTGTATATCTACTACACGTATGTCCAGGCCTACGCGAACAGCGCGCCGGACGGCAAAGCCTATGCGGAGATCTTGGCCGATGTCGCCGGTGGCGGCATCGATCATGGTGACGGCGATGTCACCATCACCGATTCCCCATTCGACGACAACAAGGCGTTTATCTATACCGTATCCGCCATTGCGGACGCTGACTTGGGTCCCACCGCCTCGATCGCGGACACGCAGTTTGGACTCACCGCCTATGGCGGCGGTGTGCACACCGGTGGCGGTGCGTTGACATTGGATGACGGTGCGGCAGGCATCGGCAGTGCGTTTACTGGCAACCAGGCGTTGATCGGCAGTGCTTATTATTATTATGCCGGTAATTATTATTATTATGGGGTGAGTGCCACGGCGACCGGTTACAGCGCCGCTGTGACGGGCACGGCGTTCGCGGCCGGCGGCGGTGTGGACCACGCGGGTACCACCACGGCGTCGATCATAGATAGTCCGTTCACGGACAACCTAGCGTATGTATATGAGGTGTATGGCGCCGCGACCAGTATTTACGGTGATGGTGCCGGCACTGCGTATACGGTATCGGTGGCATCGGTGGATCTGACCACGGGTGTGACCGGCGGCGGGGTGCGCACCGCGGCCAACGATGTCACCGTGGGTGAGGCGCGCTACGACGCCAAGCTGAAAACCTATACCGGCTACGGCAGTCCGTTTACCGGCAACCAGGCGCACGTGGGCAGTGTGTACTATGGTGCCGGCGGAGTGTACGGCACGGCTGTGGGTCATAACTCCGCTGTGACCGAGACCACCTATGCCTATGGCGGTGGGTTGGATCAGGGCAAGGCGCCGGCGGCGGCGAGCTTGTCGCTTATATCCAGTCCGTTCACGAACAACCTGGCTTACGTGTACGACGTGTATGGCGCGGCGACCAGCGGCATCGGATTTGCCGGCACCGGTTATGCGTTGGCCACGGCGAAGGTATTGCAGGACACCTATGCCTATGGCGGCGGAGTGCGCACGCCGGCGGCATCGCTGGTGATCGGCGCGAAGTACCCGGCGGCATCGCTGGTGATCGGCGCGAAGTACGGCACGGCGGCGACGGGGTATTACTACGGTGGCAGCGCCTTTAGCGGCAACCGGGCATTTATTGGCAGCGCTTTTTATTTAGCCGGTGGGGTGAGCGGCACGGCCACCGGTTACGGCGCCGATGTGACGGGCACGGCGCTGGCGGCGGGCGGTGGTGTGGACCAGTCGGGGACCACGACGGCGTCGATCCTGTCCAGTCCGTTCACGTACAACTATGCGTATGTGTACGATGTGTACGGCGGGGCGTTCAGTGCTTACGGCGATGCGGCCGGTAAGCCCTATCCCGATTCGGTGGCGTCGGTGGATCTGACCACCGGGGCGGCCGGGGGCGGGGTGCGCACCGCGGCGAACGATGTGGGCGTGGGCGCGCTGTATGGCGCCCCGGTCTATGGATACAGCTATTTCGGCAGCCCGTTCAGTTACAACCGCGCGTTTGTGGGCAGCTATGCTCGTCGGGCCGGCGGTGGGGTGTACGGTACGGCGCTGGGTTATGACGCCGATGTGACCGAGACCACCTATGCCTATGGCGGCGGGTTGGATCAGGGCCCGGCGCCGGCGGCTTCGAGCCTGTCGCTGGTTGCCAGTCCGTTCACCTACAACTCGGCGTATGTGTACGACGTGTATGGCGCGGCGACCAGCGGCATTGGTTTTGCCGGCACCGGTTATGCGTTAGCCACGGCGAATGTGTTGCAGGACACCTATGCCTATGGCGGCGGGGTGCGCACGCCGGCCGAGATGCTGGTGATCGGCGCGAAGTACGGCGCGGCGGCGACGGGGTATTACTACGGTGGCAGCGCCTTTAGCGGCAACCGGGCGTTTATTGGCAGCGCTTACTATCTTGCCGGCGGGGTATATGGCACGGGATGTGACGGGCACGGCGCTGGCGGCCGGCGGCGGTGTGGACCAGTCGGGGACCACGACGGCGTCGATCCTGTCCAGTCCGTTCACGTACAACTATGCGTATGTGTACGACGTGTACGGCGGGGCGTTCAGTGCTTACGGCGATGCGGCCGGTAAGCCCTATGCCGCATCGGTGGCGTCGGTGGATCTGACCACCGGGGCAATCGGTGGCGGGGCGCGCACCGCGGCGAACGAGGTGACGGTGGGCGCGCTGTATGGCGACACTACCTATGGGTACAGTTATTTCAGCAGCCCGTTTACCGGCAACCAGGCGTTTGTGGGCAGCGTCACTTATCTGGCCGGTGGGGTATACGGCACGGCGGTGGGTTATGACGCCGCTGTGACCGAGACCACCTATGCCTATGGCGGTGGGTTGGATCAGGGCAGCGCGCCGGCGGCGGCGCCTATGCCTATGGCGGTGGGTTGGATCAGGGCAGCGCGCCGGCGGCGGCGGGCCTGTCGCTGGTATCCAGCCCGATCACGAACAATCAGGCGTATGTGTACAACGTGTATGGCGCGGCGACCAGCGGCATCGGTTTCAAGGGCGCGGGTTATGGGTTGGCCACGGCGAACGTGCTGCAGGACACCAAGGCCTATGGCGGCGGGGTGCGCACGCCGGCGGCATCGCTGGTGATCGGCGCGAAGTACGGGTCGGCGGCGACGGGTTATTTCTACGGCGGCAGCGCGTTTAGCGGCAACCGGGCGCATATCGGCAGCGCGTATTATTTGGCCGGCGGCGTGAGTGGAGTGGCGACGGGTTACAGCGCCGATGTGACCGGCACGGCGCTGGCGGCGGGCGGTGGTGTGGACCAGTCGGGGACCACCACCGCGTCGATCCTGTCCAGTCCGTTCACGTACAACTACGCGTATGTGTTCGACGTGTACGGCGGGGCGTTCAGTGCCTACGGCGACGGTGCCGGCAAACCGTATCCCGGTTCGGTGGCGTCGGTGGATCTGACCACCGGGGCGGCCGGGGGCGGGGTGCGCACCGCGGCGAACGATGTGAGCGTGGGCGCACTGTATGGCGACCCGGTCTATGGATACGGGTATTTCGGCAGCCCGTTCAGCTACAACCAGGCCTTCGTGGGCAGCATCTATGCTCGTCGGGCCGGCGGTGGGGTGTACGGTACGGCGTTGGGTTATGACGCCGATGTCACCGAGACCACCTATGCCTACGGCGGTGGATTGGATCAGGGTAAGGCGCCGACGGCTTCGAGCTTGTCGTTGGTTGCCAGTCCGTTCACATACAACTCGGCGTATGTGTACAGCGTGTACGGTGCGGCGACCAGCGACACCGGTTATGCCGGGAAGGGTTATGGGTCGGCGACGGCGAACGTCGTGCAGGACACCCGGGCCTACGGCGGCGGGGTGCGCACGCCGGCCGAGATGCTGGTGATCGGTGCCAAGTACGGTACGGCGGCCACGAAGTATTTCTACGCCGGCAGTGCGTTTACCGGCAACCAGGCGTTTATCGGCAGCGCTGTGCGTTATGCCGGCGGGGTGAGTGGCACGGCGGTTGGTTATAGCGCGGACGTGACCGGTACGGCGCTGGCGGCCGGCGGTGGCGTGGAACAGTCGGGCACCACGACCGCATCGATCCTGTCCAGTCCGTTCACGTTCAATGACGCGTATGTGTACAACGTCTATGGTGCGGCGTTTAGTGCTTACAGCTACGGCGCCGGCCTGGTATACGCGGCATCGGTGGCGTCGGTGGATCTGACCACGGGGGCGATCGGTGGCGGGGTGCGCACCGCGGCGAACGCGGTGACGGTGGGCGCGCTGTATGGCGATCCGGTCTACGGCTACGGATATTTCGGCAGCCCGTTCCGTTATAACCGGGCGTTCGTGGGTGGCACGTCGTATTTTGGGGCCGGCGGGGTATATGGTACGGCGTTGGGTTATGACGCCGATGTCACCGAGACCACCTATGCCTATGGCGGCGGTCTGGATCAGGACAAGGCGCCGGCGGCGACGAGTCTGTCGATCGTTTCCAGTCCGTTCTCGAACAATCTGACGTACGTCACCAGCGTCTACGGCGCGGCGACCAGCGGCATCGGTTTGGGCGGCGCAGGTTATCCGTTGGCGACTGCGAATGTGCTGCAGGACACCCGGGCCTATGGCGGCGGGGTGCGTACGCCCGCCGAGTCGCTGATGATCGGTGCGAAATATGGCACAGCGGCGACGGGTTATTTGTACGGCGGCAGCAGCATCTTCAGTTTTAACCGTGCCTTTATAGGCAGTATCGGAAAATACTTCGGCGGAACCGGGGTGAGCGGCACGGCGACGGGGTACGGCGCCGATGTGACCGGCACCGCGCTGGCGGCGGGCGGTGGTGTGGACCAGTCGGGGACCACCAGCCTGGCGGCGATCGGCAGCGCGTTCTACAACAACTATGCCTATGTCTACGACGTGTACGGCGGGGCGTTCAGCGCCTACGGCGACGGCGCCGGTAAGTCGTACCCCGGTTCGGTGGCGTTGGTGGATCTGACTACCGGGGCGGCCGGGGGCGGGGTGCGCACTGCGGCGAACGACGTGACGGTCGGTGTGCTGTATGGCGATCCGGTCTATGGGTACGGGTATTTCGGCAGCCCGTTCAGCTACAACGAGGCCTTCGTGGGCAGCACCTATTATCTGGCCGGTGGCGTGTACGGTACTGCGGTGGGTTATGACGCGGATGTCACCGAGACCACCTATGCCTATGGCGGCGGCCTGGATCAAAGCACGGCGCCGGCGGCGGCGAGCCTGTCGCTGATCGCCAGTTCGTTCACATACAACTTCGCGTACGTGTACAACGTCGGCGGCACCGCGACCAGCGGCGCGGGCAACGGATATAACGGGGACACCGCGGATGTGACGCAGACCTCGCGGGCATACGGCGGTGGTGTGAACACGCCGGCGCTGACCCTGACCGTCGGCAAGGTGTTCGGGACATTGGCGACGGGTTATTACTACGCGGGCAGCGACTTCACCGGCAACGCAGCCTTCGTTCTCGAGTCCTATGCCGGCGCCTATGCGGATGATGCGGCCACTGCCCAGCAGTACCTCTACGCCGCCGGCGGCGGCATCGCCCACGGTGATGGCGATACCGTCATCGATCACAGTAACTTCAAAAACAACGACGCTTACGTGCGCGATGTGAATGCCGCGGCGACTGCCTACGGTACATACGGGATAGCCTTAAGCGACGTGACCGCCGGCGCCTTCGGCGGCGGTCTGCAATCCGGTGACGGTGCGCTGACCGTGTATGGCGCCGCGCCGTACGCGTACAGTTTCTACGACAACAATGCCTACATCAATGCCATCGTCAACAACGCCCTTGGCTACGGCGCCAGCGCCGTCACTACGGCGGAGGCGGCCGGCGGCGGCATCGACCACGGTGACGGCGCTACCTATTTCTACGGCCTCGACTTCAACGCCAACGACGCCTATATCTACGGCCTGACCAACTACGCCGACAGCAGCGGCTACGGGCCGCCCAACAACGCCGGTGCGGTGATCGACGCCTACGCCCATGGCGGCGGCGTGCACACCGGCGGCGGTGATCTGATCGTCGGTGCGTACTATGCGGCCGGTTACGACACGCGCTTCTACGACAATAACGCGGTCGTCAAGGCCTTGTATGCCAATGCCTATGATGCGGAGTATGGCGCCTACGCCGATGTCCATGCCGTTGCGGCCGGGGGCGGCATCGACCACAACAGCTACCGCTACACGCCCGGCGTGGGTCTTCCCTATGCCAAGTCCGGTCCGGCCGCCACGGTGACCATCGACAATGCGGCGTTCTACAAGAATGACGTCTACGTCGGCGATCCCCTGGCCGCAGGCTACGACATCAAGTCTTATGCCAACAGCGTGTTCGGTTTGGCCTACGCCGACGTGCATGCCCAGGCCCATGGCGGCGGCGCGCGAACTGGCGACGGCCCCTTGAACATCATCGATTCGACGTTCGGGTCCTACGGCGGCGGCGACGCCTACAGCAATAACGCGTTCGTCAACAAGGTCAAGGCGGATGCCTATTCTGCGTTTACTTATGCGTATGCGAGTGTGTTCGTGGACGCCGCGGGTGGCGGTATCGACCATGGCGACGGCGACGTCACCGTTGACGATAGCGAGTTCTATTACAACGAGGCCTATGTGGCGTATACCTACGCCCAGGCCGATACCTACGCCAGTGTGCAAAAGGCGTTGCTGGACAACAGTGCCAGCGGCGGCGGCATCAACAGCGGGGACGGGGTGCTCTACCTGTATCCGGCGACCTTCAAGTTCAATCAGGCCTATGTCTACGCCAGCACCGCGTATGCCTACACCTCTTATGGTTTCGATGCGACCGCCACGGTGAAGGCCGATGCCGCGGGCGGCGGGGTGAACCACGGCGACGGCGCGGTGGGGGTATATGCCAGCGGCTTCAGCGACAACAACGCGTTCGTGGACCAGTCCCTGGCGTATGCTTACAGCTACTATGGCGCGGCCAACGCGTTGCTGTACGCCACCACCTATGGCGGCGGTGTTCATACCGGTCTGGACAATCCGTTGACGATCGGCAAGGCAGGCTACGGCAGCACCTTCGACGACAACAATGCCTTCATCAAGGACCAGTGCGCCGACGCGGACAGCGAATACGGCGACGCCTACGCGCACGTGAACCTGTTGGCCGCCGGTGGCGGTGTCGATCACAATTTTTACACCTATATGCCGGCGCCCGGCGTGTTCTATGCGAAGCCCGGCGCCGACGCGGCGGTGGTGATCGTGGACAGCACGTTCACCCGGAACGATGCCTATGTGGGCGATCCGGCCGCGGGCGGTTACGACATCAAGGCGGATGCCTACAGCTACGATTACTCCGCTTACGCCTTCGTCGTGGCGGGCGCCGTCGGCGGCGGCGTGCACACCGCGGGTGGGACCCTGGATGTCATCGATTCGCTGTTCGGGTCCTACGCGGGCGGCGATGCCTACAGCAACAATGCCTCGGTCAACTACGTGTCGGCACTCAGTAACAGCTACTATGACGCGGGATCGGTGATTCTGAGCGGCGCTGGGGGCGGGGGCATCGATCACGCCGACGGCGACGTAAAAGTAGACGACAGCGAGTTTTACTACAACAGCGCCTACATCCGCTACACCTACGCCAGCTCCGAAACCTATGGCGCGTATTACGCGGCCTTTTCACTGGTGGGCAACTTCGCCAGCGGCGGAGGCATCGACACCGGCGACGGCGATCTGGCGGTGTACGATTACAGTTATTTCTACTTCAACGATGCGACCCTGGGAAATGCGAAGGCCTATGCCTACGCCGACAACGCCAACTATGGTTACGCGGGCGCGACGGTGTTTGGCTATGCCGGCGGCGGCGGAATTAACCACGGTTACTCGGTTTACAATACGGTCACCATCGACGACAGTTATTTCAAGGGCAACCGCGCCTACGGCTACAACCAGTACAGCTTGGCGGACGCCTCCGATGGCGTGGGGGGTAATTACGGTGGTGCCGCCTATGCCGGGTTGAATGTCACCCTGTCGGGCGGCGGGATCGATACCAACGACGGCACGTTGTCGGTCGATGACGGCACATTCCGTTACAACGACGCTGAACTCGACGCCGGCGCCTATGCCAAGTCGTTTGCCGACGACGTCGCCAATGCCAGCACCAATCTGACGGTGACCGGCGGCGCGATCGCCCACGGCGACGGCGATGTCGATGTCGATGCCGGCGATTTCTATTACAACGAAGCCTACGTGAACAGCGTCGGCGCTTACGCCTACACCTACGGCGTGATGGGTTACGCCTACGCTTACGGGAACGTCATCGCCTACGGCGGCGGGCTGTACACCGGTGACGGGGATCTCACGGTCACTGACAGCTATTTTGGATATAACGACGCGGAGCTGGACAGGAGCCACGTCTACGCCTATGCCGACGATGACGACGGCGGTTACGCCACGGCGCTGGGCAATGTGTATGTAGCGGGTGGCGGTATCGATCACGGTAACACCGACTACAACACGGTCACCATCACCGGCAGCACTTTTACTTACAACGACGCCGATGCCAATAGTGTCTACTTGCGCGCCGACGTCTACGGAAAGGGCTACACCGGCGGCACCGCCTACGCCCTGGGTTATGTCAGCATCGCTGGCGGCGGGTTGAATACCAATAACGGCAGCTTGTACGTCGGCAGCAGCGATTTTTTCGGCAATGACGCCGACCAGGATACCGACCATTACGTTTACGCCTTGGCCCATGCGGACGGCGATGCGCAAACCGTCGACGCCTATGCGGGTGTCGCCAGCAAGGTCGTCGGCGGCGGTATCGCCCACGGTGACGGCGAAGTCTACGTCTACAACAGCGATTTCTATTACAACGAGGCCTTCATTGACGACGTCGGCGCGAAATCCTACACCTACGGCGCTATGGGTTATGCCGCTGCCACTGGGTTAGTCATCGCTTATGGCGGCGGGCTGTATACCGGCGATGGGAATTTGTACGTCTACGGCAGCAATTTCTATGAAAACTATGCCGAGCTGGACGATAGCCACACCTACGCCTATGCCGATGATGCTAACGACGGTTATGCCGTCGCGTCGAGCGGCGCCTACATCGCGGGCGGTGGCATCGACCACGGCAATACCCAATACAACACGGTCAGCATCCTCGAGAGCAGTTTCGAATCGAACGCTGCGCAAGCTAATGCTGGGCATGTCGAGGCCGACGCCTATGGGGCGGGGTACACGGGCGGTACCGCCTATGCGCTGTTTGATTTCACCATCTCCGGTGGTGGGTTGAACACTACAGACGGCACGCTGTCTGTCAATGACAGCACATTCCGTGATAACGACGCCGAGAATGACGACGGTTTTTACGTGCGCGCCTACGCCCATGCCGATGCGGATACGGCCACCACTGACGCCTACGCAGGCACCAAGAACCACATCACCGGCGGTGGCATCGCCCACGGGAATGGCGACGTCACTATCGACGACGGTTACTTCTCAGGAAACAGGGCGGAACTCGACGACAACTACACCTACGCCTACACCTATGGCAAGACGGGTAGTGCCTATGCGAAGAATTCCGCCATGGTCTCCGGCGGCGGCCTGTATACCGGTGACGGGAATCTAACGATTCGCGGTGGCAGCTATTTCGGCGAGAACAATGCTGAGGCCGATGACAGCCATGTCCGGGCGTCCGCCGAGGTCGATGACGGTGACGCCAAGGCGGCGTTCATCGGTGAGACCGCCGGCGGCGGCGTTGCCCACGGGGTGGGTGATGTCACCATCACCGACAGCAAGTTCTACAGCAACCAGACCTACATCGATAATCTCGATTACGTGACCGCCGACGCCTTTACCGGCGGGGTGGCCGGCGGCAACGCCTATGTGCTCGCCGATATGACCGCCCGCGGCGGTGGGCTCGCCACTGCCGGCGGCACGTTGTCCATCGCCGATAGCTATTTCAAATCTAACCAGGCCTATGTCCGCGATTCCGACGGCCGATCCTACGGCTATGATGCGGCGACCTCGAATGTATACGTGTCCGTGTTGGGCGGCGGTGTGTTCCACGGCTACGGTGGACTGTCGATTGCCGGCAGCTATTTCTATTACAACGACGCGTATGTAGAGTATATCGACACCCGGGCGCATATCTATGGTGACGAGAATACCGCTTACGCCAGCGGCGTGATTGGCGTCTACGGGGGCGGCGTGTACACCGGCGACTCCGTGGCGACGGTGACCGGCAGCAATTTCAAATACAACGACGCCTACGCGCAAAAGGTTGATGTAAACGCCTACGCCGAGTATGCCGACGACGCCTATGCCAAGGCGGTGTTGACGGCAGATGCCGGCGGCGGCGCGATCGACCACGGCAACACCGGCGGCACGCTCACCGTCGGCGGCGGTTACTTTTACTCTAACGACGCGTACATCCTGGATGTTTACGTCCACGCCGATGCCTATAACGCCGGCTACACAGGCGGCACGGCGGCGGCCAAGGCCGACCTCACCGCCACCGGCGGTGCGCTGAACAGCAACTACGGCACCCTGGGGGTCACCGATTCCGTTTTTAAATACAACCGCAGCTTGGTCGGTTACTTGGTCCCCATCGACCTGGACGCCATAGCCGACGGTGATGCCAAGGCGACGCTCTATGCCGAGGCCCAGGGCGGCGCCATCGGTTTGCACGATGGGAGCGGCTCGGTATCCGGCAGCACCTTCGCTCACAACAAGTCTTACGTGAATGCCGACAACGACATTACCTATGCCTACTCCGCTAGCGGTTATGCCACCGCCGATGCCGTCGGTTACGCCCAGGGCGGGGCGATCGGTATCGAAGATTCGGCTCTGTCCATCGGTGGATCGACATTCACCTACAACGTGGTGAAGAGCTATGTGAAGAGCTATGCCAAAGGCGCCTCGGGCGGGTATGCGGATGCCGCCAGCCGCGGCGAGGGCGGCGCGT
Organism: uncultured Gammaproteobacteria bacterium; assembly: GCA_947258975.1. GTDB lineage: Bacteria > Pseudomonadota > Gammaproteobacteria > Arenicellales > JAANXG01 > CALZGZ01. Next base: position 35,786 of record CAMYKK010000006.1, read on the forward strand.
TGTTCGCCGAGGGCACCGGCGGCTTCGGTGTGAGCCTGAGCACCTTTACCTACAATCGCGTCGGCGGGTACGCCTACAGCAAAGGCAGCACGACCTCCACCGCCACCGGCATCGGCGCCGGCGGCGCGGTGTTCAACTCTGCCGCAGCTTCCACGGTGACCACCAGCGGCCTCTATGACAACAGCGCCTACGGCGGTGCTACCGCCAAAGGTATGGGGACCAACACCGCCATCGGCAAGGGACTGGGCGGCGCGGTCGGCAATGACGGCTACCTGACGGTTACCCGCAGTACGCTCGCCTACAACGCAGCCTACGGCGGCTACAGTTACGTAGCCGGAGGCGCGCTGAGCGCCGGCGGATTTGGCGGCGGCGCGGCCAACGAGACCGGCGGCATGCTGACCCTGCGCAACTCCACCATCTATGCCAACACCGTGGGCGCCACAACCGGTGCGGCGCTGGGCGGCGGGGTCGCCAATGTGGGCGGGATCACGTATTTGTTGCACGATACGGTGTCGTATAACACCATGTATGCGGCGTACAACGGTGGTGGGACATTCTTCGTTGCCAACACCATTCTCGCCAACAGCGTCGGCAGCGACGATGCCTTGGGTACGTTCTCTGCCGGTGGTATCAACCTGGTAGAGAGTCCCGGTGGCAGCGCCGGCTTCGGGGGACCGGACATCCTCGGCGATGATCCGTTACTTGCACCGTTGGCGTTCAACGGCGGGCCGACCAAGACCCTAGCACTGCTTGCCGGCAGCCCGGCGATCGACACCGCGCTGCCGGGTCTGGCGCTCATCGATCAGCGGGGCTTCCCGCGTCCGATCGGCAACGGTTACGACATCGGCGCCTACGAGTCACCGTTCGCGCGATCGGGACCGCCGCCAACACCGGGACCGCCGCCAACACCGGGACCGTACATTCCACCGCCGGTCATTGTGCCGCCACCACCGGTTCCGGAGTATCCGGCCTCGCAGTTCATACCGGAGACGCCGTTCTTGCAGTTACCGCGGCCGCTCACGGATCTGATTCCGTTCCTGCCGCGGTTCCTGACGCTGTCGCTGTACCGGGATCCCGCGTCGTTGCTGGAGTTCGAGTTGCGCTTCCTCGGTTCTGATGTGGAGTTCGATATCAACTGTGTGATGCAGTGGGTGCTCGATCCGGATCGGCTTAAGGAATGCCTGGACGTCAGCATGCTGATGCCGGAAACCGGCGGCCCGTCCATGGCGCCGGGGCCCGCTACGGATGACGGTATCCAGCATGCCGACATGGTGCCGACGGACGAGGAGAATCCTGAGACGGTGCTCACACCGGCGTCGGCGGATGAGATTACCGACGTGGTGATACCGGGACCCGCGGAACCGGTGGGTATGCCGGTAGACAGCGCCCTGTTGCACGCGATTGACTCGCTGGATGAGGGGCGGATGTCCACGGCGGTGGGATTGAGCGCGCAGCTGCAGGATGCGGATGGATTCGAGCGCGAGCAACTGGCGTTGCTGTCGGCTGCGGAAGGGATTAATTAGTCGCTGGGATCTGAAAGTAGTTTGTGGGAACCGAAAGTTATTTTTGGGAGTGGCTTGTAGCCGCGATGCCTTAGAGGTTGTTTTCGCTACAGGCGAGCACTGAACACTAGAGAAGAAAACCAGAGAAGTAGGAACAAGGCCATGATCAAACAACATTTACGCAAGTCATTGGTCTGTATCGCGACTGCGGGCTTAGTGTCTGGTTGCGCCATCAACCCGAAACCGGTCACTCCGGAAGATCGCGTGGCGCGCGCTGCCGCGGACCTCGAGGCCCTGTTTGCGGGTCAGGAGGCGGTGACCGGTGGCATCACCCTGGCCGAGGCGATGGCTCGGGCGATCAAGTACAACCTCGATCACCGCGTCAAGCTGATGGAGGAAGCGGTGACCCAAGCCGAGGCGAAAGTCGCGCGCATGGACATGCTGCCTGACCTTGCCGTATCGGCGGGTTATTCCACACGCAGTAACGTGCCGGCGTCGAGCAGCCAGTCGGTGATCACCGGCCTGGAGTCCCTGGAGCCTTCTACGTCACAGGAGCGTACGCGACAACTTGCCGACGCCACTATGGTCTGGAACATCCTGGACTTTGGGGTCAGCTATGTCACCGCCAAGCAACGCGCGGACCGTACTCTGATCGCCTCAGAAAAGCGGCGCAAGGCGATCCAGAACATTATTCAAGACGTACGGGTGGCGTATTGGCAGGCGTTGAGCGCCGCACGCTTGGCATCCGAAACCGACGAATTACTCATACTCACCCGGTCCGCCCTCGACCGCTCGCGCCAGCTACAGGAGCAGGGTCTGCAGCCGCCGCTGGCGGCGATGCAGTATCAGGAGGGCCTGCTGTCGACGCTGCGCTCGCTGCTGCAGCTGCGTCAGCAATTGTCCACCGCGCGCACCGAACTCGCGAGCTTGATGAACATCCGTCCGGGCGATGAATTTCAACTCACACCGTCCGCTGCCGAAGTGGAGGCGCCGGAAGTGAACACCGAGCTGGCGGAACTCGAGGATTTCGGCTTGCTGCACCGCCCGGAACTCATCGAGGAGGACCTGCGGGTGCGCATCGCCAGCGCCGATGTCAAGAAGGCGATGCTGCGCATGTTGCCCGGGTTGGAGATCGATTTTGGTGCCCACTACGACAGCAACAAATTCCTGGTCAACAACGAGTGGTCCAATGCCGGCGTGCGGATCGGTTGGAACCTGTTCAACCTGATCGGAGGTCCGGCGCAACAAAAGCGCGCCGAGGCGCAGCTCGATGTCGATAAGACCCGGCGGCTGGCGACCAGCATGGCGGTGTTGACCCAAGTCAACGTCGGTTACCAACGGTACCTGTTGTCGCAAAAGGACTTCGAGTTGGCGAACGTGTTACAACAGGTGAAGGATGACATCGCTCAGGAAGAACGTACCCGGCGCCAGGTGGCGGTGTCAGACGAGTTTACCGAGATCCGGGCGCGTCTCGACGCGCTGGTCGCAAAACTCCAGCGGGATCAAGCGTTGGCGGAACTGCAAAACTCGGTGGGCCGTATTCACAACTCGATCGGTCTCGACCCCTTGCCGCCGGAAGTGAGCGGTTACGATATTGCCACCTTGGCGACGGCGATCGAAAACCATCAGACAACTTTGAAGGACATGCTGGTGCAGCCGCAAATGGATCCGGATGCCTACGACCGCATCGCGGCGGTGGTCAAGTACGAGCGAGCGGTTAACGACAAACAGGCGGCGGAGGTTGCGGTGGCCGAAGCCGAGGAGATGCGCGCGGAACGCGAGCAGCTCGCAGCTGCGGCGCGAGAGGAAGCCTTAGCAGTGCAACGCCTGGCGATTGAGGCGGCGTTACTGGAGGCGGATGGCAACCGGGCAGCCGAATTGCGAGCCATGGAGGAGGCGGCGCGGTTGGCCGAAGAACAGGCCGCGGCGCAAGCGGCGCGGGAGGCGGCGGAGATGGCGGCGGCGCAAGCGGCCGCTGCCCAGGAGCGCGCGGAAGCGGCGCAACGCGCCGTGGCAGAAGCGCAGCGCGTCACTGAAGAAGCTGCCGCGCAACGCGCGGCGGAGGCAGAGCGTCTCGCGGCCGAGGTGCAGGCCAGGATCGACGCCGCGGTCGAGGCTGCAGTGGTGGCGGGCGCGGCGCAGAACCAGATGGACGAAGCCGCACAGGCGGCGCGGGAAGCCAAGGAACGGGCCGACAGCATCAAGGTTCCAGAGGCGCCCGAGGGCGCCTCGCAGTCATCGGGTTCGGAGCAAAAGCAATCCAAGCGGCTCGAGAGTATTGAGATGCGTAATGACCCCGCGGCGCTGGCTGAGCAATCCGCAGACACCGAATCAGCCCGCGAATCCGCGGTGTCCGCTGATCCCGCAATGCCGCGGCGATCAGGCGCGGCTGCATCTTGGGCCGATCCGGCGCCGCCGATCCGGCAACAGGTTATGCCTGCTACGTTCGTGATCGGGTTGGAACACCCCGAGTTCTACGCGCGGATGACGATGCCAAACGTCTTGATGAAGCGCTTTATCTTGGATGCGAAGCTATCTCGATTTGATCCGGGTATGTCGACGCCACGACCCGCCCCGGAATCCGATCTCAAAGAGTTGACCCCGCCGGCACCGTTGTCGTTTGTGGATAAAGATCCGTTTACCGGCGAGCCGCTTATCAAATAGCCGGGAGAGAGAAGATGCGTTATATGTCAGGCGGTATTGTCGCTCTTACGGCTGTCAGTATCGTGCTCATCGGCTGCGCGACACCACCGGTGGAAGTCAGCGAGGACGAACGCCGCACGAAGGCGCAAGAATTGCAGGCATTGTTTGATGAGCAGGAACCCATCACCCAGCCGCTGACCGTCGCCGATGCCATGGCGCGTGCCATCAAATACAACGTGGATCACCGCGTACGGCTGATGGAGCAGGTGCTCGCGCGCACCGACCTGGATGTGTCGCGCATGGACCTGCTGCCGCGGCTGGTCGCGGACGCGGGCTATTCCGAGCGCAGTAATGAGAACGCGTCCAGCAGTGAATCGGTAATTACCGGCCGCCAGAGCCTGGAGCCGTCGCGCTCCACCGAACGCGAGCAGGGTGTGGTCAATGCATCCCTGGTCTGGAACCTGCTCGATTTCGGCGTCAGTTACGTGAGCGCGAAACAACGCGCCGATCACGTGTTGATCGCTGAGCAACGGCGGCGCAAGGCGATTCAGAACATTCTTCAAGACGTTCGCCGCGCCTATTGGCAGGCGCTGTACGCGCAACGCCTGGGTGGCGATCTCGATCAGCTGATTATTGATGTCGAGTCCGCTTTAGAGAAGTCCCGGGAATTGCGGGAGCAAGGCCTGCAGCCGCCCTCCCTTGCGGCACGGTTTCAGGATGCCCTGCTCACTACAATGCGCCAGCTATGGCGGATCCGAAGAGATCTTGAAACCTCCCACACCGAGTTGGCACAACTGATCAATGTGTCCCCCGGCACCGAGTTTGAACTCGATCCAACGCCGGATGAAATGGGCCTGCCGATGGTGGATGAAACCCCGGTGGAACTCGAGCAGCGTGCGTTGACCGATCGTCCCGAGTTGCGGGAGGAGGATTACCAGTTGCGCATCGATCAGGCGGAAGTCAAAAAGGCCATGCTGCGCATGCTGCCGGGTCTCGAGATCGATCTGGGGGTCCACTACGACAGCAACGATTTTCTGGTTAACAACGATTGGTCCGATGCCGGTCTACAGATCAGTTGGAATTTGTTCAATGTGTTTTCGGGACCCGCATTCAGCGATCAGGCAAAAGCACGGGTGGATCTGGACAATGTACGCCGGCTGGCGATCTCGATGGCGGTGCTGACCCAAGTGCACGTTGCATTTGAAAATTTCCGGGATGCCAAGATCAACTATGAACTCGCCAACGAATTGATGGCGGTGAGCACGCAGATTTTGAATCAGTATGAGGCGCAACAACGGGCCGAGGCGGCGACCGAGTTCGCGAACATTCGCTCACGCGCCCGGGCCTTGGTGGCGCAGTTGCAACGCGAAAAGGCGTTCGCCCAGGTTCAGAATGCGATCGGCCGTATTCATAACTCCATTGGCATGGATCCGATGCCGGAGACGACTGCCAGTTATGACCTGCCGACATTGGCCACCGCGATTACCGAGCGCCAGATGCAGTTGAACCGGGCGCTGCAGCGGACGACCCGACCCGCCGACGCCGAGCACCCGCAAGATGTCGAATCTCAGCCGCTGACCACCGGTAAGGACGCGGTCATTGAATATCAACCAACTCCGGCCACCCTGGAGTCGATCATCGACTTGCAACCGATCACCACCGAAATTCATCGGTCTGCATACCAGCAGCAAGGGCTCTAGCACGGATCCCCATATCTGTGGCAGCGGCATTTATCTGGTGGAAGTGGCAATAATCTGGTGGGAGCGGCTTTGAGCCGCGAAGCAATTGTCGCACCTGCAAGGTGCTCCCACAGGAGACAATAGAAGGAATCGCGCCTGGCTTATCTCCGCCTTGCCCCCGCACGGCAGGAGAGACAGCCGCTTTATTGCCTTTCTGCGAAAAACCCTTTCTGTAAGTGCGCCTTCCTGTGGGAGCGGCTTTCCCCTGCTGTGCGGGGACAAGTCCCCCGCTGTGCGGGGACAAGTCCTGCGATTAGCCTTACAATGTGGGCAACCATGGCTCGCGCATTAACCCAGTGAATACAAGTTGCTCACAACCCATCTGCGCTTGGTTGTTACCAGTGCTATGCGGCATGACGCTAACGGCCGCGGCCCAGCAGTCCGGACTGGGGGTTGAGCAACCCGGTGCCGCGCCCAATCAGCGCGAGATACGCGCGCTTTTGGTCGCCCGCACCGAGTCCGTGCTGTCCAGTCAGATCACCGGACGCATCGTCAAGATCACGGTGAAGCATGGCGCGCGATTCGAGAAAGGCCAATCGCTCGTCCAGTTCGACTGCGCGGTTGCCCGTGCCGAAATGTCCAAGGCCCGCGCCGAGCACGATGCGGCCAGAAAGACTCACGAGTCGAACCTCCAATTACAGAAACACCGTGCCGTGGGCAAGCTGGAAGAGGAGATCTCGCAGGCGCGGTTACAGAAGGCCAAGGCGGATATTTCCCGCAATCAAGCGTTCATGCGCATGTGTAACATCAAAGCGCCGTTTGCGGGCCGGGTGGTCAAGATTCACGTCAATCCCTACGAGACCGTTACCCAGGGGCAACCGGTGATTGAGGTGTTGGACGACAGCCGCTTCAAGATGCAAATCAACGTGCCGTCTAACTGGCTGGGCTGGTTGCAGCCGGGCACTGAATTTATGGTCACCATCGATGAGACCGGACGCGAATATCCCGCCGCCGTGACCGACTTGGGGGCGCGGGTAGACCCGGTGAGTCAGACGCTGGAAGTTGAAGCGCAGATCAGCGGTACTCACAAAGAATTGATCGCGGGCATGAGCGGAGTTGCGCGGTTTTCCGTCCCGCGATGACCGAGGCACCTATCGATTCGCGCGCAGTACGCCTCAGCGCTCTGCTGCAGCTCGAACAGGAGGCACGGCAAGCCGCGACTCCGACCGAACTTGGTTTTGTCATCGTCAACGAGACCCACCGATTGATTCCCTATCAACGCGCCGTGCTGTGGCGAATGACCGGAGCCGGCCGTGTGTCTGTCGAGGCGGTATCGGGACTGGCAGAGGTCGAACGCCACTCTCCCTACCTGGTGTGGGTGCGCAAGGTCGTCAAGACGCTGTGCACCGCTGAGGAATCTCACGCCTGCCGCATCGTGGAAAGCGAACAACTGCCCGACCAGTTGCGGCCAGGCTGGTCGGAATGGTGTCCTGGACCGGCGGTGTGGTGTCCCTTCGTCGGCAGAAACGGGGGCATCGTGGGTGGTTTCTGGTTGGTTCGTGAACCGCACTGGGAACCCGGTGAAATCACCTTACTCGAGCGTGTTACCGACGCCTACGGTCATGCCTGGGACGCGCTCGACGCGCGCCGCGCATCTACATTCCGTGGACGGTGGTTCGAGCGTTTCCCTGGTCGTGGCGTAAAGCTCGCGATTCTGGCCGGCGCCGTCGGCAGTTTGTTTATTCCGGTGCGGTTATCGGTGCTCGCGCCCGCCGATGTGATTCCGGTGCAGCCGGTCATCGTGAGCTCACCCATCGAAGGGGTGATTCAGACCATTCCGGTGCGTCCCAATCAGCCGGTGGAGCAGGGCGACTTGTTGTTCAGCCTCGATGACGCGGCGTTGTCGAGCCGTCATGAGGTCGCACAAAAGGCGTTGGCAGTGGCCGAAGCGGATTATCTGCGCGCCGTGCAGAAGGCCTTTAATGATGCCGCCAGCAAGGCCGAGGCAGCCATGCGCAAGGCGGTCGTGGAGGAGAAAACCGCGGAGGTGGCATATACACAACGTTTGTTGGAGCGCGTTGCAGTGCGGGCGCCGCGAGCGGGAATTGCAGTGTTCGGCGACCCAAACGATTGGATCGGCAAGCCGGTTGCGGTCGGTGAGAAGGTCATGACAGTCGCCGACCCGGGGCGCACCGAAGCCCAGGCTTGGGTGCCCGTGGGAGACGCCATCAACCTGGAGCCCGGCGCAGAAATGCGGCTCTTCCTGAACACCGATCCGACCCGGCCGCTCGCGGCGCGTATCTACGAGTCCAGTTACGAGGCCAAGAAGAACGCCGCCGGCCTGCTCGCGTTTCACGTCAAGGCCCGTTTCGAGGAGGGTCAGCAGGCGCCCCGAATCGGCCTGAAAGGAACCGCCAAGATCTACGGTGAGACCGTCCGCTTGGGTTATTATTTGTTGCGCCGGCCGATCGCCGCGGGCCGGCAGTTCTTCGGACTGTGAGTAGTCGATGAGTACGATCGCGGAAAGTATTTCGGAATCAGCGGTCCCACAGGCGCCGCCCGTGGTCGCGCCGCTACGTGATGATCTCAATCTCTACCCCGGCGGACGCACCAGCGAAGGTGCGGCGACCTGGACGCTTCACGATCCAGTGCGTAATCGATATTTCAAGCTCGGTTGGCTCGAGTTTGAACTGCTCAGGCGCTGGAAGTTCGGTCACGTGGCCACCATCACCGAGGGGGTGAACCGGGAAACGCCGCTGCACGCGGACGAACATGCTGTACGACGGCTGGAGGCGTTTCTCGACCAAAATCAGCTTCTACAGCGACTTACTCCGATGGCGACGCGCAAATTGTTGCAGCTGCGCGAACGCATTCGCAAACAAAAACGGCGTGTCCGCTTGCAACAATTGATGTTTTTCCGCATGCCGCTCTTCCGCCCCGACCGGTTTCTATCGACGACGCTTCCCTATATCCGTTTCGTCTACACCCGGGGATTCGCCGTATCTATTACTGTGATCGCCGTCATCGGCCTGGTCCTTGTAAGCCAGCAGTGGGCGTCGTTTACAAACTCATTTTCTTATCTGTTTTCCTTCGAGGGCATGATCCTGTTCGGTATTGCGATCACGATCACCAAGGCGGTGCACGAACTGGGACATGCCTACACAGCCAAATTCCTGGGACTCAAGGTGCCTACCATCGGATTGGCGCTGCTGATTTTCTGGCCGGTGCTGTACACAGACACCACCGACTCGTGGCGTTTACGCAGCTCCCGGCAGCGGTTGAACATCGGTATTGCGGGGGTCGTCGCTGAGCTGATACTCGCCGCCCTCGCAACTTTGTTGTGGAGCTTTCTGCCTGATGGCCCGTTGCGCAGCACCGTGTTCTTTGTTGCCACCGTGTCCTGGGTATTGACGCTGTTGGTTAATCTCAATCCATTTCTCAGATGGGACGGTTATTATGTATTGTCGGACCTTTGGGGGGTGGAGAACCTGCAACAGCGCTCGTTCGCTCTGGCAAGGTGGTGGTTGCGGCGCACCCTATGGGCCTTGGAGGACCCGCCGCCGGAGCGGTTTTCAGTTCGTCAGCGGCGGCTGCTCATTCTGTATGCGTTTGCGACCTGGGCCTATCGTTTTTTGCTGTTCGCAAGCATCGGGGTCCTGATGTACGAGTTCGCCTTCAAGATCGTCGGCATTGCCTTGCTCGGGATGTTGTTAACAGCTTTTATCCTGCGCCCGGTCTCGGGGGAGTTGCGTATCTGGTGGCGCCGCCGGGCTGACATCGGCGCGGTTCGCAGATCGATGGTATTGATTCTATTTTTTGGCGGCTTGAGCGCCATATTGTTGGTGCCATGGAGCCGTACCATAGATGTGCCGGCCCTCATGCGTCCCCACCAACACACGTCGCTGTTTGCGCCGGTACCGGCGCGCGTCGCGGCGGTGCAGGCCGAAGACAAGCAGAAGGTGGTGGCCGGAGATGTCTTGTTCCGACTCGAAAGTCCGGCTCTGTATCATGAACAACAACAGGTAGGCTTGCGCATCGAGATGCTTCGTTCGCAGATTGCGCGGCAAAGTGCGCATGATCTGATGCTCGAGCGGCAACAGGTGTTGGAGCAGCAACTTTCCGCAGCCTTGGCGCAGCACCGGGGCAACGCGCAGCAGCTCGCGCGGCTGACCATCCGCGCCCCGTTTGACGGCACGGTGGTGGATATCGCCGGCCATCTGGAACCGGGGCGGTGGATCCGCGATAATTTACAACTGGGAGTGATCATCGACACCGGTGCCTACGAAGTTGTTGCCTATGTCAGCGAGACGGATCTTGCCCGCGTCGAGCCTGGGGTCGTGGGGAAGTTCTACGCCGACGATACCGAGCACCCGTCGGTCGCGCTGAGGGTAGTGGAAGTTGACCAGGCCAACATCCGGGTCCTCGACGAGCCCTACAGCGCCTCCGTCTATGGCGGCCGCGTAGGCGTCCAGCAGGGCCCCGGCGGTGAGTTGAACACAATCGAATCCTTGTACCGGTTGCGTTTGAAACCGGAGGGCGCGATGGCAGTTCAGCCGCCGCGGACCTTGCGCGGACAGGTGCGGCTGCGTGTCGCGTCGCGCAGTCTGATGGATCGGCTGTGGCGGTTGGTCGGTGCCGTACTCATCCGGGAAAGTGGTTTCTGACTTCGAGGAGCGCGTTTGAATGAGCGGCATCAAGCAAATTTTCGTCAACTACGTCCCCGCCCAGGACCGCATTCTGGTGCGTGTCAGCACCACCGACGACACCGAGATGCGTATGTGGTTGACCCGCCGGTTCGTCACCATCCTGTGGCCGGTGATGTTGCAGATGCTCGAGTCCGATCCCAGTGTCGTTGGGCAAGCGAATACCCAGACCAAGCAAGAAGTGCTTTCATTCCGCCACGAGGAGGCGATTAGCAAGACCCGCTTCACCAAGAGTTATCAGAGTCCGCCACAGGTCAAGCAGGTCAATCAGGTGCCGTTCCTGATCACGAAGCTCAGCACCAAGCGATTGGATAACGGCCGCACGCAAATGATATTCGGTACCGCTAAAGGCCGCAGTGTGCAGTTCGTTGTGGATCGCACACTCACGCATTCGTTGTGTAAACTGATCGCCGACTGCACGAAAAAAGCGACCTGGGGTCTCGATGTGGAAATTACCAAGTCCTCGGCGGTAGCGTCGGGCGACCGCACCATCAACTAGCCCGGATCCGGCATATGCGTTGGACGATGTTTGCGCTTGTATTGCTGCTCCACCAAGGCGCAGCCGCGGCCGCGGAGCGGATCCAGATTGTGCTGCCGTTTCACGACGTGGCGTTGATACCGGGTCATGTCGTGCGTCTCAAGGCCGAGACCATGCGTATTCATCCGGATTTTGATTTCAGCAGCGTCGACCTCGATTCGGTCGACATCGTGGCCAAGTCACGTATGGGCCAGGGCCACATTGCGCTCCGGGTAGGCAACCAATACTCCGAGCGCAAGCCGATCCCCGGTCGCAAGCCGGACTACGACGATCCCGCGGCAGCGTCTTTTCACAGCGTATCGATCCGGCACCACGGCGCCTCGAGCAACGGTTTGTGGCAACTGCTGGTGGTTGGGTACATCAAGATCAGACGTGTGGTGTTGCACATGCGGCCGCGAAACGAGGACGTCTTGTCGCGGCGCGCCGTTACGTTCGCAGCAGCGCCGGCACGCGTGCCGCAAGACACCGGGAGCAATATGACTCGGTGATGCCCATCGACGGAGAAAAGCCGAATTTTCTGATCATCCTGACAGACCAGGAACGTGCGCCGATGCACTGGCCGTCTGGGTGGGCCGAGGAAAACCTGCCCGCCACCGAGCGGTTGAAACGGCACGGCCTGACGTTCCGAAACGCATTCACCAATACCTGCCAGTGCTCGCCGAGCCGGGCGACGCTGCACACCAGCACCTACCCGTCCGAACACGGCGTCACCTCGACGTTTGGGCCAGGTGCCGGCAGGTTGCCGCCGTCCTTGCGTGCCAATCAGTGCAACCTGGCCAAGGTATTGCGAATGTCCGGCTATCATGTCGTATACAAAGGTAAATGGCATTTGAGCCGGCCGGTGAATCAACCGTTGGTCGCGCCCGGCACCTGGACCGCGGCTGACATCCAACATTTGGACAACCGTTTTGGGTACGCGGAATGGAACCCGCCCGATGCCGGCCATTCCCTGGGAGACTTGACAACCCTGGGAGATGGCAAAGCGCAGCACGATCGCCGCTATGTTCTCGGCACGAGCGGGCGCCAGCGGGGGAAAGATTACGGCGAGAGCGCGATCGAGTTCCTAGACCACTACGAGGGAGACCGGCCTTTTTGCCTGTTTGTGTCGTTGGTGAATCCTCATGACATCTTCGCTTATCCGGGAAGCTATCGGAAGGCGGGCTTCAAGTTGAAGAACTTCAAGGACACACCCATCGAACTGCCGGGCAACTACGCCGACGACTTGACGACCAAACCGGTGATCCAACGCGTGCTGCTCGAATATTTCCGCCGCTATAATCCGATAAAGGATACCAAGCAGGCGCTCAATTATGTCCGCTTCTACGCGTGGCTGCACACGCAGGTGGATGCCCACGTCCTGACTTTATTGGACAAGCTGGTGGAACGTGGCCTGGACGACAACACAGTGATTATTCGCACCAGCGACCATGGTGAGATGGGCCTGTCCCACGGTGGATTGCGGCAGAAGGAATACAACTGCTACGAAGAGACCCTGCGGGTACCGTTGGTGATCTCCAATCCAGTGATGTTTCCCGAGCCGGTGGAGACCGATGCGCTGGCGGGGTTGATTGATATCCTGCCGACACTGGCGGGCCTCGCGGGGGTAGCGCGCGAACATGCACCAGGATTCCGCGGCGTCGATCTGACGCCGGTGCTGTCCGATCCTGCTGCCGCGGTGCAGGAGTCCATACACTTTACCTATGATGACGACTTTCTGCCCAATGTCGGTGTCCCGGTTTTTATCCGTTGCCTGCGCACCGATCGCTGGAAGTATGCGGTGTACTTCGATCCCCTGAGCGGTGATGTGGACTATGAGCTCTATGACCTGGCGGTCGACCCGTTGGAACTCGACAACCTCGCCTGGGAAGGCTTGGATCGCAACTGGCACCGCAAGCTCCATGATCAGCTGTATTCGGTCATGCAGCGTGCCCGCACCGTGCCCGATGAGATTGTGTGGCCGGTGATATGAAGCAGAGGTTTGGAGGTTTGGGGTCAGACCCCACGGCTCACGATAAAGAGCGTAACTCATCGTAGGTAGTGCGGGGAATCTCAATGAACTCCGCAGCGGCGCGGGCGGTTAGGCGCCGGCTGCCAGGCAGACGGGTGCCGGGTTGTTCGAGCACCGCCGTGATGAGCGTTTCGAGGCGCCGGTCCAGGGTGCCGCCGGACAACGTCCCGCCATGCAACGCGATCAGCAGTTGACCCACACCGGGCGGCGGTCCGTCGGCGTCGAAAAACGACGACGCCTCGAACCCGAAATTGGCTCCGGTCAACGCCGCGGCGAGGATCTCCACCATCATCACCAAGGCGGCTCCTTTGGCGTCACCCATTGGCAGCATCGTCCCCGCGAGGGCCGCCTGCGGATCCGTGGTGGGGTTTCCCCTGGGATCCAGGGCCCAGTCCGGTTCGATGGGTTCCCCGCGCTGGGCGGCGACCATGACCTTTCCGCGCGCGATCTTGCTCAGAGAAAGGTCAATGACCAATGGCGGGTGGTCGGCGCGCGGCACCGCAAACGCGATCGGATTGGTGCCGAAAATTCCGCTATGCCCTCCCCACGGGGCGATCGCCTTCGGGCTGTTGCCAAACAGCAGGCCCACGCGGCCACGCTGGGCTAGTTGTTCCACATGATAACCCGCCTGACCGAAATGATGGGACCGATGCACCGCGGCGACCGCGATCCCGGTCTCCGTGACCAAGTTATCCAAAGCGCTGATCGCCGCAGCCAGCGCCGGATATGCGAAGCCGTTGCAGGCGTCCACGCGCACCGCCGCCGCGCCCGCATGTTGCACAACCGGCACCGCGCGACCGTCGACTTTGCCTGCCGCCGCCTGCGCGGCATAACTCGGCAATCGGGATAAACCGTGTCCCGACTGGCCGTCGATCTCGGCGGCGATGAGCGCGTCCATCACGCACGCGGTATTCTCCTGACTGGTGTTGTGGCGCTGCAGGATCGCGACGCCCAGCGACCGGCAGTCGTCAACAGGCAGCGTCACCACGTCATTCATGCGGATGCCAATACCCGTTTTATATGAGCGGCGGTCAGCGCGCTGACCCGTACATTGGATTCCTCCGTGACCCCGGCGACATGCGGCGTCAAGATGAGATTCGGTACGTTTCGGAACCGCTCACCCACCGCCGCGGTCAGCGGTTCGGTCGCGTAGACATCCAACGCCGCGCCGCCGAGCCGGCCGGCAATGAGCGCATCGATGACGGCTTGTTCATTGACGATGCCACCGCGCGCGGTGTTGATCAACACTCCTTCAGGCTTCATTTTTCTGAGCAGGGCCACATCAACCAGCCCATGGGTTGCGTCGTTTAGTGGGATATGAATGCTGACCACGTCGGCGCCCGCAAACACGGCTTCGAGGTCCAGCTTCCGGATGCCGCGCCACGCCGCATGTTCTCCGGCCACAAACGGATCGTGAGCGGCGACCGTCATACCGAGGGCCCGCGCGCGCTGCGCGGTCTGGCGCGCGATACCGCCGAGGCCCACCAGGCCCAGCGTTTTGCCTTGAATCTCCCTGCCGATGCATGGTTGCCGCGGCCACTTCCCGGCAATTACCGAGGAACTGGCCCGGTAGCACCCACGCAACAGCAACATGGCGGCGGCAATGACGTATTCTGCCACTGCGGCATCGTTGGCGCCCGTTGCCGGACACACCGCGATCCCCCGTCGCTCGCATTCGGCGACGTCGATATTGTCCAGTCCGACTCCGAGGCGGCCGACCACCTGTAAGCGCTGCGCCTGCTCCAACAATGCGCCGCGGACCGGGGTTCGATTGCGCACCACCAAGCCGTCGGCGTCGATGATACGCGTCATCAGTTCTGCGGGTTTATCCACCAGATCGGGATCGTAGTAAACCTGATAATCGCGACGCAGATCGTCGACAGCGGCTTCATCCATAAACTCGGTGATCAGAACCTTGGTCATCTCAGTCTCCGGTGAGACGCTGCAATTCCGCGTACAGGTCTTGTTTCAGCTCTACGCCCATTCCCGGCGTATCGTGACCCCGGGTGTAGCCGTCGACGACGGGTATGCCATCGGCGAATCCACCGAAGGGCTGAAACACACCGGGATAGGATTCAGCGCCGCCGGTTTGTAGACCCAAAGCGATGTTCAGCGCCAACTGATGTCCGCCGTGGGGAATCAGCCGGCGCCGCGACCAACCGTGGGCCTCGGCCGCCTCCATCACCCGCAGGTACTCGGTGAGCCCGTAACTCAGGGCTGGGTCGAGCTGGATCCAATCGCGGTCCGGCCGCAGTCCGCCATAACGCAACAAGTTCACTAGATCCTGATGCGAAAACAGATTCTCTCCGGTGGCGAGAGCGGCGGGATAGTGTTGCGCCAAGGTGGCGTGCAGCAGATAGTCCAGCGGGTCCCCGGGTTCCTCGTACCAGAAAAGATCGTAGCCACGCATCGCCTCGCCGTACGCCATCGCCTGCGGTAAATCGAAGCGGCCATTCGCGTCCACCGCGAGATTGCGGCCATCTCCGACCACCTCGAGCACCGCGTCGATGCGGCGCATATCGGTGTCCAGATCGGCGCCGCCGATTTTCATCTTCACCACTCGATAGCCGGCGTCACGATACCCTCGCATTTCCTCCTGGAGCTGTGCGAGTTGTTTTCCGGGATAGTAATAGCCGCCACCCGGGTATACCAGCGCCCGCCGGTCGCATTGGCCACCGTTGTATCGCTCAGACAACAACCGCCAAAGTGGCTGCCCGTCGATCTTGGCCACTGCGTCCCAAACCGCCATGTCCAGGGCGCCGGCCGCCACCGCCCGATCGCCGTGCCCGCCCGGTTTCTCGTTGGCCATGAATGTGTTCCAGATCTTGTGTGGATCGAGATTGTCGCCCACGTCCGTGCGCAGGCTTTCGGGAGTGGCTTCGATGATGCGGGGTATGAATCGTTCTCTGAGGATGCCGCCCTGCGCGTACCGGCCGTTTGACGAGAAGCCGTAGCCAATGACCGGCGCGCCGCCGCGGACTACATCGGTAATCAACGCGACGACGCTAACCGTCATACTGCTGAAATCAATGTAGGCATTGCGTATCGACGAACTGATCGATGCGCTGCGCTCGCGTATGTCGACAATCCGCATAGGCCTATATTTTAGAAAAAACGTCCGCTGGGGAGGGGGACCAATAAGACCTTGGTGAACAGAACATAGAACCCGAGCACAATGGCGGCGCCAACCAGCGGATACACGATCAACCTGCCGCGCGTCCACGGATCGTACATGGCCAGCCACACGATCGCGGCAAACGCCAACAGGCCGGATAACAAGAACCCGGTGTACGGCATCAACAGGGCGGTGACCAGCATTGCCGTTACCAGGCCGATGCGGCGAGGTGTAGATTCGGCACGTCGCGATACGACGTCAATCGGGCGTACCAGGCACCACGCAATCAATGCGATGCAGAAAACGATCATCGATCCGGCAACGGTACGGGGAAACACGAAGGAGTCGGCATCTGTATAGTCAAAGGTGTCCCACAACGCCAGCACGCCGATCAATATGCAGATCGCCGCTACGATCATGCCGCCGGTATCGCGGGATTGCTGCTCAGTCGGCACGGGCCAGGTCTCGTTTGACGCGAAAACGTTTCAACAACAGGGGCGAAAACAAAGACAATAAAATGAATGCGAAGATGCCCATCGAGATCGGCCGGCCGAAGAACTCGCCCCATAAATTCTCGGCCGCCGCGCCAATGGTCCATCCTTGTACGAAACCCTGCTCGGCGATGGACCCCAATATCAGTCCCAATACGATGGGTGATGCCGAGAAACCGAACCGGCCCAGGACCCAGCCCAACACGCCCAGCACGATCATGATTACGACATCGGAAACGCTATTACGAATGGCGTAGGTCCCGATCAAGGTCATGAAAGCGACGGTCGGCACCAGCAGCGCCTTGGGCACGGTGACGATGAAACGATAGGCGTAGCGGCCGATCAGCAAGCCGACCGGAAGCATGAGTACGGTGGCGAGCAATAGGCCCCAGATAAAGACATAAACTATAGAGCCATGCTCGGAAAACAGATTGGGGCCGGTGCGTACCCCTTGGATCAGCAACGCGCCGAGGATCACCGCGTCCGGGGGGGTGCCCGGAATGCCGAGCACCAGGGTCGGAATAAAACCACCGCCAACGGTCGCGTTGTTGGCCGACTCGGTGGCCTGGACTCCCTCTGGAGCACCATGACCGAAAGTGTCCTGCCGTTTCGACGATCGCCGTGCTTCGGAATAGGCCACCAGACCGGCAATGGAACCCCCGGCCCCCGGCAAGATGCCGACCAAGGTCCCGAGCACAGAACTGCGTGCCAGGTTGAACTTGGATCGCCAAGAGATCGCCAACGCCTCATGCAGCCGGTATCCGCGTGACACATCTTGTACCTTGAGATGGCGGTCGGGGGTCGCAACGAGATCGATCAAGACCGGAATGCAATACAGGCCGATCAAGGCCGACACCACTTCGATGCCGCCGAGCAGGGTCTGGCTGCCGAAGGTCAAGCGGATGTCGGCGCTGATTTCGGCCACACCGATGCACGACAGCAATAAACCAAAACAGGCGCCGATCAAGCCCTTGAGCAGATTTCCCTGCGACAGCGCCGAGATCAGGGTCAGGCCCAGGATGGCCAGCCAGAAATACTCGACCGGTCCGAACGCGAGCGCCACATTCGCGAGTGGGGGCGCCAGAAACAGCAGGAACAGCGCACCAACGAGCCCCCCGCATACCGAAGCAATGCACGCGAGGGTAATTGCCAGATCACCGTCGCCGCGTTTGGCCATGGGGTAACCGTCGAAGGTGGTGGCAATCGCCGACGGCGTGCCGGGTGTATTCAGCAGGATCGCGGCATAGGCGCCGCCGTAGATGGCGCCGGTATAAATGGCACCCATGAGGATCAACGCCGATGCGGGCGCCATGGAGAAGGTGATCGGAATCAACACCGCCACCGCCATGGTGGCGGTCAGTCCCGGCAGCGAGCCGACGACGGTTCCCGCGACCACGCCGCCGATGGCCAGCGCGACATGATAGGGGGTGAGCGCTGCGAGTAAATAACCCAGGCTGTTCATACAAGCGGCCGCCGCTGGTCAGCGGCGGCCAACCTCGATGAATTTACTTGATGACGCCGGCTTCCTTGGCGGCGGCGGCATAACCTCGCTTTTTTTCCTCCATGAACGCCTTCATGCCTTTGTAATCGACATTTACCAGTGCGAAGCCGTCGTTTTCCATTCTTTGCTTGAACCCGGCGTCGGCGTTGATCTGGTCGATTAAAGAGGATAACTTTACGCGGACGTCCTCGGGCGTGGAGTTTGGCACCGCAATGCCGCGATAGGCACCGGAGACGATATCAAAACCCAGTTCCTTAAAGGTGGGCACATTGGGAAATCTGGGATGACGTTGCTCCATGGCAACGGCCAACAAGCGCACTTTGTCGGCATGTTTCGCTCCCACCGAGGTGTAGCCCCATTGCCCCATCACTTGATTACCGAGCAACGCGGTCACCGATGCGCCGGTTCCTTTGAACGCCACATAGGTTGTTTTGGTGCCAGCCAGTTTGTCGAAGGTGACTTGGGCGAGGTGATTGGCGGTGCCTTTGCCGGAGCCCGAGAATGTCACCTTGCCCGGATTCTTCTTGGCGTGGTCGATCAGGTCCTGCAGAGTCTTGAACTGGCTGTCCGCCGTCACCACCACCGCGTCGGGGGTGTAGTGAAACATGTAGATCAACGCCAGTTCGTCAGTTTTGAAGCCCACATCCTTTTGCAGCGGCTTGACGATGATATGGGGTAGATTGACACCCATGATGTTGTAACCGTCGCCGGGCATGTCGTTGAGCTGCGCCCAGCCCACGGCGCCACCCCCGCCGGGCTTGTAGGAAATAATCAGGTCCTGCCCGAACTTCTGTTTAAAGAACGATTGTTGGTGGCGGGCGGTGATGTCGGATTCCCCTCCCGGCCCGAACGGAATTACGTAACTTATTGGTTTTGCCGGATATTCGGCAATGGCCCCGGCGGAAAGCGTCAATAGCGCCGCCGCCAACGGCGCGAGGATAATCCGCTTGATGATCGTCAACATTTTTCTCTCCCGTTAGATTGTTAATACAAGCCGTTTATGCGCTTCGAAACAACTTTGTCAGTACGAACTCCCGGTGCCCCAAAGCCTCGGCCGCTGTCAGCCGGCCGTTGCAGGTTCGAATTGTCGTCTCAATCAATTGATCACCGGCCCCGTCCAAGGTCATCTCGCGGCGCAACAAGCCGGATACATCGAGATCCACGTGTTCGCTCATCGTGCTTACGGTACGAAGATTTCCCGTGAGTTTGATGACCGGTTCGATCGGATTACCGATGATATTGCCTTGACGGGTCGGAAACAAATGGACCACAAAACCCGCTGCCGCCTGCAGCGTAACACACTCCGCCGCCGCCGATGAGGTATCCATTCGCACCTCAGTTCTGACGCCCATTGCCGGAATTCCTTGGCCTTGCAGCTCGCGGTGGTGCTGGTATCACCATTCGGGACGTCGTCGAGAACCTTGACCTCCAGGAGCTGGTCGACATCCATGAGTCATCCAGTCAGGGTCTGATTGGCTTTCACGTCTTCTACGACCACCACGTCCATGGTGTCGGTGGCTGCCAGAAATCGAGTCATGCAGTAACTCCCGGGAGTCCGTGCGACATGGCCGCGACTTTAAAACACCGCTATTGTTCAAGCAACTTTATGACATGGATGCATTCACCGCATTATGAAAACGACACGGAATTAATTGGTAACGTTTTGTATCAATTAACTGTACCATGGGCGCCCGTTGCGTAAATTGCGCGACATTGCATAACGATGCGCGACTCACTCCCGCAAAAGTCCCGCATGCAAATTCAGAATGAAACCATTTTCTCGCAACACAGAATCCCTGAATATCCACACAACTTCAATGTATTACACTCGTTGTAATTGAGAATTTACCCACACACTTCCGCGTAGATCCAAAGAAGTTATCATTAGCTCCATGTTGCAGTTTGAGAACGTGAGTTTACGGCGTGGACCCAGGCTTCTGTTCGAGAACGCCAGCTTCCGTATTTATCCCGGCCATAAAGCCGGTGTTACCGGAGCGAACGGCAGTGGGAAGTCGAGCATGCTTGCGCTGATCAGCAAAGCGTTGCAGGCGGACGTCGGAGAGGTGTATGTGCCCAAGGGGTGGGTCGTCGCTTCGGTTGCCCAAGAGACCAGAGCGGACGCACAGGCGGCCATCGATTTTGTGCTGGATGGCGATAAAGAACTACGAGAAATCGAACGGGCTCTGCAGGTTGCGCACCAAAGCGATGACGGCGCGCATATCGCTACATTATATGGGCGGTTGGAAGCGATAGACGGCTACACGGCACGCAGCCGGGCGGCCCGATTACTCCAAGGACTGGGATTTCGGGCCGAAGATGAAGACCGGACGGTGTCGGAGTTTTCCGGCGGTTGGCGTATGCGGCTCAATCTCAGTCAGGCGCTGATGTGCCGGTCGGATTTATTGTTGCTGGACGAGCCCAGCAATCATTTGGATCTTGACGCTGTCATCTGGCTTGAAAATTGGTTGTTGAGTTACACCGGTACTTTGCTGTTGATTTCGCACGATCGCGAATTTCTCGACCGTACCACCAACAACATCGTTAATATTGAGCGCCAACGGGTGCGCGCCTACAAAGGCAATTACTCGGCCTTTGAGAAGTTGCGTGCGGCGTATCTTGCCAACCAACAATCACAATATATAAAGCAACAGCGGGAGATCGCGCATATTCGGTCCTACGTGGATCGGTTTAGATATAAGGCAACCAAGGCACGCCAAGCACAAAGCCGGCTCAAGGCATTGGAAAAGATGGAACAGATTGCCCCAGCGCACATAGATTCACCGTTTCATTTCAGTCTGCACGCACCGCGCAAAATCCCCAACCCATTGTTGAAACTGAGCGGGGTGAGTGTGGGCTACCACGAGCCTCCGGTTTTGTCTCACCTCAATCTAAGTCTCACGCCGGGGGATCGAATCGGATTGTTGGGCCGTAACGGTGCCGGTAAATCAACGTTAATCAAATTGCTGGCGAGTGAGTTGGCGCCGATGCAGGGTAAGCGCGAACCATGCAAAGACTTATGTGTCGGTTATTTTGCGCAACATCAACTGGAACAACTGCACCCGGATCACTCACCCATAGAACATCTGTTGCAAATAGATCCAGGCATGCGTGAGCAACAGGCGCGCAACTATTTAGGTGGCTTCGGATTTGGAAGCGATCAGGCGGTATCCAAAGTTCGTCCCTTTTCCGGCGGCGAAAAGTCGCGGTTGGTATTGGCGCTGCTGGTGCACAAACGACCCAACCTTTTGTTGCTCGATGAGCCCACGAATCATCTGGATTTAGAGATGCGGCAAGCACTGGCCGTGGCGCTGCAGGATTTCAGCGGGGCGATGGTGATTGTGTCTCATGATCGGCATTTGTTACGGGTGACTACCGATCAGTTGCTGTTGGTCCATGACGGCAAAGTGGACGAATTTGAAAACAGCCTGGATGATTATGCAAAATGGTTGCTTAATCATAGTCAACCGGTAGCCAAGCGAGACAATGGAGAAGAATCGGGAAACCGGGCAACCGTAGCACGCGTGGACCGGAAACAACAACGGCGTGTACAAGCAGCCAAGAGAAAAATCCAACAGCCGTTACAAAAAAAAATCAAACAAGCAGAGTTATTGATGAAGACTTTGGCCGAAAAGAAAAAGGAATTGGAAACGCAGCTCGCCAATTCCCAAATCTATCTGGACAATAACAAGGATAGATTGCGCGCGGTATTGGCGGAGAAGGCCAGTACGGAGCATCAACTCAAGGCGGCGGAGGCTGACTGGTTGTCGGCAAGTGAACAGCTCGAGGCGTAACCTAGTCGGTGGTTAGTTTTTCCGCCAAACCGTGGCCAGCCAAGGTTGTTGGCTTTGGGGCTTTCCGGATGGTCGATAATAATGCTGTAATTCTGCAAAACCGGCCTGAATCATATAACGTCGCCACTGATCGAGATCGTGGTAACACCCATAGCGGGTGTCACTCCATCCTTCTTGATTATTGCCGCGGGGGTTGGAACAGAAAAGTACGCCGCCCGGTTTGAGCGTATCCCAAAGTGCCTGCATCACCCCGCTGAGCTCTTGGCGGGGGACATGAAATAATGAGGCGTTTGCGAACACACCATCGAAAAGCGACGCCGGTAAATCCAGCGACAAAAAATCCTGTAACCATACTTCACAACCGGAATTTTGACGGGCCAAGGCGACGAATTCGGCAGAACCGTCCAGGCCCACGGGTTCATGCTCCAGGGCTTTGAATTGGACCAGGTCGCGACCGGGCCCACAGCCAAAATCCAGGATGCGAAACGGCGGATTGCCGATAATGTGGGTCAGGAGTGCAACGACGTTTTGCGAGACATCGTGGTCCTTGGTTCCCACCCAAAAGCTTGCGGCGTTGTCATCATAGTGCCGGATGGTCCTGCGCGTGACGGCCTGCAATTCATCCTTGGACAGCGGTCGCTCATGGTTTTGATCTTCAGACATAGGGTAACTGAGGTCGGTTCGTAATTCAGGGGACAGTATACGCAGTTAGACCCGCGCCCGGGCGCGGGGTTGCGTGTGCACAGATCCCGTCCGAGTCGTAATTCGGTATTGTGTCCTCGGACTTCATTCGCGGCCAAAGGCCGCTCCCACAACATACTGTGTACTTCCGCTGCATCGGAATTCGAAGGACAGAATTCGGGGACAGCATACGCAATTTGACTTGCGGCTGGGTGGTCGGTTGTTCGAGATGATCGAGGATCGTTCGGATGACGACCGGATGTTCGATACAGGCGATGATCTTAACGGTGCCGCCGCACTGCGCGCAGGTTTCGATATCGACTTGAATACGCATTTAATGTATCACGTTCAGAGATAAATGTGCGTGCCGATGGTGCAGTGGGTGGCCGATCCCGCGCGGCTCGGCCGAGATGCACGGAGGGAAGGTTCAATGCTATGTTGAACTCGATGCGGTGAAAAATTCGTCTACGAAGGCCTCTGACTCGGATGTTGTGGTGCGCATGAGATTCTCGGACAATAGTCCGTCGGCCTGCAGTGCATCGACGAAATTAATATCGTCACTCAGCTGACAAATACCGTACCTGAAGCCTCCATTTGGCGAACTGTCGGGTATCATCCAGGCGATGGACACTTGTGCTTTCAATTGATGAACGATGAGTGTCAGTTCGGGTTCATCCGGTAACCGCCGAGCCGTGGCGACGCACATGCCCGTTTTTGATACATTCAAAATCTTGAATGGGATGTTATCATCGCCGGGAGCGAGATAAATATAACCCTCGATCGTACCTTTTACTTGGTATCTGACCTCGCGCCTTAGCTCGGGTCCCTGGTCATTCATCGCGGGATAGCTCCACTACCTGGGTCTGTGATGTAACCGTACACGAACGCCCCCATCTTCGGCGGGTTGGATACATTAAGTTTAGTACGAGGGCGTTGACTTCTCCATGTATCGGTTAAATTATTTTCCAGATTAATGTATGTATAAACATAGAGTTATAGCGCAGCAATAGAATTGTGCCCAGCCCCCGGAGAATCCATGCCGATGTCACGTACAGCCTAGCCGGTTGCGCCGAATGAATCTATATATCCAGCTTTTGGCTTCTCTGATTGTTATCGTCATCGCTGCCGAAATCTTTACCAATGCCCTGGAGCACCTTGGTGAGCGTTTGAAAATTTCCGAAGGGGTGACCGGATCCTTGTTTGCCGCCGTGGGCACGGCAATGCCGGAAAGCATGATTCCCTTACTCGCTCTGCTCGCCGGAACTCAAAGCCAAGAACTCAACGAAGAGATCGGTGTGGGGGCGATTCTCGGGGCACCGCTGATGCTGTCTACCCTAACATTGTGCCTGATGGCGTTGTCAGTGGCACGCAGCCGTGGCCTGTCCGGCGAATTGAATCCCGAGCGCACTGGTCTGGAACGCGATACCAACTTTTTTCTATTGGCGTTTGGCTTAGCTACCGTCGCGTTGTTTGTGCCTCACCGCTGGATGGTGCTCAGGGCCATGATCGCGGCCGGATTGGTAGTCACCTACTTTATTTATGTGTTGATGACTTTGCGAATGTCGGCAAAGTTGGTGGAAGACGGACATGGTACTGAAAGCCACAAGGTTTTGTTGATCATGCGGTTGGGCCTGCCGGACACCATGCCGGTGGTTGTGTTCCAGATTGCGTTCGGTTTGGCCTTGCTCGTGGCCGGTGCCAAGGGCTTCATTCATAGTGTCGAGTACGCGGCAAACATGCTCGGCGTGTCGGCTCTGTTGCTGTCGTTACTTATTATACCGATCGCCACGGAACTGCCCGAGAAGGTCAACAGCATACTCTGGATTCGACGTGGGAAGGACACTCTGGCATTTGGCAACATCACTGGCGCCATGGTGTTCCAAGGCACATTACTGCCGGCGATTGGGATCTTACTTACCCCCTGGGAACCGCGGCGGGAGGTTGCCTTGGGTGTGTTGATTACCTATGTTGCTGCGATATGGTTGCGTACGGCAATGCAACGAGGGAAGCTCAAGATATGGCAGTTATGTGTGAATGGTGGTTTGTATTTGGTTTATCTAGGATCGGTCCTGGCCTGATCCGCTCCCCGGAGGATGCCGCCGCTCAGGCCAGAAAGCCAAACATGAGCAATCCGGCGACCACCGAGACAGTGATCAGCACGACGGCGCCGATCCCGGAACCGGAAGTGTGTGGATTTGCATCATGGTGGAAGATATTCACACCGTCATATCGACGTTTGCTAAGCTGATATTCGCGAGCGCAGTTGAATTTGCCCATCTTATGTCTTGCCGAGCTTCTGTTATTTAAGATTGATCCCGTCCACTTGCGTAAAGCATAGCCTATGCCCCAGTGAAATCAATGCCTTGGTTCGGTTTACGGGCGCGCCCCCGTGTTGCACCGCGGTGGTGACCGGAAGAACTGAAGGGGATTCGAAATTTAGGACTTCGACCGATGCCCGGCATCACGCCCGGTGCCCGATTTTGGGGCCGTTCCCGGCGCCGGCTCGCATACGATGCTAGACCACCTTGATGTGCCAGGGTTCATAACGAACCCCGAGGAGGTTGTCCTGTGGGTAGCGTAACCGCGCGTAGCCCAAATCCACCAATTTCGCATACACGTCGGTGTTGGCAAAGTCAGCTGAGAAATTACGCGCCCCCCACCCACGCTTTCCGACGTCGAAATCCCCCGCGGCATGGAAGGAGTAGCCAGGGGGTGCCAGTGAACGTGATGCGCGAGAGAGGTTGCCCTTGGTGCGTAGTGCCTTGGCGAGAAACAAATACATCTGTTTGGCCATTCCCCGCACCCCCGAGGTAAGCACGACATCCTTCCCCAACCTGTCACTGATTTGTTTATAGGTCACCAACGGCGTTCCCTTGAAAAGGAATTGGCCGGTGCGGCGAACTTTGGTGCTGTTCCGGTTCGGCACCCGATCGGTGAGGCCGTTCAAGACTTTCTGACCATAAAATCCATAACGCGCTGCGTCCCGGTAAAACACATCTTCGAGAAAATCTATTTCCTTTTTCGAAAATCGCCCGACCTTGGAATAATTCCTGCCAATGCGCAGCGTGTCATCGAAACACAGTAACGAAAAATTGCCATGACCCACGATGCCGCGCACACGCCGTAGCCGGGTTACGACCGATTTCAAGATGACCATCTGATCTGGGGAGAGGCGAATGTCGTCGACGTGATTCGCATCGAAGTTGCGCACCTTATCAATATAGGAATCTTCCGGGCGGCAGATCAGCGCATAAGCGGAGGTGGACACGCTACCTGCCGCGGCCGTAATGAGGATCCCCCCTGCCGTCTTCAAGAATTGCCTCTTATCCATCGTTGTTAAAGACTCCGTATGAACTAAACCTTAACGCTTGTTATTTTCCCTACAGGCAAAGTTTATCAAAGGTTGACGCTAAAAAAAGGTAAAAAATCCGCAGCCGTTCGATAAAAGTAGTCTTGCTGCGGACTGACGGGCCTCTCGTCACGCCGATGAAGTGCCGAGAACCGGTCCGGCCGGTCTCGCTAGAGGAGCACGCGCTCGATGCCTCCCGAATTGGCCTGGCTTACGAACTCGTCCAGCCAGCCATCGCCCATCGATCGCTTGACCAACTCCACGACAATATAGTCCGGCTCCAAGCCGGTGTCATCGGCGAAACGCGCCAATCCCTGCTGACAGGCTGGGCACGCCGTGAGCAGTTTCACCTGCTCACCCCGGGACCGCTGCTTACCCGTTAACTTGTTGATTCCTTTGCTCAATTCCTCTTGTTTACGGAAACGAACTTGGGTCGCAATATCCGGGCGCGCGACGGCAAACGTTCCCGCTTCGCCGCAGCATCTGTCAGAAAGCAATACGGATTGACCGGTAAGTCGTGACACAACGCGCACCGGATCATGAGTTTTCATCGGACTGTGACACGGATCGTGATACAAGTATTGCACGCCGCTCAATCCCGCGAGGCGGTGACCTTTTTCCATGAGGTACTCATGGATATCGAGCAATCGGCATCCAGGAAAGATTTGTTCGAACTCGTAGGCCAGCAATTGATCCATGCAGGTGCCGCAGGACACAATTACTGTTTTGATATCCAGGTAGTTGAGGGTGTTGGCGACGCGATGAAAGAGCACCCTGTTCTCGGTCGTGATTTGACTGCCTGTGATGATGTCGCCGCTGGACGTTTGCGGATAACCACAGCACAGATACCCCGGAGGCAGCACGGTCTGTACGCCCGCCCGGTATAACATCGCGAGCGTGGCAAGCCCGATCTGGCTGAACAGCCGTTCCGATCCGCACCCCGGAAAATAGAACACGGCCTCGGAGTCCTCGGTTACACCGGTCGGATCGCGAAGGATCGGCACGGTGTTATGGTCTCCCAGCCGCAGCAGCGATCGCATCGGTTTGCGCGGTACACTCTTCGGCAACGGCCGGTTGACGAAATGTATGATTTGTTTCGAGACTCTTGGTTTATGCGTAGTCGCCGGGGGTCGTTGCTTATCAGCGTGGAGACCGGGAATACCCTGATACAAACGGTAAGCGGCCCGCTGTCCGCGAAACCCCCATTCGATCATCAACTTGCGCATTAGGTTGATCGTCGCCGGGTCTTTGGCGTTGAGAAACGCCATAGACAGCATGGTGCCAATGCTAAAACGCCGCTTACCGCGTTCCTTCAGGATCTTACGCATATTTACGGTCACGTCCCCGAAATCGATGTCTACCGGGCACGGGTTGAGACATTTGTGACAGATCGTGCAGTGGTCCGAGACGTCGTTCATTTCGTCGAAGTGACGCAGTGACACGCCGCGACGTGTTTGTTCCTCATAAAGAAACGCCTCGATAATCAACCCGGTAGCGAGAATCTTGTTGCGCGGCGAATATTGCAGGTTCGCCCTGGGCACGTGAGTAGTACAGAGTGGTTTACACTTTCCGCAGCGCAGACAGTGTTTGATCATGTTGTTGAGCTTGCCAAGCTCGCTTTCCTCCAAGATCAGCGCCTCTTGTTGCACTAATCTCAGTGACGGCGTATAGGCGTTTCCCAAGCCCGACCCAACGAGCAACTTTCCGCGGTTGAAGCGCCCATCCGGGTCCACTTGTTGTTTGTACCTGGCGAACGCATCTACCGCTTCGGGCTCAAGATATTGCATCTTGGTGAGACCGATGCCGTGTTCACCGGAGATCACGCCACCCAGCGACTGAGCCAGGGACATGATCCGGCCGACAATGCGTTCTGCGTTGTGCAGCATCTCATAGTCGTTGGAGTTGACCGGAATGTTGGTATGCACGTTGCCATCTCCCGCATGCATGTGCAGCGCAATGAATAAGCGGCTGCTGCGGATATCGGCGTGTAGTGCATCCAATTTGTCGCGCACCAACTGCATGTCACCGCCGCCAAAGATATCCTTGAGTGGTTTTTCCACCTCGCGGCGGTAGGAGATGCGCAGTTTCCGGCGCAGGAACAACTCGAAGAGGGTCGTGTCCTTCGGTGCATCGGCGTCGATGGCCGTGGGACGCATGTTTCGCACCTCGGCCACGGGTGAGTCCAGATGATCCAAGATGGTCTGCCAGCGTTGGCTGGCGTCGGCCAAAATGCCCAGCGCCGTTGCCCTTTTGTCAGCAAAAATGGCGCTGGTCTCATCGCTGGGCGCCAGTTCGGTTCCTGCCTGTAGCGCCCGTACGTCACCTTGCAGGCACTCGGTCACCGCGGCCGCTATGCGCAGCTTGTTTAGAATCGACTGTTCTATATTGATGCGCTCGATGCCTTCGCTGTAATCCGCAAGCTTGTCCAGCGGTATGACCACATCTTCATTGATCTTGAATGCATTGGTGTGGGCGGCGATTGCGGCGGTGCGCGCGCGATCCAGCCAGAACCGATGCCGGGCCTCGGGACTGGTGGCAATGAAACCCTCCGCATCGCGGATGTTGGCCATGCGCACGACTTCTGAGGCCGTTTTCGCCACCACCTGCCGCTCATCTCCGGAGATGTCTGCGATCAGTATCATCTTCGGAAATTTCCCCCGCGAGGCCTTGGGGCTGTAATCCACAGCCTTGACGTAACGGTCGTCCAGATGCTCCAGTCCGGAAAGCTCGACGCCGTCACGTCCGTCGACATACTGCTTGATCTCGACGATCGCCGGCACCGCCTGCCTTAAATCGCAGCCATAAAACTCGAGGCATACGGTATATGTGAATCGCGGCATGTCATGCAGCACGAACACTCCGGATGTGATAATTCCATCGCAGCCCTCCTTTTGTATGCCTGGCACCCCACCGAGAAACTTATCCGTAACGTCTTTCCCGAGGCCCTGTTTGCGCATCGATCGCCCGGAAAAGCGCAGTGTCTCAGGCGCCCCCACCGGCGTCCCCCCCAACTTCTTGAATTTCGTGACCCGAAATTCCACGAGATCCTGCTCATGGATTTTGCCAAGGTTGTGCCGGAGGCGTTCTACCTCGAGCCATTCGCCGCAGGGGGTGACCATCCGCCATGACAAAAGGTTGTCGAGGGTTGTACCCCACAACACGGCCTTCTTCCCGCCGGCGTTCATGGCGATATTGCCGCCGATGGTGGAAGCGTCCTGGGACGTGGGATCGACCGCAAACACCTTGCCGTGTTCAGCCGCCAAGTCGGCCACCCGGCGGGTCACGACCCCGGCTTCCGCCCGTACCGCAGCCACAGGTTGCGCCGCACCGGATACCGATACCATCTGTACTTCGCTCAGACGTTCGAGTTTTTCCGAGTTGATCACTACCGAGTCTTCGTTCAGTGGCACCGCCCCCCCCGTGTACCCTGTGCCGCCACCGCGGGGAATTATGGTCAGATCGAGTTCAATGCAGGCGCGCACAATGGCTGCTACCTCGGCTTCGTCATCGGGATGGACGACCACCAGCGGCAACTCCACGCGCCAGTCGGTGGCGTCGGTTACATGGGACACGCGGGCCAGGCCGTTGAATTCGATGTTGTCGTCGCGCGTACAGCGGCGTAACCGCTGCCGCACTACCCGTCGTTGCTGGGTGATGCGGTCTAACCAGTCGGAGAAGTGCTGCAACGCGTCGAGCGCCGAGGCTGCCAGCGCCAGCGCATCGCTATTGCCCTGTGCCCGTGCCACGATCTGGTCGAGACGCTGATGCATCACCTGATACATCGTATGCCGGCGTTTGCGGTTGGCGATTAGATCGTCTTGTATGAAAGGATTTCTTTTCACCACCCACATATCGCCCAGCACATCGAACAGCATGCGCGCGGAGCGCCCGGTGCGCCGCGAACCACGCAATCGATTCAACAAGCGCCAATTGTCTTCGCCCAGAAATCGGATCACGATCTCACGATCCGAGAATGACGTGTAGTTATAGGGTATCTCGCGGATACGACCGCCGGATTGAGGGCTCATAGTGATCTTGGAATACACATTACGGCCGGGCCGCGAATCCTAAGCGGAGGGGAACTGCCAAACACCCACCGTGATCGAAGCTTGCCCGATCCGTTGATCAAAAAGTCAGGGTCATAAGATTGTTCTTGCTGATGCCACGAACATAGCATACGTAAGCATATTTTTCGTTGTCACCGGCCGATATGTTTGCCCGCCTTCATCGCAAAGTTAATAAGTAAGCAAGTAAGCACGAGCCGCCGGATGAATCCGTGCGGTGTGAATAGCACTACCATTGCGCAAACCGGGCCGCACCCTGCTATATTGAGAAAAATTTATCGCCATCCGACCATGTTGACCGCTGTCTTCCGACTTACATTTACGCTGATTGCCGCCGCGGTGATCGGCCTGACGGTGTGGGAACTGCGCGATCGATATTTCGCTACCTCATTGGTGCTGACGGAGGCGCCAATGGAAACGGCGGAGCGACTCGCGCAACAAGGCCGTTGGGCGGAGGCCCGGTGGCTCGCTGAATTCACGCGGGATCATCCCGCGCTCGGAGACGCTGAGCGCGCAAGCCGCTTGTCGCTCGCGGCGGAGTCTCGTCTACACAGCGTACGGGAGCGTGCCGCGCGGTTCGTATCCGGCGCTGTCACCGGTGAGCCGGAGGACTTGTTTGGCTTGATGGGCAGCTTGTCCCTCGATCTTTTTGTCATCGGCGATATACGTGACATCGCCGTGCAAGGCTGGAAGCAGATGCATTACGGGACCGGCGATGAGATCCTGCTTGCCTTGTCCGCGACCGGTCTGGCGACCACCTTAGTGCCACACGTGGATTGGGCGCCGGCGATGCTCAAGGCACTCAAACGGAGTGGGGCATTGAGTGCGGAGCTGCTGCGAACCCTCAAGGTGATCAGCCGGCGCGCCCTGCGAAGCGGTGATTTCCGTGAACTGAGTGCAATGATCGAAGATGTCGGTGACGCCGCCTTGCGGCTTGGACCGGGCCCGTTGCGCGGTGCGATGCCCGCTGTCGAGACCGCGGCTGACTTGTCGAAATTGGTAGATGCCGCAAAGGTCAATGCGCGGGA
The DNA here is from genome assembly GCA_947258975.1 of uncultured Gammaproteobacteria bacterium. Taxonomy (GTDB): domain Bacteria; phylum Pseudomonadota; class Gammaproteobacteria; order Arenicellales; family JAANXG01; genus CALZGZ01. The sequence goes on from CAMYKK010000006.1 coordinate 66,879, forward strand.
CACCTATGTGTTGACATCGCAATTCGGAACCCTGGGACTACGGCGTTTACACGCCGGGGGGCGCAACGTTTCCGGCCTGGTTGGGTCGATAAAAATTGGCGCCCGCGGCGTCAAGGCAGCCAGAAAAATGACCGGTACGATGAGTCCGGCTTGGTTGCTGCTGTTGCTCGGTGTCGCGATATCAACGCTATGGTGGAGCCTGCGCCCACGGCGGGTGCGGCGCGCGCGGCAAGTTCCAAGACATCAGCGGATCGAACCGTTTCTGAGTGCGGCAGCAGAACCGCAAATGACCCATGCCACAGACCCCGCGCTTGCTCCCGTGCTGCCGCCGTTGATCCGATAGCCGCGCATGGTAGTGGTAAAACCAATGCCGCCGCCGATTCCTGGTTGACTTGACTTCCTCGGCTTGACATCAGACACCAGAAAGCAGAACCTGAATGGTACTGCGGATGATCGGTGTCTACCCATGGGACAGACCGCGTTTACCGAACTTCGACAATTGATGCTGAAAGTCATCGCCGCCCATGCCCAGGTATCCAGCGAATTGACGGGCCGCCCGGTGCTGAATCCACGGGTGGTGGAAGTCATGGGAGAAGTCCCACGTCATGAGTTCGTTCCTCGAGAGTACCAGGCCTACGCGTATGAGGACGGTCCGCTGCCGATTGGTCATGACAAAACCATCTCGCAGCCTTTTATCGTGGCGCTGATGGTGGATCTGCTGGATTTGAATGAAAAGGATTCCGTATTGGAGGTCGGGACCGGTCTTGGCTATCAGGCCGCAGTAATGAGCCGCTTGGCGTCCAAGGTATACACCATGGACATCATGGAGGATTTGGCAACGGATGCTGAGGATCGGCTGAAAGATCTTGCCGCTTATGACAACGTGGAAGTGCGAATCGGCAACGGCTATTACGGCTGGTCAGAGCATGCTCCCTTTGACAAAATCATTGTTGCCGCTGCTCCGCAACACGTCCCTTCACCCCTGATGGAACAGTTGAAGCCGGGTGGCCGCATGGTACTGCCGCTGGGCGCCCTCGAGGATCAACAATTGATTGTCATACAAAAGGACCGCGTCGGAGGAACGGAAACCCGTCAACTATTACCGGTCCGTTTCGCGCAAATGGTCATCGCGCATTGAACGTTTACTTCAGATATATGGGTGGTATCTCGCGTTGCCGCTCGTAATCCTTGATATAGAAGACAATCGGAACGCGCAGTTCTAATTCATTGCCGACGATCTCTGGCGGCATGGCGGGAAAGGGATCCGCCCGCTTCACCATATGCACCGCCTCTCCATCCAATAACTTATGCCCGGAACTGCGCTCTAATGTGGACGTGATTACCTTACCGTCACGTCCAATGGTGAAAAGGACGACCACCGTCCCTTGGTGTCCCTCTAACCACGCATCCCGCGGATATCGCATGTTTCGTTGTAACCATCCCTTGAGTACGCCCGCGTACTGCGCAGTGACGCCACGCACCAGCCGTTGTTGCACCGGTGAGATCGATGTCGGCGCAGCACGCGCGACCACATCTTCCGCAGGCATCAACGGCTGGGCTTCCTCAGCGCGCCGTTCGGGAACGCTTTTCGTCTCCAGGGGAATCGCCGGCGTGAGTTCGTCGAATTCGGTCTGCGGTGATGGGATGGGCTCTGGCGACGCGACGTCGATGCCCGGTATGACATTGGGATGAATCGCATCTAACTGTAGTGATGTCACGGCTGCGGGTGGCTCGGCGGTGGATACGTCACTCACAATCCGTCGCGCTTCGTAGATAATCTGGTTCTTGCCGCTCGCTGCACCTACGACTTGAGGGTCAGGTGGCGACGCCTCCGCCTGGATGTCCGGGTTGGTAACAGTATTGACCGGGGGTTCCTCCAACAGCAACGCTGGCGCGCTCAATGTGTCCGATGCCGTACTGGTGAGTGTGTTGGTTGGTTCTGGCCGCGACGCCTGTGGCGCCGGTTTGGCGGGCCGGATGATCGCAGTGTCGATCGTGTCGCGCTGCTGAGCGAACTCGCCTTTAATATCGTTTACCGCTTCCGCCGGCTGTGGCACTGGGGTGGCGTGCTCGCGTTGTTGTGTCAGCTTATCCTCCAGTGCAATGACGATGCCGGTGCTCACCCGTGGTGGCTCGATTCGTGCCGTCGGTTGGCTCAACCACAGCAGCCCGGCAACATGCGTGGCGGTGGCCGCGGTGATCGCCGCCCACCAATGTGATGTACGAATGACCATCAGGGTTCGGATAGTTCGGTCAACAAAAGCAACCGCTTCACGCCCGCTTCCTTCAGGTGCTCCATGAGCCGAATCAGTTCCACAGCGTCGAGTCCGGCGTCAGCTTTTATTCTCACCCTAATCGCCGGTTTTTCATCAAGTAGTTTCGACACCGCGCTCAGCAGCAGGTCTTGATCCATTTCGTCATCATTGAGTGCCAAGCGGCCATCGTTGGAGATCAGGATCAGTATATCGCTACGGGCCTCAATCTGGCCCCCGCTTGCGGAGGCCGGCGGTTGTATATCCAGCACTTCCGGTGATGTGATTCTTCCCAATAACATGAAGAAGATGAGCAGCAGAAATACAATATTGACCAAGGGAACAATACTCGGTTCTTTGTAGCCTTGGTCGCTTACGCCACGCAGTTTCATGTCCGTCCCTATTTGCGTATCAGCGAAATGTCTTGTACGCCGGTCGCGTAAAGTGCATCGAGAACCATGACGACCTGCTGTAACGCCACGCCTGTGTCCGGTTGGACCAAAAACTGACGCTCACCAACGGTCTGTATGAATTGCGCCGCGCGTGCCTGGAGCTGGTTGACCGTAATCGGTTCTCCATTCAAGTCCAAACCTCCGTTACGCTTCACACGCAGCAGAACTGTTTTTGAATTGGTCGTCGGAGCGCCGATCGCGGGAGTGGTTAAACCAACAGCGCGTTGATCTGAAAAACTGGAGGCGAGCATAAAAAACACCAGCAGGATAAATACGACATCGACCAGCGGCGTTAAACTGATAAGAGGCCGGCGTCGCCGAATGCTGTTATTCGACGTTTTGCTTAGTATCTGCGTGTAGGTTTGGGATTCCATGGGTCCAGGGTTGTTGCTGAATTGCCGCGGTGAACACCTGAGTCGCCGCACTCTCCATTGTATGCGCGGTTTTTTGCACGATGCGTTCCAGCCAATTGAGCACCGCCAGCACCGGTATCGCAATCGCAAGCCCGGCAGCGGTGGTCAGTAATGCCTCCCATATCCCCCCCGACAAAATAGAGGCATTAATGCGGTTTCCCGCCTGCTCGAGTTGTTGAAAGGCATCAATCATTCCGAGCACCGTGCCTAACAGTCCAAGCAAAGGACTCAACGCCGCGATAACCTCCAAGCCCCGCAAATATGAACGAAGTTGTTCCAGATATTCGCTCGCAACCCGGTCTACCTCTTCACGTATCAGGTGTTCATTCAAATCTCGCCGTTGTCTTCCTTCGATAGCGATTTCGAGCACTCTGGCTACCGGGCTTCGATGCCTGCTCAATACGTGTAACGCGTCTTGGATTCTGCCGGAACGATAGTGGTCCAATACAAGCGTAACAAACCTCTGGTCTCTGACACGAAGCATCGCGAACTGCAGCAACTTGATCAATATGATGGCCAGGGCGATGGTAGAAAGGACAAACAAGATCACCAAGACTGGTCCGCCCAGTCTTAGTGCGTCGATCGCCTTGGTGAAAAGTTCCTCCATTTGTTAGTTCTCAATAGGACATCAAAGGAAACAGGCGCGTGCCCGCGGTTCAACCCCGTTCACTTGAATAGGGGGACTGTGTTCTTCGAACTCGTAACCACCATGTCAATACAACCCTCCTTGTTGTCACCGGCCAGATCCTGGCAGTTGATGACATCATTCAATAATATCCGCCCGATGGACTCGCATTTCAGACCGCTAATCTCGAACAATTTTACACTGGTCTTGTCTTTCGGTAGTGGACCGCCTTCGATTGCCAACCGTTTGGTAATTACGCCGTCTAGTCCAAACATGACAAGATCCAATTTCAACGAGCGGAATGCGCTCCCGGCCTTATTTTCGAATAACAAGTAGGCCCGGCACGCACCATCCGCTTCCTCCAGTTTGTTGAGCTCTATCGTGAGCCCATCCGCGCTCGCGGCCGGTCCTGTCAACCAGGCCGTGGCTAGGACCAGCGAATAAGCGGTTGATTTGCTCCACCAGCGGCATGTCGTTGCTCCTCGTTTCGATACGAAATGTTCATCGATAATTGTCATTGACATACGGCCCTCAAATCCACTGCGATTCCCATCAAGCGGTTATTATACCCATCAAACGCAAATACTCCCGTGGTTTCTCGGCCGATACTCGGTGACCCCGAGACGCTGCCGGCAAATCTTCTTGCACGCGTTCAACAACGCGTCAGGGTACCGGGGCGAGTAGTGCGGAAATAGAGGTTTGGTACGGAGATATCGAGCGCCAAACCATACAGTTTATATGGAACCTTTGAAAAAATATCGACCTTGTTCCATACACCACACTGTTATCGCACGCGCAGCGCACCCCGTGAACGATTTGTGGGGATGGGTGCGGTCGTTGCGCAACCAACCGCAGCGCATTGCGTAAGGACGGGTCCGCCGCTGTCCGTTAACCTGGCGAATGCCGCCCGCGTTCAGTCGGTTTACCGGGTCGTCGGTCCCGCACCGCTGCGTTGAACCTGCTGAGGATTTGGCGAACTCGCCATTACGATGTAATTCAAGCTAAAGACGTATATATTTCCAGCCCAATTCCGCGCTGGCGGCCGTCACCATGCTACCTGGAGCGTGCGCATGAAGAAAATCATCATTTCCTTTTTGTTGGGTGGTGTTCTCGGTGGTCTTGCCGGGTTCGTAGTTGGCATCTTCGTGTATCCGTACATATTTCTTACGGATATCGTGGCGGATGAGAAAATCGGGAACATCGAGAGTAAACAAGTGCTGGCAAGCGGAGAATTTATTCATGCCAACCCGTCCGATCCGATTCATTATGGAAGCGGCAAGATCTCGGTATACAAGGATGTTGTCCACCTAGAGCCAGATTTTGCAGTGGGTCCGGGGCCCGCCTTTCACGTCTACCTGGTCCCGGGCGATGGGGATATCACCCCCGACACCGATGTCGCTGCGACGATGTTTGTTGACCTTGGACGCTTACGCGCGTTCAGGGGAAGTCAGGTCTACCCGATTCCCGAGGGAGTGGACATCGCGAAATACGGCAGCATTGTGGTCTGGTGTAGACATTTTGGCGTGTTGATTTCACCGGCCAAGCTCGTTTATCGGTGAGTGCACAAAGTCCCAAGTTGATTGGTTCCAGCATCAGTTCACACAGACGAGTTTCGTCCTTGCTGTGTTAACGGCATCGAGTTCCATTATTCATGTCGACATGGATGCCTTTTATGCATCCGTGGAGGTCCGTGACCGGCCCGCGCTGCGGGGTAAACCGGTACTCGTCGGGGGGGCTCCCGATGGCCGCGGAGTAGTGGCTGCGGCGAGTTATGAGGCGCGCCAATTCGGCATCCACAGCGCGATGCCTGCGGCTCATGCGAAGCGATTGTGTCCGCACGCGATTTTTATCCAACCAAGGCATGACTATTACGCTCAAATATCAGGCCAGATCCGAGGCATTTTTGATCGCTATACCCCACTGGTGGAACCCCTGGCGCTGGACGAGGCGTTTCTCGATGTTGCCGCCAGCCGCAGTCTGTGGGGAGAGGGCACCAAAATCGGGCAAGCTATCAGGCGCGACATCCGCGACCAGTTGGGACTGGTCGCGTCGGTGGGCGTGGCGCCCAACAAGTTTTTAGCCAAACTCGCCAGCGACTTCGATAAGCCCGACGGCTTTGTCGTAATCCAATCCAATGACGTGCAGGCTTTTCTTGATCCTTTGCCCGTCTCCCGGCTCTGGGGGGTGGGCAAGTCTACCGACCGTATATTAAGCGATCACGGCATCGCCACGATCGCACAACTACGAGAACTTCCCGAGCGCGCGCTGAAACGGCGTTTGGGTGAGTGGGGGCATCATTTTTGGCGGCTCGCGCAGGGTATCGATGACCGGCCTGTCGTCAGCGATCGCGAGGCCAAGTCGATCTCGCATGAGACAACCTTTGCGCGGGATATTGAGGATGTTGATACGCTCACGTCGGTGTTGCTTGAGTTGACCGAGCAGGTCGCTCATCGGTTGCGCGGACACCAACGCCGCGCGCGAAACGTCGAGATCAAGGTACGATTTTCTGATTTCACTACGATCACGCGTTCCAAGCGCCTGATGCAAAGCACCGATGTGACGAGGCATTTATTTCATACCGCCGAGAAAATGTTGACTAAAGTGTTGCCGAACTCATCTCACGCGGTTCGTTTGGTGGGTATAGGAGTCAGTATGTTTGATTACGACGCGGATAAGCAGCTTCCACTTTTTACGGATATCGCCGAGCAAAAACAAATCAAATTGGACAGCATTGCGGATCAGATTCAGGATCGGTTTGGAGTGCGATCGATCCACCGGGGCTGGAAGTCGCGGTAAGGAAATTCCCGGGTTAATGCGCGGCGTGTGTTCAGATTCTACACATGAGTGAGTCTCGTTGATGAAAGGCCTATATCGCTGGATTGACCGCAACATCCTTGAGCTTGCCAGGGAGATGCGCCTGTCCTATCTGCCGCCACTGATGGTGTACGTGGCGGCGGGTGTTTCGGGGCTCACTGGAATTGTCGGTACGTTTTTCGTTAAGGATTATCTCGGGTTGTCTGCGGCATTTCTCGCTGCTTTGGGTTTCTGGGCGGGGATCCCCTGGGCGCTCAAGATGCCGCTGGGTCATCTGGTGGATTTGTTCTGGCGTTGGAAATCGGCGCTGGTCTTTCTCGGCGCCGCCCTCATTGCGCTCAGTCTCGCGATTATGATCGGCCTGCTCGGGTACACGGATTATATGCGTGAACTCCTGCCGCTAGATGCCTGGTATGTGGTCAGTGCGTTACTGGCGCCGGTCGGTTATGTGATTCAGGATGTGGTTGCGGATGCCATGACCGTGGAGGCGGTGCCGAAGGTGGATGACGAGGGGGTCCCGATCGATCGTGAGACCCGCCGCCTCATGCACACCACCATGCAGACTTTGGGACGCGTGGCCATCATCGGCGGTAGTGTGCTGGTGGCAGCGGTGAATATATTGATGTTTCAGGGTGCGGTGGCGCTTCCGGAGGCCGAGAAAATCGAGATATATCGGACGATATATACCCTGGCGTTGGCAATTCCGGTGCTGTCTGTATTGGGTGTGGTGCTCAGCGAAACGCTCAAGATCCGGGATGTTCGGCGTCTGCGGCGCAAAGGTTTCAGCAAACGGGACGCTGCGCTGATGCTCGAGGTCCAATCGGCAGCGCCGGAGGCCAATTGGTGGATACTGGTCGGCAGTTTGGTGTTTGTGGTGTTCACGCTCTCAATGGGGCTGAGCAAGGTCCCCTACAACCAGGAAATTATTTTCGCCGGCTCGATGATCATCGTGGTGTTTTTGATCAACCGCCTAATTCGGTCCTTGGATGCCGATGCGCGACGAGTCCTGGTCGGAACTGCATTACTGGTTTTCGTGTTCCGGGCATTACCGGGTCCCGGTGCCGGATCCACATGGTGGATGATTGATGAGTTAAAGTTTGACCAGCAGTTCCTGTCCGTATTGTCGCTGATCGGCAGCAGCCTGACATTGCTGGGAATGTTTATATTTCGACGATTCATGGCCGAACGATCGATGGCCTATATCATCGGCTTTCTAACTATTGCCGGCACCGTACTCGCCCTGCCAATTCTCGGGATGTTCTATGGGCTGCATGAGTGGACCGCCGCACAAACCAACGGAGTAGTCGACGCGCGATTTATTGCTCTGATAGACACGGCGCTGGAGTCGCCGCTGGGGCAGATCGCGATGATTCCGATGCTGGCGTGGATCGCCCATTCAGCGCCCGCCGACCTCAAGGCGACTTTTTTTGCGGTGATGGCGTCGTTCACGAACCTGGCCCTATCTTTGAGTCAGCTCGGCACTAAATACCTGAATCAGATATTTGTCGTCTCGCGTGAAGTCAAAGATCCTGCCAGTGTGGTTATCGCCCCTGCGGGCTACGGTGATCTGGGCATGCTGCTGATCACGGTGTCGATCATCGGTTTCGTGCTGCCGATGCTCACCATCGTGCTTGTCAAGCTCAGCGCCCTGAAAGGGGTAGGGGATAAATGACTAAATCTCCTTGTCGTTGGTAAGCAGGATCAGGCCCTCACGATCAGTCGTGTTGGGTAAGCCGACGGCCAGGCTCCCATGGGGATAAATGGCAAGAATCTGTAGAAATTCCCGGGTAATGATTCCGTTGGTGTATCCCTGCAGCTCGATGGCGCATGTCCCGTCTCTTTCCCGATTGCTGACCCACGCCAGGAGGTACGCGAGTCCCTCGGAATCGTTGTTGGTAGTGACCTTGAAGAAATCCGGTGAGCCTGGTATCGGGAGGAAGGTTATTTCTGTAGTGTTGGAGGTAATAAAATTTGAGATCGAGATTTCCTGATGGTCGGCCAAGTCATTAAACATCTGCGTTTTTAACAAATACAATTTGTCTATTTTTAGATTTTTGGTGCCTGCCAAGGGGAGGTTCTGGCAGGTAAACAGATGCGCTTGCCCGTCCAGCGTCCAGGCCATCGCAACTAAGAAATAACAGATCCCCAGTTTTTGTCGCATCAATCTTCCCCCTCGAGCATCTGATCTCTTAAGTTTAGCGGAGTAGCCCCTACGATGCAGGGCGAAGCGGGTACAAGACTTATGTAGACCACACGGTTTGGCTATGGTTTCCTCGCCGTAGCCGCGACCCGGTGCGCCGCCGATGAATGGCGGTACAGGCCGGTTACCAGCTCATGATCTGGACGGTCAGCGATACGCGATCGCAACTATCGCATGGGAAATGTAAACTCACGTGTGACGTCGATGGGCATATTTTGATGTAGCGCAAACACAATGCCTGCCGGGCATGTATGATTGCCGGATGAACGATACCAAAAGACGCAACTCGCTTTCCATTGCACTGGTGGGCTCGGGCGGTGCCGGCGTCGTGACCGTGGGCAACTTGTTGCTAGAGGCGGCCGCCGTTGACGGAAGTTATGGGTTGATGCGGCGTTCCGCAGGACCGCAGATTCGCGGCGGCGAGTCCGCGGCGTTATTGCACTTCGCTGACGTGCCGGTGGAATGTGCTGGCGATTATTACGACCTCTTGATCGCCCTCGATTGGCGGCATGCAGAGCGATTTCTCGATGAGATACCGCTCACGGCCTGCAGTTGCGTGTTATATGATCCGGCGGCCGGTGATTTACCAGCGCCCGTCGTGCATACCGATGCCCGCTTGGTCCCCGTGGCAATGCAAAGGTTGGCAAAGGAAATCAAATTCGGCCGGGCCAATATGATTGCCCTGGGCTTGGTGTCGTCAATCACCGGGCTCAAGCTCGACACCCTGTGTGAGACTGTCAGTGGTGCATTGTCCGCCAAGGGTGAGGACGTGGTAACCGGGGCTTGTGCCTGCATCGCGCGCGGTGCAAAGCTGGGTCAGTCATTGGACATTGAGCTGTCGATCCCCACCGCACAACCCGGTGCCGAGGCGCGCTGGACCATCACCGGGAACCAGGCGTGCGGTTTGGGTGCGCTCAAAGGTGGTGTGCGTTTTGTGGCCGGCTATCCGATCACCCCCGCGAGTGAAATGCTGGAATGGCTGGCGGGGCGACTCCCCCGGACCGGCGGCTGTCTGATCCAGGCCGAGGATGAGCTGGCATCGGTGAACATGATCCTGGGCGCATCCTACGGCGGCGTTCCGGCAATGACCGTTACCTCCGGCCCCGGATTGGCGTTAATGACTGAAGGCATCGGTCTCGCGATCGCCAGTGAGACCCCGATCGTGGTCATCGACGTCATGCGCGGTGGGCCGTCCACGGGGATCCCCACCAAATCGGAACAAACCGACCTCAACATTGCGCTATACGGTATGCACGGCGAAGCGCCGCACGTGGTGGTGGCGCCCGTTTCGATTCCGGACAGCGTGTTTACCGTCCGCTGGGCGGTGAATCTGGCGGAGTCTTTGCAAACCGCAGTGATTGTATTGAGCGATCAGCTCCTGGCCCAGTCGCGCATGGTTGCGAATCGCCCGCCGGACGTCGGCTTTGTCCCGCGCCGGGTTACCGGTCAGGCGGGCGTCGAGAATTATCGGCGCTACGCGCTGAGTGGCGACGGCGTGTCGGCGATGGCGATCCCCGGAACCACAGGCATGAACTACACGGCTGACGGTCTCGAGCACGACGAACGCGGCACGCCATCGACGGGCTCCCAGGATCACCTGCAGCAACTAGAGAAACGCGCGGCGAAATTGACCGGCTTCGATTATGGCGACCATTGGGCCGACGTCGAGGGGGACGGAACGATCGCGGTGGTGACCTGGGGCTCGTGTACCGGCGCCGTCAAGGAGGCCATCCGCAGAGCCGGCGAGCACGGGGTGCCGGTGCGCCTGATCGCCCTGCGGCTGTTGGCGCCGCTAAGCACGCGATACCTGGAACAGGCGCTCGAAGGCGTGACGCGGTTGCTGGTGGTCGAGCAGACGTTCTCGCGACAGCTCTATCATTACCTGCGTTCACAGCTTGACCTCCCACAATGCACCGGCACCTTGGCGCGCCCGGGCCCGTTGCCGCTGGCACCGGGAGAGGTCACCGAGCGACTGTTGGCGGAAGCGTGTTGATGAATCCGTTGCCCGGCAACCTCCAGCCCAAGGATTTCAAATCGGACGTGAAACCGGTGTGGTGTCCCGGGTGCGGTGATTTCGGGGTGCTGAACGCCCTTACCAAGGCCCTGGCCTCGTTAAAGCTGCCACCGGAACAGGTGGCCTTGATTTCCGGAATCGGGTGTTCGTCACGGATGCCTGCGTACACCAGCGTCTACGGTTTCCATGGTATTCATGGCCGCGCATTGGCAGTCGGTGCGGGATTAAAGGCGGCGCGACCGGATATACACGTGGTAGTAACCGGTGGTGACGGCGACGGCTTTTCCATTGGCGGCAACCACTTCCTGCATGCTTGCCGGCGCAATATGGATATGACGTATATTGTGATGGACAACGAAGTGTATGGTATGACCAAGGGCCAGGCGTCCCCGACCACGGCGCCGGATTGGACCGCAAGCGAGTTCACTCCGTCGGGTACCCACGCACGGGCATTCCAACCGGCCGCCATCGCGCTGGCGGCCGGTGCCACCTTTATTGCGCGGGCATTCTCAGGGCAACCCAATACCTTGGCGCAGATGATCGTGATGGCGATGCAGCATCCGGGGTTCGCGTTCATCCAGGTGTTGAGTCCCTGTCCCACGTTCCGTCCCGAACAGAAGGACTGGAAGAAAATCGTGCGCCCGTTCGCCGTGGACGATTTGCCGACGAGCGATCCGGCGCAGGCGGCCCTGCATTGCCAACGTGACGACGGAATGTCCACCGGCGTCATCTATGTTGAGGCCAGACCGGTATGGCGACGCAGTAAGGCGCAGGAGATGACGGTCGAAGATATCGAGCAGGAGTTCCAGTTATGACCAAGCCGCAAGAAATCGCGACCAAGGCGGAGTTTTTGGCGCATGCATTCGCCTTGGAACAGGAGTCCGTGGACCGGTACGAGGAACTCGCCGACGCCATGGATACGCACAATAATCCGGAGGTCGCCGGCCTGTTCCGCAAGATGGCGGATTTCGGACGCAAACACGCCGCCGAGGTTGAACGCTTGGCGGCCGGCAGCGAGCTTCCGGTGCTGGAACCCTGGGATTTCAAGTGGTCGGATGATGAAGGGCCCGAGACCGGTGATTACGCGGATATTGATTACCTCATGACGCCGGTGCAGGCACTGCAGTTCGCGCTCGTAAACGAAAAACACAGCCGTGATTTCTATGGGCGGGTGGCGGCGCATTCGCCTACCCGGACGGTGCGTCAATTGGCGGACGAGTTTGCCCAAGAGGAAGCGGAACATGTCACGCTGTTGGAACGCTGGATCGCACGGCAGGATCCGGCCACGGCGGTACAGGACGATCTCGATCCCCCCAATATCGTCGACTAACCCGTATATCGCATCACGCGGGGCTAAAGAGGGACAGACCCGAATGGCACTTACTGAAGCCTTGCAGAGGCAAAAAAGTGCTGAATTGAGGCGGAATTTCCGGGACCGTTGCCGGCAAGGATGCGGGCGCCGAGCCTACCTGGAGGTATTGACGGCGTGTCCCGGGAATGGTCACTCGGTTCAGCGTGTCGTGATCCCTGAAGTAAGTGCCATTCGGGTCAAATCCCGTCCGCTGGTGCGCTATCCGGGTTGTTTCGACACCGGCCCCGAAGCGGCGCGGGCGCGCGCGCACAGCGCGGCGATTCCCGGATACTGGTCGGCCGTGAGCACAGTTTTTTTCACGCTGTCCCGCCACGGCTCGCCTGCTTGCATGCGCGCGAGCAAAGCATGTGCGTCGCTTACCCGCGACCCGCCCACCGCGTGCACACCCCGTGCAAATAATGGGTCCGGCAGGCAGCCGGCGGATGGTCCGATGACGGTGATCCATGCCGCGCCGGCGCAGTGGGGCAAAATTTCGTCGATGGTGTCGTTCAGGAGTGTGGCCGCGGTGCACAGAATCTTGTTACAGGCGCCGAGTCGCGCAGGATCGAGGGTCACCCGAAAATGGGTGTTCGATTGCAACAGCTCGGTCCGCTGCTCGATGACCGTCAACGGAACGCCGCGCTGACGCAGGCGGTTAACCAGGGAGGGGAACAAGCCGACCATACCCACGTGATCCCGCGGCGTATAGTCCATGCTGTGCCGGGCCGGTATCTCGTAACCGGCGCGTTTCAAGAAATGTTGGGTGATTGCACTGACCGCGCCGAATGCCAGGCCGCGCCGCCCGGCGTCCCGGCACGCCAGGTCACGACCCAGTTCCCATGCCGGAGTGCCGCTTGTGGTCTTCCCGGTTGCCTCGCGCAGAAGGCTGAGCGGCGCTTCCCGCGGTACATAGAACAGGCCCGCGCTGCCGTCCTCGAGGATTACCAGACCGAAGTCGGCGTGCGCCTTATCATGCCGCACCGGTGGCACATAAACACGGTCCACACGCGGCAGCGCAAATTCATCGTCGATGATTCGGGTCAACGCGAGAATTTCAGGTAGGATACTCATTCGATTGATTAAAGCCGGGTTGGGTGCCTCGGGTCAAACCAGTGCGCGCCATCACCGATGCTGTTAACTCGTTCGACATTATGAGCCGTGTCCCATCACATGCCGGTCGATACCTTGCCCTCAGCAGAGATGATGAACGCATCTACGAGGCGCATATCGTGATTCAACTCGGGGCCGGACGCGCCATCTATTGCAAACGGCTTGGACGGCTGTACTTTTTTGACGCCGCCGACAGACAGATCGGGGCCGCGGTGCAAGCGGTGCTGCGAGGCCTGGGATGCGAAGCGGACATCCAGCCGGTGGAACTCGATCAACACCGGTACATGGCGGTCGGCAAAAAGGTGCAATTGGACGACGCACAGTTGGCGACGGTATTTTCCGCACTCGCATTGATGGGAGTTGCCGTCGAGCGGGGTGACTCCGATATCCTGCGCCGCGCAACCTTGGGCGCCGGCCCGCCTTCTGGTTGAGGCGCTTCAGTGCGCCCGCGCGATAAATGCCAAGATGGACGCCAGCGTCAGACCATGAGCCAGGGCGCTGAAAATGGTCAGCTTGATCGGGATCAACAGCCGTGCAGGATGACCGGCATCGTGAATCAAATAGGCGGCCGATCTGGCCGCGATGACCAACGGCAGCATCGACAGTAACACGATCGCCGGCGCGATTCCGGCGATGACCGCGAACAGCACAATGCCGGTCGCGGCAAACACATTGACGACATAGATCCATTTCCCGCGTTCCGGACCCAAGCGCACCACCCAGTGATGTTTACCAGCAGAGTCGTCGGCCAGCCGATCTGGAAACTGGTTGATATAGAGAATATTGGTCACCAGCAGGCCATAAGGCAGACAAAGCCACGACAACTCCCAATCCCAACTCTGGCGTTGCACGAAGTCCGTGCCCAGAGGAATTAGAATACCGAAACCCAACGCGACACAGGGCTCCCCCCAACCGCGGCTGTCGAGCTTAAATGGCGGTGCCGAATATGCCCAGCCGATGAACACACCGATCGCACCAAGGGCCAGCAAACTCCAGTGGCTGCTAAAGGTCAGCACCGCACCGATAGATACTCCGGCGGCGAGCAACGCCAGGCCGTAGTGCAGGGTTTGTCTTTCCGTGAGCACCTGGTTCTGGATGAACCGGCTGCCGCCGGTGAACGGGTATATGCGGTCGTCATTGTTGGTGTCGCTGCCGTTCAAGGCGTCGTAGTAGTCGTTGAGCACGTTGATGGCGGCGTGAATGGCCGTTGCCCCGACGAGTGTCAACAGCGCCGTGGTCCAATTCAAAGGCGCACCGCGATATAGAGCATAGGCAAGGCCCAAGATGCATCCTGCAACCGTAATGGTGAGAAACGGTGGCCGCGTCGCCAACCAGTAACGACGCAGCGGATTCTTCAAGGCCTGCGGTGTGGGCTCGAGCGTTGCTGACTCGATAGGGTCTGCCTTCATTAGCGTTGTTTATATCCCGGCTACGGGTGGATAGGATCCCGACTCTATTATGCAATGATTTGTCGCGAAGGATATCGCCGTTCCGGAGTGGCCCTTGGCATGATCGTGCCCACATTCGGGTTATCGTGGGTAATTTCCAGGCTCAGGCCCGAATGGCACATGCTCGAGGCCAACCCGAGCTTGAAAAGAGCTGAATTGAGGGGGAATTTCCGGGACCGTCGCCAGCAGGGATGCCGGCGTCGAGCCTACATGGACGTATTTACGGCGTGTCCCGGAAATTTTCCCTCGGTTCAGATCGGCCTGACACCTCCAACAAGTGCCACGTGGCACAGCCCCTGATTGTGCCAACGGTGGTGTTGGGCAGTACAGGCATAGTGGGTAGATTCAAGGCTCGCGGATATGTGCCGGCATACCAGCGTGCCGGTGAGATGTAACCCGCGGTAGTTAAGGAGGTGGCATCCTGCCGCGTTCGGTTGGTTTATCCGCTGCCCTTATCAGGAAGTCGACGCATTTTTAAAATCTGAAACCGACCGTAAACCGATACTCACGTACCGCAGTGCTATCAAACCCAACTTTACTCTGTTCGCCGACGAGCGAGGCATCGCCACTGGCCGGCGGCACGACCTTCGCAGTCTTGTTGCCGTCGCGGTAGTTCACGCCCGCGCTGGCAAACCCATTTTCACCGAGACCGATCTCGATGCCGGCTCTGTTTCTATGGTCGTATTACTGCCGACGCGGATGTTGACTTTGGGATACGCGACAGTGGAAAAGCCGTTCAACTGGGCCTTCAGGCCATAGTTTCCCGGATCCAGCTCCAGGAAGCGGAATTGCCCTTGCGCGTCGGTGATTTGAATTCGCGGCGCGCCGGTGTCGGTCACCGTCACCGTCACCGTCACCCCGGGGAGGGCGTTGCCCTCACTGTCGACCGCGGTGCCGTACAAGTTGCCGGTCTGCACCTGCGCGAGTGCGGGATGCGACGCACCCATCACGGCGAACAGCAGTATCAGCGCAATGTTGCGGATAATGGAACCGGACTCCCCCATAGCCCTGCGTAACCGATCATCGTGGTGCGACCGGTAGCACCTTGCCCCCTTTCCAGGGAGCTTGTCAATATGGCCAATCAGTTATAGGCGCAAGCCAGTAATGAGATGATCCCAATCCAGGGCCGCGGTGGTATCGACGGCCAGGCGCACACGGCGCTCGTCATCCGTCAATGGCTGTTGTGAATCTAATTGCCGCTGCAATACCGCCACTGTTGCCTCCGAGGCATCCGGTCGACCCTGCTCCCGTTTCCGGATGCGTCGTTCCATTACCGCCTGGCCGGCGTGGCAATGCAGGATGTGGAATGGCACGCTGAGGCGCGCGGCCGCCTCACGAAATTGCCGGCGCTGCCCGGCCTCGAGAAAGGTGGCGTCGACGACCACCGGGTAGCCGAAACCGATGACTCGTTCGGCGAGCCGCAGCAAGACTTGATACACACGCCCGATATTGCGCTGCGTATAGCGGGCGCCGGCGTTGATGCCGGATCGCCGGCGCTCGATATCGGAGCGTATGCGGATAACACCAGTGCGCTCCACGAGCCGCTCGGTGAACCAGGTCTTGCCGGATCCCGACAGGCCGTGGGTGATGATCAATGGTGTCGCTGCTGGCTGGTGCATCAGAGCGCTGGCCAGTGAGATGTGACGCACCACGTCCTGCTCCTGGCGCCGCTGCAGCGCATCGGATTGTTGGCGGCGTAGGCACGCGACCTTGGCACGCACCAGTGCGCGGTACACCAGGTAGTAGCGCAGCACCGAAAGCGCCGCATAATCTCCAGTGTGTTCCAGGTAGCGCAGCCACAGCCGGTGGGCGAGGTGCTCCCGCTCATGGTAATGGAGATCCATCATCGCGAACGCGACATCGCTGGCAACGTCTATCCATCGTAATTGCGGGTTGAATTCCAGGCAGTCAAACAGCCGCACCTCGCCGTCCACCAGTACCATGTTCGCCAGATGCATATCGCCGTGGCATTCGCGCACCCTGTCTTGGGCGAGCCTGCTGGCGAACGAATCTGCCAGCCGCTGCGCCGATTCTTGAGTCCAATCATGCAGCTTCCGCAGTTGCTTTGCTTCATTGCCAATAACACAGGGATCGATATGTGGGAAGTTATCCAAGGCGCGTTCGCGTACGTGCTTGGCGTCGGAATAGTCCGAATCGGGCGCCGCTATCTCGGTCTGTTGGTGAAATTCAGCCACGTGTTGCGCCAGGTCATCAATGTGTTCGGATGTGATTCGGCCGGCGCGCACCATGTGATCCAATCGGTCCGGTTCGTGGAACTGGCGCATTTTTACCGCGTATTCGATCACCCTACCGTCGCCGCCGACGCGGGGGTCCTGTTCACTGCCGGTGATCGGCACCACGCCCAGATACAGCTCGGGTGCCATTCTCCGGTTCAAGCGCAGTTCCTCCTCACAGAAAAACAAGCGCTGATCGAGTGACGAGAAGTCGAGAAAGCCGAGGTCGACCGGTTTTTTGATTTTGTATGCGATATCACCGGTTAGCAGGATATACGAGATGTGCGTCTCCATGACTTCGAATCCGGTCACCGGGTGATCGAACAACTCCCGCCGTTGTAAGCGGTCGATCAATACCGGCCGCTGTGATTCACCCATCGATGGACGCGCCCCGATTATTCCATGGGGTTATTCTTTGACTGAAAAACTCGCGATCCGAGGCTGTACGAGCTTTGCGAAGTCTTCAAAGGCAAGGCGCACGACCTGCGTATGGGTACCGGCGTTGAAGGTGATGTCGTCGTCCTCCTTGAGCATCTCGTCGACATAGGTATCCATACCATACAGATTTCCGAACGGCGGCATGGCGCCGACCTCGCAGCCGGGAAACAATTGTTGAAACTCCTGCTCGGTAGCAAGAGCGGCATTGACCGCGCCTGCGGTAGTCGCCAGCGTATCGAGATTGACGTGCCGTGACGCAGGCACCACCGCCATGGCGATGTCTCCGTCCAGCTTCACCATCACCGTCTTGGCGAACTCACGCCGTGGTACCAATGTCGACGCGGCCACCTCGCGGGCGGTGTACACCGGCGAATGATCGATGGCGATGTACTTGATGCGATGGCTGTCGAGAAATTCTCTGAGTTTTTGAACCGGCATGGTTATTCTCGCTGTTCGGATCTTATGACAAGAACTTCAGCACGAAGGCACGGGTTCACACCATGACTTCGGTCAAGTGACCGCTTACCGAACCGCGCAGCACGACGTGGCGCTGTGGCGTGATTATCCTTTTATGCACACCAGGGGGATTACGCGCGCCACCTTACGCGCCAGTCCGGCACGGTCGGCGGCGTTGACGACTGCGTCTACGTCTTTGTACGCGTCCGGGGCCTCTTCGGCGATGCCTCGCATCGAGGGGCTGCGCACGATGATGCCACGCTCCTCCAATTCATCGATCACCTCGCGTCCGCGCCAGGTCTTGGTGGCGCGTCGACGGCTCATACTGCGTCCGGCCCCATGACAGGCAGATGCGAATGACAACGCATCGTTGCCGGCGTTGCCGGCGAGGACATGGGACGCGGTACCCATGGAACCGCCTATCAACACCGGTTGTCCCACGTCCCGAAACACAGCGGGTAATTCCGGATGACCGGGGCCGAACGCCCGTGTGGCGCCCTTGCGGTGAACGTAGAGTTGCCGGATCTCGCCGTTGACTGCGTGCTGTTCCAATTTGCATGTGTTGTGCGACACGTCATATAACAATTCCAGCTGTGCGTCGGGCAGGACCCTCGCAAATACCTGGCGGGTCAGGTGGGTGATGATCTCACGGTTGGCGAGGGCGCAGTTGATGGCGGCGCGCATCGCACCCAGATAGCCCCTGCCTTGCGCAGAGTGAATCGGCGCGCATGCCAGTTCCCGGTCCGGTAGATCGATGCCGTGCCGGTGTGCTGCCTGGGCCATATCCCGGAGGTGTTCGGTGCCGATCTGGTGCCCCAGACCGCGCGACCCGCAATGTATGGTGACCACGATATCGCCGGTATGCAGCCCGAAAACTTCCGCGGTTCGCTGGTCGTAAACCTCGGATACCTCTTGAATTTCCAGGTAATGATTGCCGGAGCCCAGGGTGCCCATTTCGCTGCGTTGTCGTGTCTTGGCGCGCGCCGAAACCTCGTTGGGGAGCGCGTCGCGCATCGTACCGTGCTCCTCGATGCGCTCCAGGTCTGCAGCACTTCCCCAACCTTGCGCGACGGCCCACTGGGCGCCGCCGGCCAACATCGCGTCCATCTGCGCGTCATCCAAGCGGATGCGTCCGGTGCTGCCGACACCCACTGGGATCTCTTCATACAGCGCATTGGCGAGAATCCTTTTGTTTAACTCGAGGTCGGCGACCTTGAGACCGGTCCGCAGGGTGCGCACGCCGCATGAAATGTCGAAGCCGACGCCGCCGGCCGAGACCACGCCCCCTTGATCGGCATCGAAAGCCGCCACACCGCCGATCGGAAAACCATATCCCCAGTGGGCATCGGGCATCGCGTAGCTGGCGGTTACGATGCCCGGTAGGGCCGCGACATTCGTTGCCTGCTTCAATACTTTGTCATCCATGGCGGCGACAAGGTCGTAATCACCATAGATAACGACCGGCACACGCATGTGTCCGCGCGGATCCAATTGCCAACTGTATTTGGAACTCTGCTTCAGGTCATTTATATCCACGGGGCTATCCCACTATACGTCCACGATACATTGCGCAATCCATACTCCTTCCTCATTGGCAACACGCAACTCCGTGTAGGTCGCTCCTTTCACTTCGACTGCCGGTTGATGACGGTATCGATCCACTCGCTCGCCCCATGCCTGAGCCTGCAAGTGGCAGTCGTCGATGTGCAGCTGGAAATGGCCGAACAACATATTGCGCACCGCCATTTCGTAGATCAACGCATTCAACCAATCGAACAGCAATGTCTCCAGTTCGCTGGCTTGAATCTCCAGTTGTATAGAATTACGGCACCGGACTTTTGACGGTTCGGTGATCGCCGCGGTCAATGCCATGGCTGCTTGTTCAAACGCCTCTTCAATACTGCAGCCGACACCGCGTATACCGATGTCCGCCATATGGGAAAAATGCTCCCAGTCCCCGGGACAGCTTGCCAGGCGCTTCGTCATGGTAATTTCCAAGCATACTGGTATGTTTTGACATGTCGTTGATTGTAGTCAAAATTGAGTGTCCTGATACGTCTAACATTTGCTACCACACATCGACGGCACGGTTACCGTGTGTCCCAGCTACTCGCCAGTGTCCCCTCTTCAACCGGCGGGACGTGAATACCTCAGAGGCCGCCGCAAGCGGTTGGCCGGGGTCTGTGCAATCACCCATCGGATCGGCATGGCCGCATTCGGCATCTACTTGATTTTCATCAAGGAGCGAGAAAGAACGGCAACGCACACTAAGCGGCGTGCCAATCATTGCGAGATCAGCCGATGCCGCGACCCGAACCATTGCCGATCGAGGCCTTGTATACCCCCTGTGACACCAGCCAGATGCCGTTCGCGGATACCGCGGAATTGGAGGAATTTGACGGTGTCATCGGTCAGCCGCGCGCCCTGGGAGCCATCCATTTCGGTACCGGCATAGACCGGGACGGTTTCAATATCTATGCGATGGGTTCCTCGGGCACCGGCCGTTTCACAATCGCCAAGCGCATCCTCGAACAACAGGCCGCCAAACGCGATGCGCCTTCAGACTGGTGTTACGTGTACAACTTCAAACGACCTCATAAGCCCAATGCGTTGCGCTTACCAGCGGGGCATGGCGCAGCGCTGCGGGACGATATGGAGCAATTGATTGAAGATCTGAGATCGGAGATTCCCTCGGCGTTCGAAACCGAGGAATATCACTCGCGCATCGAAAAACTTGAACAGGAGTTGAATGAACGGCGCGACAACGCGCTGAACGAATTGGCGACGGAAGCCGGGGAGCACAATGTTCGTTTTCTACATACGCCCGCCGGTTTCGCGTTCGCGCCGCTGGATGAAAAAGGCGAGGTGATCCGGCCGGAATCGTTTGAGCAGTTGTCGCCGGCGGACAAGCAACGCATCGAGCAGATAGTCGAGGACCTGCAGAAACGGTTACAACGTATTATCCGCCAGATTCCGATCTGGCAGAAAGAGACGCGGGAGAAAAACAAGGAACTGGATCGCGAAATCGGGCGATATGCGGTAGATCATTTGATCCGCCTCATAAAGGAACATCACCGACAGTTGCCCGAAGTAATGACCTATCTGGACGACGTCGAACGCGACATCGTCGAACATGTGCGTGACTTCGGCAGTGAGTCTGAACCCCAGTCAAGCCTGCCCGGTATCGCCCCCAAATCTGAGGCGCTGAATCGTTACAATGTAAACGTCATCATAGATCATGACGGCGAACTTGCCGCGCCGGTGGTCTATCAGGACCTGCCTACGTATTCCAACCTCGTGGGGCGCGTGGAATACCGTGCTCAAATGGGGACCTTGGTCACCGACTTCACGTTGATCAAGGCCGGCGATCTGCATCAGGCGAATGGCGGTTACCTGATCTTGGATGCGATTCGAGTGTTGACCCAGCCGTTCGCGTGGGACGGCCTGAAGCGGGCGTTGCGTTCGCGGGAAATTCGCATCGAGCCGCTCGAAAAGGCGTTGGGATTCATGAGTACAGTGTCGCTCGAACCGGAACCGATACCGTTGGACGTAAAGGTCGTTTTGATCGGAGAACGCCTGCTTTACTATGTCTTGTGCCAATATGATCCGGAGTTCTCGGATCTGTTCAAGGTGGCCGCAGATTTCGACGAGCGCATGGATCGCGATCAAGAATCCGACCTTCAGTTCGCACGATTAGTGGGCCGGATCGCCCGCCAGGAATCGTTATTGGCTCTGGATCAGAGCGCCGTAGCGCGAACCATCGAACACAGCTCACGCCTGGCGGAAGACACAGAGAAGCTGTCGATTCATATGCGGGAAATCGTGGATATCATGCAGGAGGCGGATTTCCGCGCACGCGAGGATGAAAAAGAGGTCATCTCCCGGACACACGTGCAGCAAGCAATCGACGACAAGGTCTACAGATTGGACCGCATTCGGCAACACATCTATGAGTTGATTCGCCGCGGTACGTTGAAAATCGACATCAAGAACGCCAAAGTCGGGCAGATCAACGGCTTGTCGGTCATCGATATGGGCGGATTTTCATTCGGGCAGCCCGCCAGGATCACCGCAACCACACGGCTGGGATCAGGAAAGCTGATCGACATTCAACGGGAGACGGAACTCGGTGGCAATATTCACTCCAAAGGCGTACTGATATTGTCGAATTATTTGGCTTCTCATTATGCCAAAGGGTATCCACTGTCGATGTCAGCGAGCCTGGCATTCGAGCAATCCTACGGACTGGTGGACGGGGACAGTGCATCCTTGGCGGAACTTTGCGCGTTACTCTCTGCGTTGGCCGGTCTGCCGATCAATCAGTCGTTTGCGGTGACCGGGTCTGTCAATCAACTCGGCGAGGTGCAGGCGATCGGTGGAGTAAATCAGAAGATTGAAGGATTCTTTGATATCTGTCGGGCCATTGAATTAACTGGCGAGCAGGCGGTGCTTATTCCGCGGTCCAATGTACCGCATCTGATGCTCCGTCAGGACGTTATCGCGGCGGTAGAACGCGGTGATTTCAGTGTCTACGCGGTGGACAATGTCGATGACGCAATGACGCTTCTCACCGGAGTGCCGGCGGGAGTCCGTGATCAGAAGGATGAGTACCCTTCCGCGTCGGTAAGCGGCAGAGTCGAACAGGCGCTCATTGATTTGGCGACGCGGCGCCGGGATTATGCGCGTGAACAACAGGACTCCGAACAATAATGAGTGACCCAAACACGACAACGGAGACCCGGGTTACACTGGTGATCGACGCTTCCCGTGGCAGCGTCGAAACCTTGAAGACGGCGGTTGACATCGCAGCGCGTGCACAGGCGCACTTGATGGCATTGTTTATCGAAGACATCAGCCTGTTTTCGCTTGCCGAGTTGCCATTCGCACGAGAACTCGACCGTACCAGCGGGGCTGCCCGACCTCTCGATCGGCATGCGGTCGCCCGGGCCTTGCAGGCGGACGCCGAGCGTATCCGTCAGTTGTTGCAAAGCGAGTCCGAGCAGCGTCAGATCAGTGCATCAATGAAAGTTGTACGGGGACATTATATCAGCGCTGCCATGGAGGCCGCAGAACAAACCGATGTCGTGATCCTCAGCAACGTGCCTGGAATTAGATTGCGCACTGCAACGGCGCCGCTATGGGCACAACGGCGGCCGGCGAACCGCGCCGCCGGCGGCCCCAGTCCCGTGTGGGCATTGTTCGATGGGTCTCCGGCGGCCGCACGGGCGCTGGCGATGGCGAGAGATTTCAGCAAACAGCACGGCGCCGGATTGGTGGTGTTGATCCCCAATGACAAGGCGTTCAAACAACTGGCTGGGGAGGCGAAGGGTCTGCTCGAAGGCGCACCGGCCAGATACCAGCCGATTGCCGCATTGGACCCACAGGAGATATCGGGAGCCATGTCGGCTGAGGGATCGCGTATGTTGTTTTTGCCGCGTGGGAAGTCATCGGCGTTCGATAAATTGCCCGCTGTCCTTGTAGGGGAGCTTGCCTGTCCACTGGTCATGGTGTCGTAAACGGCAGGCGAAGGTGACGGATGATGGGCACGGGTCATTTTGTCTGTGATGTGTCTGACCGGGTGTGGCGCGCCAAGTATCAATACAAAGATGACGACATCGTTTACGACCAGACCATCGATGACACCTGGCGGCGGGTTGCGAGGGCGGCTGCTGCGGTTGAAGATGATTCAGATAACTGGTCACAGTTATTTTATCGCATCCTGAAGGATTTTCGATTCCTGCCGGGGGGGCGGATCCTGGCAGGCGCCGGAACCGGACGCAGGGTGACTTTATGTAATTGTTTTGTGATGAACATCGTCGAAGATTCCATCGATGGTATCTTCGACGCACTCAAGGAAGGCGCAATCACAATGCAACAGGGTGGTGGTGTAGGCTACGACTTCTCGACCCTGCGACCGGCAGGGACCTACGCGCGCACGGTGGGAAACATTGCATCAGGACCCGTGTCCTTTATGCGCATCTGGGACAAGATGTGCGCGACGATACTTTCCACCGGATCCCGGCGCGGCGCAATGATGGCGACTTTGCGTTGTGATCATCCCGATATTGAACAATTCATTGATGCGAAGAAAGACAGGCATGAATTGCGCCATTTCAATCTGTCGGTGTTGGTGAGCGATGCGTTCATGGAGGCGGTGCGGGGTGATCATCAATGGCCGCTGGTGTTCCCGGCTGGCAGATTGGAGCACAGCGGAGACGATCTCGGCACCATTGAGGCCGTGTGGTCGAATGCCAGCGTTCCGGTGGTGTGCCGCGTGATCAAGCGTGTTCGCGCGCGCGCGCTGTGGGAGCGCTTGATGCGGGCGACCTATGATTATGCTGAACCCGGCGTGTTGTTCGTGGATCGCATCAATGAGACCAATCCGTTGTCTTACCGGGAGCGCATTACGGCCACCAATCCGTGTGGCGAAGTGCCCCTGCCCCCATACGGCGCATGTAATCTGGGATCGATTAATTTGGCGCGCTTTGTGCTGCATGCCTTTCAAAAGGACGCGTGTTTTGACTGGCCGGATCTGAACGAAACCACAAAAACCGCAATACGATTCCTGGACAATGTGATTGATATCTCACGGTATCCGCTGCAAGCTCAGCGCGATCAAGCACAGGGAACCCGGCGTATAGGCCTGGGAATCACCGGCTTGGGCGACGCCTTGGCGATGTTGGGCCTGCGCTATGATTCAGATGCCGCGCGTGAGCACGCCCAGCAATGCATTGCCGGCATATGCCACACGGCATACCGCGCCTCGAGTGAGCTGTCGCGCATAAAGGGGAGCTTTCCGTTGCTGGACACGAATTCCCATATCCATGGCGCTTTTGTTCAATCGCTGCCTGAGGATATACGCGACGGGATCGCGGAGGACGGCCTGCGCAACAGCCACTTGCTCGCCATAGCGCCCACCGGATCCATCAGCCTGTTGGCCAACAATGTATCGAGCGGTGTCGAACCCATTTTTGAATGCGCATTTACGCGCCGAATTGTGGAGCCGGATGGTCACTACTCCGTGCACGCCGTCGATGATTATGCGTGGCGGCGGTGGTGTGCCGAGCATGGACAGTCCCGAGCCCCTGCTTATTTCGTTACCGCGCGCAAGATCAGCCCCCAAGGCCACTTACAGATGCAGGCAGTGCTGCAGCCGTACGTGGATCAAGCGATATCCAAGACGATCAATGTCAGTGAGGCGATGGTGTTCACGGATTTTCAAGAACTCTATCAGCAGGCTTACGACATGGGGCTGAAGGGGTGCACAACGTACCGTCCCAATCCAGTTACCGGCGCGGTGTTATCACCCCATCAGGACGACATCCACTGTTGCATCATCGAGCGGGAGGGAGATTAACCCGACTATTGCGCCAAGGTGCTCCACCCCGATTCTTGCCCAGCAGTCGCAGCAGAGTGGAACATTCTCGATTCCCGGACGAGCCGCTACGGATTTATCGGCTGCATATCATGATTGGGGGCGGGATCATCCCGGCGCCCGCTCGTTTGCGAATACCGATACTTGCGCTTGACGCGGCGCATTGCGCGCAGACATGGTTCGTGGAATGTGTAGAATAGGTCAACTTGGCATACGCAGTCAGCTCGGAGATCGACACATGGCAATAGAAGAGGGCAGAGCGGCGCCCGTGTTTACACTCAAAGACAAAAACGGCGATAAGATCGCGTTACGGGACCTGCGAGGTAAGAACGTCATTGTTTATTTTTATCCGCGGGACGATACCCCGGGTTGCACCAAGGAGGCCTGTGGTTTTCGTGACTTATGGAAGAAGATCCAAAAACAAGATGCTGTCGTGCTGGGCGTCTCTCCGGACAGCGAGGCGACGCATGTGAAATTCGCTACCAAGTACAAGCTGCCGTTTACGCTGTTGTCTGACCCGGATCGGAAAGTGATGACCAAATATGGTGCTTACGGTGAAAAAATGATGTATGGAAAAAAGACCATGGGCGTGATCCGCTCCACGGTATGGATTGGTCCGGACGGCAAGATAAAAAAGCACTGGAAAAGGGTGGCCAAGGCCGCCGATCATCCGGCGAAGGTCTTGGAGGCCCTGCAAGCGGAATAGGAATACGCACCAACAAACGCAGGTCAAACCCATATCGGGCATCCGTGTGCCGGTTACCCGGTAGCCGTCCGTTTTCCATCAGAGTGCCTCTGTAATTCGCATCGCGGCCGTGCGAGCACGGGTTGGTGTCAATAAAGGCCCATACGACCATGGTTCAGGTGTGCGTGGGGACACAGCACCGCGCGGGCGAGATGGTAACGTCGGTATCGATAAGAATGTTACTATATAACATACGTGCCCCGCGCTTACGCATAGCTACCTCGTAGGAGCGATGTCTTTCGGTGTCGACGAAAATAGCGATGTTATGGATACTGATCGCTCTGTGGAGCCTACCGGCCGCGGCGTCACGGCTAGCCGTATTTGTGAGCGTGGCGCCACTACGCTATTTCCTGGAACGCATCGGTGGGGAGCATGTTCAGGTTTCGGTGCTGGTGAAACCGGGCCACAGTCCCGCCACCTACGAGCCTACGCCCAAACAAATGGCCGCGTTGGCGGCCGCCGATCTGTATGTACGTATCGGAGTACCGTTCGAAGACGCGTGGATGGCGCGCATCGCATCATCCAACCCCGCATTGATCGTCATCGATGCGCGTGACGGGTTACCGCTGCGGGACATGACCGCGCATCACGACGCGGCAGGAAAGCGTTCGCGGCATGGTGCAACAAAGGATCCCCATATCTGGCTGAGTCCTCCATTGGCCTTGAAGATGAGCACGCACCTGCTTGCGCGGTTGCGCGCGTTCGATCCCGGCCACGGGGCGGAATATGAACAAAACTATCGGCGTTTGGTCGCCGATCTTGTACAACTTGATAAGGATATTCGGAAGTCGCTAGCGAACCTCCAGAGGCGCGACTTCATGGTATTTCATCCAGCCTGGGGTTATTTTACCGACGCCTACGGGTTGCAACAGATCGCCATCGAAGTCGAGGGCAAGGAACCGGGGCCAAGATCGTTGACGCGGTTGATCGACAGCGCCAGGGCACGGGGAGTGAAGATCGTGTTCGTCGACAGTCGAATCAGCCGCAAACACGCCACCACGGTAGCGCATGCTATCGGTGGCCGGGTCGTCACTATTGACCCACTGGCGCAAGACTATCTACAAAACTTACGCCAAGTGGCCCGGATCTTAGCATCGGTGAACGGATGACAGCGGTGATACGTGTCAAGGACGTGGTGTTTTCCTATGGCGGTCCGGTGGTACTGGAAGACGTACACCTCGATGTTGAAGACGGTGAATTCCTGGGTGTCGTCGGGCCCAACGCCGGGGGGAAGAGTACATTACTCCGGCTCATGCTTGGCTTGCTGGAGCCGACAGCGGGCAGTATTGAGGTGGGTGGCCGGGAGCCAAGCGAAGGCTCACGAGCGATAGGTTACGTGCCCCAATATCCACCGTTTGCGCGCGATTTCCCGATCACGGTGGAACAAACCGTCCTCCTCGGGCGCTTGGGTACCGCACACGTGATAGGCGGCTATTCACGGGGGGATCGAGATATCGCCGCTCGCGTGATGACGGAGACCGAAATATTGAATATCCGCAACCGGCGTCTCAACACGTTGTCCGGAGGGCAGTTGCAGCGTGTGCTGTTGGCCCGGGCCCTGGCTTGCGAGCCCAAGATCTTAATGCTGGACGAGCCGACGGCAAATATCGATGCGCGTATGGAGTCGGATATCTTTGCACTGCTCAGACAGCTCAATCAGCGGGCGACTATCATCGTGGTCTCGCACGACATCGGATTTATTTCACAGTACGTACGGCGGGTCGCATGCGTCAACCGGACGTTGATATGTCATTCAACACTCGCCATCGATGGCAAGGTGATTCAGGATCTGTATGGTGGCGATGTGCATATGGTGGAGCATGCGCATGCTTGACCCGCATATCGCACCGAGGTGGCGACAAGAGGCGCTTGCAGTTTGTTTGCGATTACGGATTCGATGAATAGTCATGCCACATTTTGTATCTTGCGTCTCACGGTCCGGCCTCTATGTGCAGCGCCGCGGCGCGGCGTCAGCCGCCCGGTCCCGTCGCCGTCATCCGCGATCTGTGGCACCAAACGCGGGTTAAGGTGAGCTGATGGAATTTTTTCAGGCCTTAACCCAACACGCGTTTCTACAGCATGCTTTATTGGGGGGACTGCTGGCGAGTATCGGCTGTGGTGTGATGGGTAGTTATGTGGTGGTGAAACGAATCGGATTCTTGGCCGGCGGAATCGCCCACGCGGTGCTTGGGGGCATGGGTGCTGCGTTTTTCTTTGGCGCCGAACCGATGTACGGCGCTCTGATTGCGGCAATCATAGTAGCACTGCTGATCGGCTGGGTTACTTTGGGCTGGCGGCAACAGGAAGACACGTTGATTAGTGCGATGTGGGCGGTCGGGATGGCCGCCGGTATATTGTTCATTTCCCAAACACCCGGATATCAGATCGATCTGATGACTTACCTGTTCGGCAACATCTTGTTGGTAACGTCAAAAGACCTATGGTTAATGATGGCGTTGGATGTCGTGCTGCTGTTGTTGGTTATGCTGTTCTATCGTCAATTTCTCGCGGTGGCGTTCGATGAGGAATTTGCACGACTTCGAGGCGTCCCGGTGGCATTGTTTTATATGCTGCTACTTTGTTTGGTCGCCGTGTCCGTGGTGTTGCTAATTCAAATTGTGGGGTTGATCTTGGTGATTGCCTTGCTCACGTTACCGGCCGCCATCGCGTTACATTATGTCCAAACCATTGGCCGTATGATGATCGTTGCAACCTTTTTAGGGGCATTGTTTTGCGTCTCGGGACTCGCCGTTTCTTATCAACCGGATTTGCCCGCGGGTGCGACGATTATTCTAGTGGCGGGTGTGGCCTATCTACTTTCCACTGTTTTATCGAGTCTTCGTCAACGACACCGAGCACGTGCGATCACGTCACGATAAACGTCTGGTGATACATTTAAGAAAGTGCGTGTAAATTTGACATTACGGCTATTTCACAGTCTCTATGTCGGGTACACTGCTTGCTATCCGGTCTTTTAACTCAGATGCAGATGGCTATAGTGACTATGTCACCGAACGCGTTAACAGATCGACGTATCGGTCCCGATCGACGTCAACGCCGCTTTCGTGCTTTTTTGTATCAATTCACGCATCAGCGGCGCCGTAACGATCGGCGATGTGCGGCAGCGGCCTGCTATGTTGATATTCATGAGCCACTGCTGCTGCTCACAACCTTGACCGCTTTGTTGATGTGCATCATCGACGGTTACAACACCCTGTTGTTGTTGGATTTGGGCGGCGTAGAAATCAATCCACTAATGCGCGAGTTGATCGACCGCGATGCCACGTTATTTTTCAGTGTCAAGTATGCGTTGACCGCGTTTTGCCTCATGATATTGGTGGTCCACAAGCGTTTCTTGCTGCTGCGAGTTGTGTCTGGCTACCACATTATCATCGCGGTGATTTTTGGTTATACGATACTGATCGGCTACCAGTATCGTCTGCTTGCTTCCATCTGACGACACTCCGACAACCCAAGGTTGGTTTGCTTAACTCGTTGACAGGCCCGGGTTGCCCTCGATGCCCTTAACGACGGGAACGTTGGCGTTGACCTCTTTGATCACTTTCTTATCACGCAGGTATTCGGCGACGACGTCCCACACTTCGGGGAGGCTGTCGGGTTGCGGATTGACACTGGCCCAACCCGCCACCTGATAGGTCTTCGAGGCGTCCAACGGCTTACCGTTGAGTTCCAGATTGGACAAGCGCTGCCCGACCTTCTGCGTCGGATCAATGGTGTACTTGAGACCGCCGATGCGTACCATGTCCCCGCCCATCTGATAGTAGGGGTCGGGATTGAACAGATTATCCGCAATGTCCTCCAGGATGTTCTTGATGAACTCGCCGTTCATCTCGTTCAAAGTCGACTTTGCGTAGGTGATGCCGGTCTGGTCCATCAGCCTGTCCATGGTGATGGTATCGCCGGGCAACAGGCTGGTGCCCCAACGGAACCCCGGCGAAAATGCGATGTCGGCGCCGCGCACCTCCATTAACGCATCGACGATCAATTGATCGAATGTGCCGTTGAAATTGCCCCGCCGGTAAAGGGTGGTTTCCGTTACCGCCAGTGATTCCGCCAGCTTGTCCTTGAACGGCGCGCGCACTTTGTCGATATGCGCGGCCATCTGCTTGTCGGCAGGCAGCAGGTTGGCGAATATCGGCATCATATGGAAGCGGAAATCCCGCATCTTTCCGTCTTTTACCTGCAGATCCAAAACCGACAGGAACTTGGCATTGGAACCGGAGTTAATCACCAGGGTCTGACCGCCGTTGTTACTCACTATTGTCGGTTTGGGCATGCCATCATGGGTGTGTCCACCCAGAATCACGTCGGCCCCCGACACCCGGCTTGCCATCTTGAGATCGACGTCCATGCCGTTGTGGGACAGGATGACCACCAATTGCGCGCCCTTACCGCGCACCTCGTCGATATATTTTTGTACCTGCTCATCACGAATGCCGAAGCTCCAGTCTTCAACCATATAGCGTGGGTTAGCGAGCGTGGTGTAGGGGAAGGCCTGCCCGATGACCGCGAGTTTGATGCCGTTGACGTCACGCATGGTGTAGGGCTTGAACACCTGGCCGCTTTCCAGGTCGAACGCGGGCTTTTCCGCGAACTGGGCGTCTTCCGTGAGCATCACATTCTGGGCGACGAATTCGATGCTGTCCTTGAGCTGATTGTTGATGATGTCGTGAACCCGATCCATACCGTAGGTGAACTCCCAGTGACCGGTCATCATGTCTACGCCCAACAGCTTGCACGCATCGATCATGTCTTGGCCTTGGGTCCATAACGCCGTCGCCGACCCCTGCCAGGTGTCTCCGCTGTCCAGTAATAGGCTGCGATTGGGTCGTTGCGCTCGAATCTGATCGATAAGCGTCTTCAAGTGCGCGAATCCGCCGACCTTGCCGAACTGACGGGCGGCCTTCTCAAAATCCAAGTAGGTGAACGCGTGTGACTCCAAGCTGCTCGGCGCCACATTGAACTGCTTGAGAAATGCGTCTCCCACCAGATGGGGAGCCTGGCCTTTCGCCTGACCTACCCCGATGTTGTAGTTCGGTTCTCGAAAGTACACCGGCAACAGCTGCGCATGACAGTCGGTGAAATGCATCAGGGTTAAATTGCCGAAATCCGCTATTTCGTAGGGATTGGTCGATGTGTTTTGCGCTTTTGCAGTGAGGTCGAACCCGGCGGCCGCGGACACCGCCAATATCTGCAGAAACTCACGACGGGTTAGACTCATGGGTCTCCTCCAGTGATTGCGTTACGATTCCGGACGCGCTGACAACTGGCGTCGCGGAACAGAAAAAAGCCTGGCCGCGGGGCCAGGCTTTATCCAGATGCCGTCGATTTACTGACGTTGGCTCGGCACTTTGAGTGGCACACCCGTGCTGAGGGCTGCCTCATAAAACTCCAGCGCCCGGTATTGTTCGCTCTGCGGTTTGAAAGGCTTGGCTCGCACTTGCTTGTTGCAACCGCCGTAGCGCCGATGCACGGTTCCCCAGGGTTTTCCCTTGAGTGCCCACTTGGTGCGATACACCGGAAAACCCGTAGTATGTCCAAGGCCGGCGCTTAGCACGTCACCGCGCAGCTTGTTCCCCGCGCTGTGCACGTGGCAGTTGGCGCAGGAGAAATTCAATTGACCGCGTTTGGTCCAATAAAACTTCTTGCCCGCTTCGTAAGCCGCGACCGCCCCGGGACTGTCTACATCAACATTCCAGGTCTGACCGTTGTACTGCTCGCGGAATGCCGCCACCAGCAACGCCACCTTGCCATGTTTCAGGTTCTTGATCGGCTCTTCCCCGTTTTTCTTCAGACAATCGTTGAGGTCCATTTCGATGGTCCGAATCTCTTTGGCCTCATTGCTGTAATAGGGATATTTCGTCGCCGGCCGGCTGAAGCAACTGGCCAGGGCCTTGCCGCTTTTCATCGGCTTGTTCCATAGTGCGCGGGCCTTGTCCATATCCGCTTCGTATGGCGGAAACTCCATCAGCAGTTCCCAATTCGCGCGCCGCTCGGCGTATTGTGGCAGAGCATTGACGCCGTCGCTGTAATCAGAGAGGCCAACCGTTGGAAAACGCTTCTTGAAGTAGGCTTGGTACTCCGCAATCTCCTTTTTCACTTTCGGGTCCTGCACCGCCCACACCATGGCTGAGGAGCCACAAAGTAAGGTCAGCGCAAAGAGCATTAAAACAGGTTTTTGCATTACATCTCCTCCTGTATTGACGCCGGTCCACGGAGACCGGCGTTCAGTCAAGTTGGCTACTTGATGGCGCTTTGCGCGCTGCCGTTTTCACCTTTGTTGTCGGTCCAGCTTATGTCCACTTTATCGCCTGCCTTGGCGTTCAATATCTCGATGCCGATGAGCGGGTTTTTCGACACACCACTGGCCATATTTGCCTCGGCAACGACCTTTCCATTGTGTTTGAACGCCATGCTTTGTATGAAATGCGCAGGGATTAACTGACCGGTTTTAGAGTCTTTGCGACGCCCGGTCTCCATAGGATGGTTAACCAGGACGAGCACTTGATGCTTGTCGCCGGCTTTCTTGATTTTCATCTTGGTCAAACGAGCCATAATTTTTTCCTCTTCAATTCAAACGAACGTGTTTAACCACCACATCCACCGACGGTGACTTTGATCTGCTGCGTGGCCTTCATTAATTTTCCACCGGACTTCACCACCGCATGCACGTCCGAAGTTTGCCCCATCTTGATGCGTGCGCTGTAGAATCCTCCGGCGCCATCCAGGTTTACGTAGGTGGTCAAGGGTGCCGGGTTCTTAACCGCGACAATGGCGATGGCCTCGGCGGGCAGGGAGGTTTGTACCTTGATTGGCACCACCGCGCCGTTTTCCGCCTGCAGCGGCGCTTTGATCTGGATGTCACCGCTATCGCTCATGTCGGACATGCCTAATGCGGCTTTCAAAGCCTCTTCCGCGGAAATTTCTGTTTTGAATGCGGCCTCCGAATAAGCGGCCGCCAACACCTGGCTTGGTTTCAACAGGCCTGCGCCCGCGGCGACGGCCAATACGCCGCTGGTCAACGAACCTTTAAGGAATGTTCTGCGTTTCATAGAAAATACCCTCATCGCTGTGGCGATTAGTAATTGAGGAAGTGTCGAGAGCTTAAATTGTTGGAAAAGTTCAACCGTGGTGATCGGGCTAGATGGTCTGCAACCACTCCACGATCAAATCGATCTCTTTTCCCGACAACAGCTGATTTTTGCCAAATGGCGGCATCACGCTTTGCGGGTTTGCGACGGTGGCATCGTGTATCTGCGCGCGCAGCTTCACCTTGTCGGGAAACCGCTGCTTCATGGCAACCAAAGGTGGTCCCATGTTGCCGCCGGGGGCCAGGGTTTCCGGCCAGCGCGCCTTGGTAGTTACACCATGGCATGCCAGGCAGTTGCCTTTCCGTCGGGTGATCGCAACGCACCATCCCTTGATGACATTGTCCGCCGTCTTGGCGGCCTTCTTACATTGTTTTTCGTCGGGTAGTGTGTCAGCCGATGCCGTGGGTAGGGTTACCAGCGTACCGGCCATCAGGGCCGCGGCGCCAACCACGGCCGTCGTGAATATCTTCTTACGCATCAATCCTCCTCATCCAGTGGGTAACTATCTGCGAGCCGAAGCTCGGGCAACGCGACGCTTCGTCACGCTATATCCACTTTATATTTACGGTTTAGCGCACCGGAACGGTGTTCAAAACGACTAGATCATAATCATCTGGTGATTACAAGTGGCCACAGCGATATGCCCGGTCTCGGTGGATTGAAATTTTTACCCACGGCGATAAGCAATACTTATTGCGCGCTAGGGACGGGCCGGTTTATCGGACTTGATCTTTTCGCCCGCCAAACGCAGTTGTTGTTCGATTTCAGCGGTGCGTGCGTCGATACTCGCGCTGGCATAAAAACTTTTCCCCGCATACGTGCGCGCGAGCCGCAGTTGGCGCAGCGCCTCCCTTGGGTTACCCGTTAGATAGTGGTATTCGGCCAATGCCTGGTGGGCAGCGAGGGGGTTTCTCAGTTCGCCCTCGGCGCGCGCCAGCATGGCGTACAATTTGGGCTCCGGTTGACTTTTCAGCATCACCTGTCGGATTAGCTCCTTGGCCTCCTGGTGGCGACCGGATTGCAGCAATGCCGCCGCAATGTAATGCTGGAAAACAACCACGTTGGCGTATTCCTGCCGTGCAGCGCTGTACAGTTCGAGCGCACGGTCGTGGTCGCCGGCACTCATTTCGATCTCGGCTTGCGCGATCCGGTAGCTGGGATTTCGCGGCTCGGACGCGACTAAACTCTGGATCTGCCGGCGGGCGCGATCGTACTGTGAGGATGCCATCAAGGCCAGGGCGTATCCATAACGATCCGCGCTGGCATTGGTGTTGTCCTTGTCTTCCAGGGCCGATGCAAAATATGTCGCCGCGCGCTCCGGTTCGCCGTCATACAACGCGCGGATTTTGGCGCGCATGTGCAGAAAACGGTCTTCGTTCGATCGCTCGGGCGGTGGATATCTCTCCGCGCGCGAGATCGATTCGGCGATCCGGTCGGTGGTTAACGGGTGGGTGCGTAAGAACTCCGGCGCATTGGATTCCTGTGCTCGCGCCCACTGCTGCATGCGTTCGAAAAATTGTGGCATGGACCGGGGATCAAATCCAGATCGCGCCAGCGCGCGGATTCCAATTGCGTCCGCCTCACGTTCAAAGTCACGGCTGTACTTGAGCTGACGCTCGATCAGAGACGCATTGGTAGCCGCCAGCGCCGCTTGACCGACCTGCCCGCCGAGTAAAATGGCAGCGATGATCGCCGCGGTCATCGGGATGGTTTGGCTCTTGACGGCAGCCAACATCCGCGGCAGATGGCGCTGAGTGATGTGCGCGACCTCATGGGCCAACACCGACGCGAGTTCAGACTCGTGGCCCGTGGCCAGGATCAGGCCGGTGTGTATGGAGATGTGCCCACCGGGAACGGCGAAGGCATTCAAAGCCGGGTCCTTGACGAGGTAAAAAGAGAAATCCACACTACCGCCGTCGCTGTTCGCCGCCAACCGCTGGCCGAGATGGTTCAAGTAGTCGTGCAGCTCCGGATCTTCGATGAAGGTCAAACTGCGGCGGGCGTCGCGCATGAATTCACGGCCCAGCTTTTGTTCCTCCACGGAAGAGATGACGCTGGCTGAAGAATCGCCCAGCTCCGGGAGTCGGTTCAGATCTTGCGCGGATGCGGCGGCGGTGGCGGTGGCTACCAAAATCGTGAGCGAGCGGCGCCGCCAACGCCGCCACGCGGGATGGACCCACGCCGGGGCCGGGCACATCGCAATACGGTACATCAGCGATTTAGTTTTGGTGAACATGTGTGGCGCCATTTGAGATTCACGGACACTCCAGGGTGTGCTGGGTGCACGCGGCCCTGACGTTGCGTTTTTGCCCCCTGGGCCCGGCGGTAATTGATTCCTGGTCAACGGGTGACCGGCGATGCAGGATGACTCAGGGTATGCGACAACCTATGTTTTACCGGTGATGAGATCAGATTTCAATAATTTTGTATTTTCTAATACAATACTATTATTAAATTATGGTAATTGTCCCGATAGCGGTCCCGCTGGGCCGCTGCCGTACGGGGTTTAATACGCCTACAATAATGGCGATACTGACAGAGGAGAGCTGATTATGGCTGATTTTGATCAAGAACTCGATGCGCGCGGTTTGAATTGTCCGCTACCCATTCTGCGTGCGAAGAAGGCGTTGAACGATCTGGGAGATGGTCAGGTATTACGGATCATGGCGACCGACCCGGGTTCCGTGAAGGACTTTGAGGCGTTTGCGCAACAGACCGGCAACACCCTACTGGAGTCAAATGAAGACAACGGTGAGTTTCACTTCCTGCTGCGGAAAAACGGTTAACCGCAACGCGGATGTCCACCGTGAAGACACGTGACTAACACGATTAATTTTCCATGAGCGTATGAATTATGGCTGACAAGAAATTGGCGATTATCGCCACCAAGGGCACGCTGGATTGGGCCTACCCACCCTTCATCCTGGCATCGACCGCCTCGGCGTTGGGATATCAGACCTGCATCTTCTTTACTTTCTATGGGCTACAACTTGTTAAGAAGAAGTTGGATCTGAAAGTAAGCCCACTCGGTAATCCGGGTATGCCGATGCCCATGGGAATGAATAAGTGGTTTCCGGTGCTTGGCACCACTATTCCCGGCATGGAAGGCATGATGACCACGATGATGAAACAGAAGATCAAGGCGAAGGGCGTCGCCACCATTGACGAACTGCGTGATCTGTGTGTCGAAGCGGAAGTCAGGCTGGTGGGTTGTCAGATGACCATCGATTTGTTCGATATCAAGCGCGACGAATTATTGGACAACATCGAACTGGGCGGCGCGGCGACCTTTTTCGAATTCGCAGGTGATGCCGACGTTACGCTGTTCATCTAGCTTCTCGCCGTTGGGCGCATCGCTGCTAACGATGAGCGTGCTTTGGGTTCATCGAGGTTAGTGCACTGATACGCCGGCACATTTTCGCGTGTCCTGCCGCGGCATTGATGACCCCGGTGATCACTTGGGTTTTTTGCGTTTATATTTTATCTGGTCAATCGACACGGATACCGGATCGTGCGTACCGGGCTCGTCGACGTAACGAGGGCGCGTGCCACTGGGGCGTCCCGCGTCTTTGGCGAGTTCCTGTTTTCGCGCCGAGATCAACACCAGGCAATCACGCATATCATGAATACAATCCGCGGACAGCGGATGCTTGAGGCCAGGGGGTGTGGCGGTTTCCCGGATGACCCGCGTCAGCACCTTTTGCATGATTGATAAGATGCGTTCTTCTTTGGATGCAGACTGGTTTTTAGTCATGACAGGACTCGTCAATAGTCATAGCTCCGGAAAGCTGGAATCTGGGAAGTCTTCGGATTACATTCATTAGCTGTGTCCAACTCGATCAAAGGGCCTTGATGCCTTATTTTCTCTACCGGATCTCGCCGCAGCGATTGCTAACCTATATCAATGAATTCGCGCACTACCGAAACGCGCGCGACATGGCCAGGCAGATGCGTCAAGAGCAAACCCAGGACGATCTCGATAGCATAAAGATTCTTTTCGCCGAGCATCGAAGCGAAGCTGAAATATTGCTTAAATCCCGCCGTGTGCGTCAACCGTCTGAAGACGATTAAGCGCGATATGGTCGACGAAGAGCAGTTTCGGCGCACATACCAGGAGGTGATCACCGCTCCTTGTCCGTTTGAGAAAGCCATACTGCAGCGGGTATGTGCCTGTCCGCGGGCGAACAAATGCAACATCGCCGAGCGTGAGGCGGTGAATTGTCAGTCTCCCGAAGCGCAGGAGACATGCGTAGCGTTTTTGCACTGTCTGAGAAAACGGGCGAATTTTGCGCTGGGTTTGAAGCGCACGCCCGGGGCGCTGCCGCACGCGAAAGCCATCAAGATCCAATGCGGCGGGTTGTTGGGCCTGCAAAATGCGCTGGATCCGTTCGCCCAGGAATCACGAGTATCGGATGTCCACGGATTGATGAATCGTGCCATAAAGCGTTTTCAGGAGATGGTCAACATTCCCTTCGATCAAATCGTGCGCGCGGTGAACCAATACGAGGGCCGGCGGCGCCCGCGTGGTGGTCGCAGCATGAGGGACCGGAAAGATGAGTGATCCGCATGTGTTATTGCTCGTCGCTCACGGCAGCCGCGGACAACATGCCAACGACGAAGTACGTCTATTGACGGCCAAGCTGGCACGGAAACTGGAACCGGAGTGTGTGCAGGTACAATGTGCATTCCTGGAACTCGCCGATCCCTCGATTCCGTCCTCCATTGACCAAGCAGTGTTACGGGGGGCGGACCGGATTACGGTGCTGCCATATTTTCTCGTTGCCGGGCGCCACGTGTCAGTGGATATTCCCAAGATCGTCGATCAAAAAAACGGAGAATATCCCGCTGTCGATATCCGGCTGTCCGCATACCTCGGTGCCACCGAGCGTGTTGTGGACATGTTGTCCGATATGGTGAAAAGAGCCATTGCATAGCATTGTGCCGGGGGGCGTGAACATTATCGTGAAATGCCGGATGTCGGGACGCCGGCAATGACTGACGACAAGAAGTTCGGCGGCAAAAGTCCCACGGAGTGGAAGTTGTTGCGGGAC
This sequence comes from uncultured Gammaproteobacteria bacterium, assembly GCA_947258975.1. Taxonomy (GTDB): domain Bacteria; phylum Pseudomonadota; class Gammaproteobacteria; order Arenicellales; family JAANXG01; genus CALZGZ01. The sequence continues at coordinate 104,969 of CAMYKK010000006.1, forward strand.
AAAAGCCACAAGGTCGTGGAGCAGCAGAACGACGACATCGCCGTTCACATCTGCTCGTTTTGCGGCCGCGACAAGTCCCAAGTGAAGCACATGATCTGCGGGCCGGCGGTAAATATCTGTGATGCGTGTGTCGCGAAGTGCAATCATATAATGATCGAAGACGCCTAACTCGCATTTCTCACCAGGCGCCCCGCGACTATTCTTGCCACGCAATATCGACTGCCTTACCTCGCAACTTCAAAGAAGTGACGATGCGGGTCCTTCCATACATACCATGAATAGTTGCGGGGCCATCCCGAAAGCTACGACTTCGCCGTTTGATCGACTTCCCCGCTAAAACATACCCACGTGGTCGCGATGTATTTAGTTCCTTGTTCCAGCATGACACCACGGTGTGCGTGGGTCCAAAACGGTGGAAACAAGATCAGCTTACCGGTCTCGGGTTTGATCTTGACGTCATGAAAATAAAATTCGGTCTCACCACCGGGGCCATCTACGTCGTTTAGATACCATATGGCGACCAACTGCCGCTGACTGAACTCGCCGGGCCCGCTGTCCACATGCCAATGATAAAACTGTTCCCGCTGCGTGCGCTGCATGTTGTAACCCATATCGCGCAAGGAATTGGAAGCGAAGAACGGGTGAACTTTGGCGATTTCATTAACTGCGGCGCTCAAGGATAGGAACAAGCCCTCATCGACGGATTTCCAATCCTGTCTGCCGCTGATTCGCAGATCGGACGAGCGCTTGATCGACCGCTCTTCGTCCTGCTGCGGGCCGATTCTGCCGGGATACTGTTGTTCCGGGTGAGCCTCGAAGCGGCGTATCATGTCGTCACAGATCTCGCGCGTCAGGGCATGACTCACCTCGTAGATGAAGCTGTGGGGGGCGACTTCGCTGAGCGTATAGTCAAGCACAGGGTCGCACTTTGATCTCATGTAGTAGCTGTGCCTTTAGTTTTTCTCGAAGTTGAACCGCGTTTCATTCATGTCGCCCGTGGTATCGATATCTACCCATTCCACATTGGGCAAGCGCGTCATGATGTAGCCGGCCATGAGCAACAAAGAATGCTTGTTATTGTTGTGCATCGCTGTCAACAAGCGGTCGGCGGCGATCTGGCAGCGTTGTTCAATATCCGGATTGGGTACGTACTCACGGCTCATCTGCCAACCGCGATCCATGTCCTTGTCCATCTTCCGGAAGAACGCGTCACCGTCATCGAGCACATCCGCCGGTACGTCGATACGGTAAGATTTGTCCTCAACTTTTATGTTCAAGATCATCGCTATCTCCGGCGGGACGCCTTAGTGCAATAAACGGGCGATTGGGCGGCGGTGAGGATACGCGAACACCGCGGAAACTGAAAATGGAACTGCGAAAATGGGGTCAGACCCCATTACATGGGGTCTGACCCCATTTTCGACTTCGATTTCGTTCATGGTAACGATAGCGATTTGCCGCGCAGCCGGGCGCTGGCTGCCAACACCGCATTGGTCACCGGTGCGATTTTCTTTCGCATCAGCGAACCGATGGCGTCAGTTCGTGCGAAGATCGGCCGCACCAGCGGTTCGCCACTGTGAGCCAACAGCAGCATGTCCCGGAGGTCGGTTGCCGATTCCGGGAGACTGCGGCGCACGGGTGCACCCCGCGGATCATGCGCCTGCACCACGCGATCGATGTATTGCTCCAACTCAGTGACGCTGTCGAACTCGCGATCATCCGTTCGCAGCGGTGCAAAGTAGTGATACATGGCGTCCAGCAATTCAACCACGACATCTTGATCGAGGGATTTGCACAGAACACGTTCACAGGTGTGCAAGAACGCCTGCCCGGGGGCGGATAGCACCCGTAACAATTGCTTTGCCACGGGATCATCGGTGAGCGCCCGTAGCGCGCCTGTTACAGATTGATAGTCCGCGCGCGCCGGTTGTGGATCGGGCAGATCGTCGGGCATGGTCTGCAGGAACCCCACGTAGTAATGGTTTTTCTGTGCGCCGCGCCGCCAAATTTCGCGGCGTTGCGCATCACTGATTAAACCCGGCTGCAGGATCAATCGTACGGTGTTGATCAAATTGGCGGGTACTTCTTCGAACGGTAAATATTCCGTGAGGTATGCGGCCAGTATCGGGCCCATGACGCCATGGACGACGCCTGGGTGTTCCAGCATGTAACGGCCCACCTCCGCGGTTGGCAGCGTCCACCAGATTCGCGCCGCCAGCTCGTCAGTCAGGCCGGCAGCGCGGGCTACTGCGATCACCGCTTCATCCTCGGCCAACATGAGCAACGGCTCCAGCCGCTTGTTGCGCATGTCTCCCATGCGCGTCCAGCGCCGCAGGTACACCGGGTAGCCTCTGGGGGATCCCAATGCGTTGGTGGAAAGCATCTCCCGCACCAAGCGTAGATATTTTTCCGGCGGGCAGTTAGGACTCAGCTCGACCCTGGCGTCGTCGCCGTCGGTCATGCCGTACACACACATGGTCTGCTCATTGATACGGATTGCTTGCGCGTTGGCGAGCAATACGTTGAGCTTCAGAGTGTCTTCAGCGCGCAATTCCATCAAGGGTCCGATTGCCTGTGGTACGGTCGAGTCGTGCATTGTTGCCGGGTTCGGCGGCAATTGGAACTGGCCCGCAGTTTGCACCAAAGATCCTGGATGATGGCGCAGTACTCGTGCAGCTGAGTCCCCTCCTGTGCTTGTGCTGCGAGGAGTTCCCCTGCCGTGCGGGGACAAGCCCCCTGCTGTGCGGGGACAAGCCCCCTGCTGTGCGGGGACAAGCCCCCTGCTGTGCGGGGACAAGCCCCGCGGCTGGAACGATGCAAAATGGGGGTCAGATTTGAAATCAGACCCCATTTTCTCACGAGTGAAGGCCAAGCGCAGAGGTGCGAGAGCCAGCTAGGGGCGGGGTGCCATGGTGCGCTATTCGGACTAGCCCTTTATGGGTATCTGCGCGCTCTGGAGCATCTACCGATTGGGGGTGCTTGTGGCGGCCGGATGGATGCAATATATTGCGCGCCCTTGGTATTTCGTCCACCACATGCACGAGAGAAAAATTGATGGACAAAATGTATTACGAGACTATCGACAAGTTGGAAAAGCTGGGCGTTGATCGTGAGTATCTCCAGGGTTGGATCGGTGGTTATCTGGAAAATCCCAAGCGCGAAGAGCAGCGGATTACAGAGGCCTACGAGGCGGGCTATGAAGATGGCGCCGCGAAAGAGATCAACAGCGCAGAGCGATTCAAGAACTAAGTAGTCTCATTTCACTAGTCGGCGCCGACCACCGCCTCTTTTGAGGTTGGCCGCGGATCGATGTTCGACGTGCCGAACAGATTATCCATTGCGGTGTTGAGATGTTTCACCGCTTCCGGAGCATCCAGGTCAATCACCTGCTGAATGACCCACTTGTTGATCTGCGTCATGCCCATCACTGCTTGAATTTTCTCGCCGAGACAACGGCGTGCCTCATAGCCGGGATCACCTCCGGGAAACGGGGTGTCCGCGTATTCAGAGGCGCGCGCGTTCAATTTCTCGATGTAACCGGAGCGATAATCGCCGTGTCCCATGATGTCCGCGAGATTACGCTGGTAATGGCGGGCGGTATGTTGCGCCAGCGTGGTAACGAATATCCTGCGTGATTCGTCACTCATCTGCGAAAACGCACGGCGATCCGCCGCGTGCACCAAGAACATCAGGTACTCTGCAATCACCGCGGTGCGTTGATCATCCGACTCGTACTCGAAATCCTCAACGTGCAGATTCTTCGCCGCGGCCAGAGCGATCTGCCAGATCCCGTAGGCAAGGGAGGTCGCGTTGTCCTCCAAGGATCCTTGCCGGTCCCGGTTCCGCCACTTGTCACGGATGCGCGTATTCATTGTGGTGCGTCAATCGCCTATCACTATTAAATGTTTATAACGTCGCCAATTCCCGGTCGGGGCCCGTGCGTCAGGCACTTCAGTGCGATGCATACTAGCCCGCCCATGGACTTCATGCTACTTTAGCCTGGTATCGACCGGTCTTCTTTTCGCCATGCAATCCAGACTTTGCAATCTCGTCGCCGCGGTCCAGCGAAACTGTGACGTGTCCGATGCCCACTTCGCGGGGGACTATACCCTGTGCGTGTACCTACTGAAGATGCGGGAGTTTTACCGCTGGAGCAAGGGCCTGCCCCTTGGCGACAGTATCGCAAGCGATGCAGTGGGGCGGTGGGTGGAACAGCGCGAGGCCTGCTGGGAGGATCTGGAGGACCAGGACTACCTGCCCGTTACCGTTGACGGCATCGATTTTCCAGCCCTGGAAAGTGAAGCCGTCAATGCGCGGCTTCTGCCCCAAGGGTACGTATATGGCGCCGGACTCGGCCGTTTCGCCAAGCCTTACTTCTTTCTCGCCGAACTGCTCAATCAAGAACCCCTGCAGGGCTACACCGTGTTGGTGGCCGGGCGTGAATATGCTCGTGAACTGGCAGCGCCTCCTGCCATGGCGCAGGGGAGAAATATTTTTATTCGCCGTGAATGCCTGCGGCGCATGTTATGGGAGAACGTCGACGAATGGCGCTGGCGAAAACGGGAGAATGCCATGGCCCGCGCGATTGGCTGTTACGATTTCGACCGCGACCTGGAACAGGCGTTGGAGAGTATGACCCAGAACGAACTGGAGACCGTTATCCTTCACGAGATCGGTGAGGTGGTGGCAGGGGAGTTGCTTGGTCACGCGTGGAACGACATGTTGTTGACGGTTTCCCGCACCAGCGCAGAGATGTTGGCGCGGGCGGTGCGCGATCTTCTTGCCGACTGCCTGTCTTCTTTGCCGGCGTTACTCGACGAAGAGAACCAGGCATCATTGCATTATTATTTCGCCAATTTCAGCCCCGTGCGAAAAGATCTATTTCCATCGCTGGAGCATGCATACCAGACCTGGCTGAACGACCGCAGTCTAAGACCGCTCAAAGCGGCAGTCAGGGACGGAAAGTCACATTGGTTGGCGGTGGCCGGGCAGATTGTGGATGCCTATGATCGATATCGCGACCACAGCGCCACGGCGATTGAAAAATTGGTCAACGACAGCCGATTTTAACGCCGGCCGGTACACCGGCCATCCTCAGATTCTGCCCTGTATGTTGATTAGGATCCCCGCGATATTGAACGTTGAGCAACTGCGTGCGGTGCGCGGCTTGCTGGCGGGCGCAGCCTTTGTCGACGGCAGTCTGTCAGCGGGGACCGTGGCGCGGCGTGTCAAGTGTAATCAGGAGGTCGATCCCCAGGCTGTCGAAATCGAGCAGTTGCACAACATTCTTATGGGCAGCCTGGTTCATCACCCGATGTACAAGGCGGCCGCGCTGCCGCATCGCGTGGCCGCCCCTGTTTATGCGCGCTATGGTGAAAATATGGAGTACGGACCGCATATCGACGATCCGGTGATGGGAGAGGGAACCCGCTTTCGGTCCGATATCGCGGTTACGGTGTTTCTATCGGAGCCCGAATCCTATGCGGGTGGAGAGTTGGTGGTTACGACTTCATTCGGGGACCAGTATATAAAGTACCCCGCCGGTGACGCGGTGATCTATCCGGCATCCAGCAGCCACCACGTAGCAAAGGTCACGAAAGGCGTGCGTCTGGTCGCTGTGACTTGGGTGCAGTCGTTGGTTCGCGATGCCGCCAAGCGGGAGTTGCTGTACGAACTGCATCAAGCCCGCGAGACATTGTTGCACCAATCACCCGACGCCGAGGAAACCCGGCATCTGGACACCGCATACGTCAATCTAGTACGCATGTGGGCGGAAGTGTGAGTTGACCGGCGCGCCCACCATCCAGCGTCAATAGTAAAAACTAACCATAGCGAGAACCACGACGATGGTGATACATGATCGCTCTGCGGAAAAGCTAAGACTCAAGCCCGTCGACGACGGCCAATTATCCCGGGAATCCTGGAAAGTGTTTCAAATCATGGCGGAGTTCGTGGAAGGATTTGAAAAATTGTCGGCGATTCGACCGTCGGTGAGTATTTTCGGTTCCTCCAGACTGACGCCGGACCACCCTTACTATCAATTGGCGGAGCGCATCGCCCGGGAATTGTCGGACGCCGGGTTTTCGGTGATCAGTGGTGGCGGACCGGGCATCATGGAGGCCGCTAATAAGGGCGCCTTCGAGGGCGGTTCACCGAGCATCGGCCTGAATATCCAATTACCGCGCGAACAGACGGCCAATAGCTATCAGGATATCTCCCTGGATTTTCACCACTTCTTCAGCCGCAAGGTCATGTTCGTGAAGTACGCCAGTGCGTATGTGGTGTTGCCCGGTGGGTTCGGCACCCTGGACGAGTTCGCCGAAATACTTACCCTGGTGCAGACCGAAAAGACCCAGCGCATCCCCATTATCCTCGTCGGTGCGGAGTTTTGGCGTGGATTGTTGGACTGGTTCCGGGAGCGCCTGCTGGGCCTTGGCGCCGTCAGCGCGGGCGACCTCGAGTTATTCCAGGTGTTGGACGAACCCACCGCGATCGTCGAGGCGATCTTCGCGCACTACAAGGGGCGCAGTTTTCAGCCGTCCACCGAGGAGCGCGAGCGCCTCATGCGCTTGTAGCCCGCCAATCACACCCAGGCATCCGGCGCCCACAGCGGCCGTCAACAATATGGGAGCACCTTAAGCTGTGGGGAGCGCCTTTATAGGCGCGATCGTCTCCCTCGCAGCAACCTGCAAGGCAGGGGGCGAAACCGTAAAAACCTGTCAATTCTCATTGACAATCCGCAATATATTGAGATAATCATCCTTTATTTTGACCATCAGCCACTAGATATAGGTTTCGTCCACACACAAGGAGGAGCACATCTATGGTGGTGCAATTCGACTGGCGCTGGTTCAACTGGCTGCTCCCAACCCTGTGCCTGTGGGCCTGGGGCGGCGCGGTCATCGTCCTGGTGTCATCGGATGCCGGGGACGCGACGTTGTTCAACCGCGTTTTCGGGGTCAATCCGCCCGCGGACACGTCCATGTTGCATGCGGGGCGACGTAGCGCGACCCGCGATGCCAAACCGCGCATGCCGTACTACGGCGGGCGACTGTTCACGGTGAACTCGCGCTTCCATCCGCTAATAGAAAAGGTGTCGGCCACCCATAACGTGGACGACGCGCTGGTCAAGGCCATGGTGCAAGCCGAATCAGCGTTCGACTCCGACGCGCTGTCCACACAGGGCGCGCAGGGGCTGATGCAGGTGTTACCGACCACCGCCGCACGGTACTCTATCGAGAATCTCTTCGACCCGCAGCAGAATCTGCACGCCGGAGTGCGGCATCTAAAACGCCTGTTAAGGATGTTCAAAGGCGACGTTGCGTTGGCGCTTGCCGCCTATAACGCCGGCGAGAATGCGGTGAAGCGCTTCGACGGGATTCCACCCTATGAGGAAACCCTGGCCTATGTCGGCAAGGTGTTGGGATTGTGGAAGTTGTACGCGCGGCAGCTCCCGCTCTATCCGCCCACGACCCTGTTATCCCAGTCACAGGTGGGCAGCTCCGGTTAGGCGCAACGCCGCCCGGTCTTAATTTCTCCGTTCCAAGCGCAGTAGGTTCGTAATCAATCCGTGGAACGCGGCGCCCTCCAGTTTTTGGTACACCCATCCCAAGTGCGTGCCACAGCCTGCGCACAACGCTATGCGCCAGGCATAGCCGGGGAACCAGGTGAATTCATCCGTTGCCGCGCCCAGGTAGGAGCAACCCGGCGCGTCGCGAAAGCAACCGATCTGGTAGGTGACCCGGTGGGGATTGGTGAACGTGTGTTGGTGTGCGCCCTCCATGATGATGCGTTCGCTCTCCACGGTAATGGGGTAGCTGCATTCGGCGCATACCAGTCGCGGTGTGCGTGGCGCGTCCACGGCGTGCCGAGTTTGTGTTAATTTCGCAGCTTCGAATTCGGCGGTCCCTTTGAACATGCTGCCACTCCCGATCTGTTAGCAGTGTGCGGAAAATCAGACAAAACCGGCGCCCAAACAGCGGCATTGTCGTCAGCGGTCCCGGGTGCTGTCGTATGATCCCATAATGTTGGACGCGGCTGAAGCGCGGGGCCCGCAGATGAAAAAAGCCGGCGCAAACGCCGGCTTTTCTCGGTTACAGATCGCGCGCAAACCGTTATCTCCTGGACCCCTTTTCCGCGTGGGCGAGGTCCACCAACCGCGATGACATCTCGTCGTACTTCTCTTTGTGTTGAAACAGGGGGTGCCCCTCCTCGCTTACCCAGTACTCCTCGGGTTCAACACCTTTTTTATGCTCGAATTCAATAAATTTTTTCTGCATCTCGAGCATCTGCTCGATCAGTTTACGCTTCTCGGTAGCTGCATCGCTCATCTCAAAAATCCTCAACGTCCAAATACGTGATCTCGAGTCACCCTACCACAGGCGGAAGACAAAACGGCATACGCCTTTATGGATAGCCATATTCGCACCGCATCGCGAATCAATAACCGCCTTTGCGGCGCGACTCTGGAAGGCCCGCGATCTTGCCGCCTTGCTTGCTGGGCATCAGCGGAAACAAGTCATACATCTCCTTGCTGCTGAGTTTTGTGTTCCATAGTTTGCCCACAGCTTTCAAGATTGTGCGCTCATTGGGTTGATTGCCGCCCTGGTTGAAATACTCGTCTCGCAGATAGTTGATGACATCCCAGTGTTGATCAGTAAGCTCGATTCCCTCCAGGGACGCTATATGACGAGCGAGCTCTGCACTCCAATCATCGGCATTGACGAGATGACCGTTGGCGGTGGTCTCTATTGTTTTACCTCGGAACTCTAAGGCCATGGTTTGTCTCCTTAAAACTGCTGAGTATCCACATGGGGTTAATGTGTTAGTCGTCATCGTCGGTGGTCACCGGTTTGATTCCTTTGTGCGGAATGAAAAGCCCGCAGCCGATGCCGCGACCGGGTCCGAGACCGCGCTGTTGCAATAACACCGATTCCTCCGGTTTGAGGTCCGCCAGCATCAGGCTGCGCACCAATACGCGCTGCGTCGGGAATGCGAACGATGATTGCCGGCCGCACAACAACTTGCGCACCTGTATCCCCAGGCGTTCCAGCTCGGCAACATAATGCGTCACGAATTCCGACTCGGTTTGCACCGTCTCGACGATGACATGGCGGGAAAAAAGCGTTGTTTGTGCGCTCAACGGCCTGACCGTGGCGGCACCCACGGTCATTTCGTGTCCGCCAACATCCAGACGATGGCCGGTCAGGGCGCGGGCGTCGTCCAGGCGCGCCTTGGGCAGCCGCAGCCGTAAACGGGTGCGCCGCGAGAGCTGCAGCAGCGCGCCCTCGGAATCGGCGGGCCGGTACCAGCCATTGCCCGATTCGGCGACGTGGATCAGATGGATCCCGGCATCCGGTTCGGATTCCAACCACGGCAGCACGCCGGTGATGGCGCGCGACAAGGCATAGGCATGGTCCACTGGCAGGCAGCGTGCCTGCATCCGGAACGCAAGATCCTGGACGTCGTCGGGAACGACGAAATTCCGGGCCACCGATTTGTCGTGCCAATACATGGTTCAGTTTACCGGCAGCGTGGCCTGAATCTGGTCACGATCGAACCACCAGTCGTCCTGCACCATCACGTCAATGACATTGCGCAGCCGCACCAGGAATTTGGCCGGATCGGTGAGTTCCAGCCGTGCCATCCAGCCGTCGAATTCATCCTGACTCGCTACATTGGCGTGCCGGCGTGCGACGCTGCCCAGCAACTGCATCGCGAAGAAATGCAGATCACGGCGTTGTCCTTCCGCAGCGCGCAGATCCACGGCGTAGACGGCGGTGGCCGCGGCCACCGCGGCGCCGTCGGCAGTATCCGGTGTTTCGTCCACGATGTGCTGCAACATGGCAACGGTCAATTCCGGATCGATGGGAAAGGTCACCGCCAACCACACGCCCTGGCCAAGTGCGCTGAGGGAGGCTTGCTGATCGGCGCGGTATAACAGATCAAAGACCTCCACCGCCTTTTCCCAGTGCTCACCGTCGATATAAACTGCGACGATCGGCCGGACGCTTGCCCATGCCTCGTCACCACGGTCCAACGCGATCAGCAACGCAGCCCTTTGCTTTTCCAGATCGGCGCGTTGCATCGGGTCGGCATCGCTTCCGAGCTCCAGCAGCCGCTCTTGTAACGCGCACAAGCGCGACTCGTTGGCGGCGCTGGACGCGATTGCCTCTTCGCCGCTCTCAGCGCCGAGGTCGAACTGATCAATATTGATATGTTTCATGAACGCTAATCCGGTTACTCAAGATCCGTTTCATCCAGGGCCGCGGTGAACGCCGCTTCGAGGCGATCTTCCCAATTCTCCGGTGTATCTTTGAACGGCGGTCTGATGTCCATGCGGAAGAAGCGTTCGCCATTGCGAGCGCCGGCCTTGACCAGCCCAGCCAACTCATCGAACGAATCGATGTCCTGATTTTGCAGCAGAATTTCACTAAGCCAGAGCATGTTCGGTCGCGCTCAAAAAGCTGTCCGTGTCGGTCTCGTTAATGCGATCGTAATAGCGCGCGCGATACAACAACCGCCCACCCGCCGCACCATTGGAGAACGCAGACCGGTTGTGCAGGACATTGTTGCACACCAGACCTTGACCGGGACGCAGGCGGTGTTGCAATACATATGGGGTCTGGCGCGACAGAATCTCAACCAGAACACCCACGGCGTCCCGCGTGATGGGATCGTCGCGCCAGGTAATCGACCGGGTGCGCGCGGTATAGCGCATGTGTAACGACCCGGTAACGGGATCGACGGAGAATACCGGGCCGCTCTGGGCGCCGCGCGTCGATCCGCCACCGTGGTGGGCGGGAACGGTCATCGCCTGTGGGTGCATGAGTGCGTGGACATAGTCGGGGTTCTCGTCGCGCATCAGGATGTACGCCATCTCCGGGTCCAGGAGTTGGTTGATGCCGCCCTGCGAGGCGTTGCGAACGCAGTGCAATACGAAGGCGCGTATCTGCTGGCTGCCAGGGTTGTAGTAGCCGTCGGTGTGCCAGTTGAGGGCGCGGTCGGTGTAGGGAATGTAGCCGGCATGCAGGTCTTCGGACCGCACCTCCAGCGAGCTGATGCCGTCGTGATCCGCACACAGGTTGTTGTCCAAGCGGGTCAGTCCGAGCTGCGCGCCCAGCCGGCGCACGGCAGATTTGTCCATTGGGGCGGCGCAGTGATAGAGCGCGAGGTTCGCGCTGCGGCATCGGTGCAGCAATGCCTCGCGCTCGGCGCGGGTCAACGCGTGGGGATCGCCGATTTCGACCATCAAATCCGGCGCGCCGCGCGGATGATGCGCGAGTTTCTTCTGCCGCCAGACCGCATACGCGCCGCTGTCGCTCAGGGAAAACGGATTCCCCGATGCCGGGGCGGACACGTGATGCGTCGTTGTGCGGGTCATGGTCGTCATCTTAGCGCAGTTAAAAACGGGATTTTTCCAGGGCCTTTATCATTGTGTTTGGTCTACACCACCGCCGGCCTGCCTTCGGATCGGCGTGCGTGCGTGCAGGGCGCGGATTGTAATGAAGCTGACTGCGGCCGTTAATCCGGCAAACGGGGTAGGGCGCCGGTCGCACGGGTCGCCCAGCGTCAACTTCGTTGGCGCCCGCACCCCGGGATGCATCGGTATGTAAAATCTCTGCTTTTCAGCAACTTGCGGACGTCCGCCGCCCGTTGCCGGGACCAGGCGGCAGCCCGCCGGTAAAACGCCTATCTCTTAAGAGATACGGGGTGGTGGCCATTTCCTCCCATAAGGAGGGTGCGTCCGACACGCGAACCTCAATACAATCCGTCAGTGAATTTTTTCGGCGTTGGCACGGGCCCGGCATTAATCCCGTGACGCCATTGAAGACGCCGCGTTTCGAACGAACTCATCCGCTGACCAGCGGGCACGAAAGACTGAGGAGAGCAACACGATGGCGAAATCAATTCATGACACACCGATGCTAGACGAATTGGAGAACGGTCCCTGGCCGAGCTTCGTTTCCGGCATCAAGCGATTGCGCGATAAGCATTCCGATGAACGCATCAACGGCATTGCCAATGACTTATTGGGTCAGCTGGAGCATTCCTATGAAACCCGCAAGGGTTACTGGAAGGGCGGCACGGTAAGCGTATACGGCTATGGCGGCGGCATCATTCCGCGTTTCTCCGAAGTCAGCGCCCAGTTCCCCGAGTCCAAGGAATTTCACACGCTGCGCGTGCAACCCCCCGCCGGCAATTTCTACACCACCGACATGCTGCGCAAACTGGGTGACAGCTGGGAGAAGTGGGGATCGGGGTTGGTGACGTTCCATGGCCAGACCGGGAACATCATGTTTATCGGCGCCAGCACCGAGAACACGCAGCATTTCTTCGACGAGATCAACGACTACGGTTGGGATCTGGGGGGCGCCGGTCCGTGCGTGCGCACCGCCATGTCGTGTGTCGGATCGGCGCGCTGTGAGCAGTCATGCGCCAACGAGCACAAGATCCACCGCACCCTGGTCAATAATTTCACCGATGATGTACATCGCCCGGCGCTGCCGTATAAGTTCAAGTTCAAGGTCTCCGGATGTCCCAACGATTGCGTGAACTCTATCGAGCGCGCTGACTTTGCGGTGATCGGCACCTGGCGGGACGAGATCAAAGTCGATCAGCAGGAGGTCAAGGCGTTTGTCGACAAGAAGGGCCGTCAATACCTGATTGACAACGTCATCACCCGCTGCCCCACGAACTGTATGTCACTGACAGACGGCGACACCGTGGAGATCGACGATCGTAACTGCGTCAAGTGCATGCATTGCCTGAACGTGATGCCGAAGGCGTTGTCCCCTGGCGACGACAAGGGCGTCACGATTTTGATGGGCGGCAAGCGGACCCTCAAGATCGGGGACCTGATGGGCACCGTGATCGTGCCGTTCATGAAGTTGGAGACCGAAAAAGACTATGAACGTATTACCGAACTCGCCGAGGAGACCATCGACTTCTGGGCCGAAAACGGTCTCGAGCACGAACGCTGTGGCGAGATGATCGAGCGTATCGGCTTGGTGAACTTCCTCGAGGGAATCGGCGTCGATGTTGATCCCAACATGGTGTCCCATCCCCGTGAGTCATCCTACGTGCGTATGGACGGATGGGACGAGGAAGCGGAAAAATGGTTTAGCCGCAAGGCGGAGGAGAAGGCGGCCGCCGGTTGAGGCGCGCGCTCCCGCAGTAATGAATCCACGGAGGCGGCGCGTTCGCCTCCTTTACAGAATGTAATTTTAAGCAGGGTTATCGGAGGTCAACATGGCGCGAAAAGAGATGCGCAGCCCGATCGAGTCCGGGTGCCCGGATGGTTTTCAGTACATGCATCCGGTGATGCTCAAGAATTTCGGTCAATGGAAGTACCACGAGCATCCACGACCCGGTGTGCTGCGCCACATTGCCCACAGCGGCGACGAGGTGTGGACCGTCAAGGCCGGTACGCAGCGCATCCTGGATATGTTCACCCTGCGCAAGCTGTGCGACATCGGTGACGAATTCGCCGACGGATATGTGCGCTTTACGATTCGCAGCAACATTGAGTACATGCTCGAGGACGAGTCCAAGGTTGAGCCGTTGATCGGCGCCTTGGAGGGCGCGGGCTTCGTGGTCGGCGGCACCGCCAACTCGGTGGCGATGATCTCGCACACCCAGGGATGGTTGCATTGCGACATCCCCGGTACCGACGCCTCCGGTGTGGTGAAAGCGATGATGGATGAACTCATTGACGAGTTCAAAAACTGCAATATGCCCAACCGCGTGCACGTTACCACCTCCTGCTGCCAGATCAACTGCGGCGGGCAGGGCGACATCGCCATCAACGTGCAGCACACCAAGCCGCCGAAGATCAATCACGATCTGGTCGCCAACGTCTGTGAGCGTCCGTCCGTGGTGGCGCGCTGCCCGGTGGCCGCGATTCGTCCCGCCCAGGTGAACGGCAAGCCGACGCTGGAAGTGGATGAGAAAAAATGCATCTGCTGCGGCGCCTGCTATCCGCCCTGTCCGCCAATGCAGATCAACGATCCGGAACACAGCAAATTGGCGATTTGGGTGGGCGGCAACCATTCCAATGCGCGTAGCAAACCGAGCTTTCAGAAGCTGGTTGCCGCGGGTGTGCCCAACAATCCACCCCGGTGGCCGGAGGCGACCGCGATCGTGAAAAAGATCCTGCGTTCCTACAAAGCGGACGCAAAAGATTGGGAACGCATCAACGATTGGATCGACCGCATCGGTTGGCCGCGGTTTTTCGAACTGACCGGGTTGCCGTTTACCAAATATCACATTGACAACTGGCGCGGCTCCCGCAAGAGTCTCAATTCATCGTCTTACATTCGGCTGTAATCGGGATTAGCTATGAAATTCGGTATCCTCGTCAACGAAGGCCCCTATCAACATCAGGCCGCTGACACCGCGTTCAACTTCACCAAGGCGGCGCTGGACAAAGGCCATGAGATCGTACGCGTGTTCTTCTACCATGATGGTGTGAACAACGGCACGCGGCTGACTACGCCGCCGCAGGACGACCGGAATATCGTCAATCAGTGGAGCGAGTTGGCCAAGGAACACGAACTCGACCTGGTGGTGTGTGTTGCTGCTGCCCAGCGTCGCGGCATCGTGGATGAAGACGAAGCGAAGCGGCACGGAAAGAACGCCGACAATATCGCCGAGGGTTTCCGTATCTCCGGCCTCGGGCAGTTGATCGAGATGGGGATCAAGGCCGATCGCTTGATGGCGTTTGGCGACTAAAGAGGAGGGGACATGGGAAACGGTGCCAAAAAATTCATGTACGTGAACCGGCGGGCCCCCTACGGGACGATCTATGCGCTGGAGGGACTCGAGGTGGTGCTGATCGGTGCCGCCTTTGATCAGGATGTCTGCATGGCGTTTGTTGATGACGGCGTGTACCAGTTGCAGAAGGGTCAAGATACCGCTGAATCGAATATGAAAAACTTCTCTCCCACTTATCGCGCGCTCGGCGACTACGAGGTGACGAAGCTTTATGTGGAGAAAGAATCCCTGGAGCAGCGGGGCATGAGCGAAGACGATCTGATGGAGTTGACCTACGAAGACGAGGACGACGATTACCAGGAGAAGCCGTCGATCCGGATCGTAAACCGCGGGGAACTGACGGATTTAATGGAACAACAAGATGTCATCCTGAATTACTAGGAAGCTTACGATGTTGCACACAATTAACAAATCGCCCTTCGAGAAGAATAGCCTGGATACCTGCCTTCGCCTGGCCAAGCCGGGGAGCGAGATATTGCTGCTCGAAGATGGCGTGTACGCCGCAGTGAAAGGGACCGCCGTCGAGCAACAGGTGATGCAGGCGCTGAGCGACTATACTGTGTACGCCTTGGGACCGGATCTCAAGGCGCGCGGGATCGAGGAGAAACGATTAATTGATGGGATTGAGGTGGTGGGGTACGACGGGTTTGTCGATCTCGCCGCCAACAGCGAACGCGTTCAATCCTGGTTATAACTGACTACCCTTATCCGCAGGAGACCAAGACAATGGCATTCGAAATTGGTGGTAAGACTTACGAAACAGACGAAGAAGGTTACTTGGCAAATTTGGCCGACTGGAACCCTGAAATCGCCGACTACATGGCAAAAGATGACGATTGCGACCTCACCGACAACCACTGGGAGGTGATCAACTTCCTGCGTGAGTACTACGAGGAGTACCAGATCGCTCCGGCGGTCCGCGTGCTGACCAAGGCCATCGGCAAACGGCTGGGCAAAGAAAAGGGCAACAGCAAGTATCTCTACGAGCTGTTTCCGTACGGTCCTGCGAAGCAGGCCTGTAAATATGCCGGGCTGCCCAAGCCGACCGGCTGCGTCTAGGCGCTCTCCCGACCCGGGGGCTCGCGCCCCCTCGCATCAGCAACGATCCTGTAGGGGAAGGCTGGACCCATGTCGGTCTTAACGGCGATTTTCGCATTGTTGTTCTACACCGCGATCGTGGTCCTGGTGGCGGGTCTGGTGGCGAAGATCCGCCAATACGCCCGTACCCCGGCGCCGCTGAAGATCCCCACCACCCCCGCGCCGACTACCCGCGGCGGCGTTGTCGCGCGTCTGTTCCGCGAGGTGGTGTTATTCGAAAGCCTGTTCAAGGGCAGCAAATGGAGCTGGTTGTTTGGCTGGCTGTTTCATTTCGGCCTGCTCATTGTCTTGGTTCGCCATTTGCGCTATTTCACCGAGCCGATCTGGTTCGCCGCCGCCCTGGTGCAGGATATCGGCGTCTACATGGGTTTTGTGATGCTGCTGGGATTGTTGGGTCTTCTGGCCCGGCGCTCGTTGGTGGATCGCCTGCGTTATATCTCGGCGCCGTCGGATTATTTGATGCTGGCGCTGCTCATCGCCATCGGTGGTAGCGGCCTGCTGATGAAATTCGTGGCGCGCACCGACATCGTGGCGGTGAAGGCGTTTTTCCTCGGGCTGATGCGGTTCGACTGGCAGCCGTTGCCGGCGGACGCCTTGCTGTGGATTCACCTCCTGTTGGTGGCGGCGCTGATGATCATCTTCCCGTTCAGCAAGCTGCTGCACGTGCCCGGGCTGTTTTTCAGTCCGACGCGCAACCAGGCCGACGATCCCCGCGAGCGCCGCCATCTGGCGCCGTGGGCGGCGAAGCTGGATGCCACGCGGACACTCGGTAACTAAACACAGGCAGGCACTTAGAGACATCATGGCCAAGGCTAAGCAAGAATTCGCAACCCCGGTGCTTGCCGACATCCCGATCATTCCGGCGATCGCCCCCGATGCCATGGCCCACAGCAAACCGTTCAAGGCCAAGCCGGAGCACCAGGAACCCCTCGGTTTCCCCGGTGAGTTGGTGGGCAACTGGAAGGAAAAGGCCCTCGATAAGATGGGCGAGATGCTCGGCAAGTACCGCTCGCTGCCGGTATTCCTCGACGCGTGCGTGAAATGCGGCGCCTGCACCGACAAGTGTCACTATTACCTAGGGACCGCCGACCCAAAGAACATGCCGGTGGCGCGCCAGGACCTGCTGCGCAAGGTGTATCGCCGGCACTTCACGGTCGCCGGCAAGTACTTCCCCAAATTGGTGGGTGCGGTGGAACTCAGCGAGGAGGTCATCGAAGACTGGTATAAATACTATCACCAGTGTTCGGAATGCCGCCGCTGCTCGGTGTATTGTCCGTATGGCATCGACACCGCCGAGATCACCATGGCCGGGCGCGAGATTCTGGCGCATATCGGCGTCGGCCAGAAATACTCCAACGAGATCATCGCCAAGGTCCACAAGATCGGCAACAACCTCGGCCTGCCCAAACCGGCCCTGGCGGATACCCTGGAGGGCTTGGAGGAAGAGGTCCAGGAAGACATCGAAGTCGACGTCAAATACCCCCTCGACCAGGAAGGCGCCGAGGTGCTGCTGGTCACCCCCTCGGCGGACTTTTTCGCCGAACCCCACGTGGACGGTTTGATCGGCTATGGCAAGGTCTTCCACCAGGCCGGCATCAGCTGGACCTTGAGTTCGTTCGCGTCGGAGGCGGCCAATTTCGGCATCTTCATCGGCAATTACGAGAACATGCAGAAGGTCGCCATGCGCATTCGTCAAGCGGCCCTGGATCTGGGTGTCAAGCGCATCGTGGTCGGCGAATGTGGTCATGCGTGGCGGGTTGCCTACAGCTTCTGGAATACCTTGATCGGCCCGTTTGATTTTCTCGATCCCAACTATCCGGTGCCGCAGCACGTGTGCGAGTTTACCTACGACCTGATCAACAGGGGCGCGCTGAAATTCGACAAGGAAGCCAATGACGACAAGGTGGTGACGTTTCACGATTCGTGCAACGTCTCCCGCGCTTCGCGCATGGGCGACATGCCGGGCGGGCAATTCATGATTCCCCGCGCGCTGCTCAAGGCGGCGTGCAACCACTACGTGGACATGGCGCCGGACACCATCCACGAGCACACCTTCTGTTGCGGCGGCGGCGGCGGTCTGCTGACCGACGACCTCGTGGAGCTGCGCGTCAAAGGGGCGGTGCCGCGGATGGAGGCGTTGAAGAAGGTCATCGACGAGGACGGGGTCACGCACATGGCGGCGATCTGCGCGATCTGTAAGAGCCAGTTCACCAAGGTCCTGCCCTATTACGGCATGGGCATGGACATGATCGTGAGTGTGCACCAGTTGGTGGGCGACGCGTTGGTGATGGGCGCCGAGCACTGAGACCCCACACCCAGCAAAAGATTACAGCGAAATTCGGAGAAGCAATATGGCGACGTCCCAGGACGAGATGAAACAAGGCTTAACGTTCCGCTTGTACGAAGACGGCGATTACAAGACGACGAGATGGCAAGAGGACATCTTTGAAGCCGATCACTCGCACAAGTGTCCGACCTATGTGCATCGCACGCCGCCGTGCCAAGGCAGCTGCCCGTCCGGCGAAGACATTCGCGGCTGGTTGCAGATCGTGCGTGGCATCGAGCGGCCGCCCGAGGGCACCAGCTGGCAGGAATACGCGTTCCAACGCTCCACCGACGCCAATCCGTTTCCATCGATGATGGGACGGGTATGCCCGGCTCCCTGCGAGGACGGGTGCAACCGCAACAACGTCGAGGATTTCGTCGGCATCAACTCGGTGGAGCAATTCATCGGCGACACCGCGTTCAAAGAGGGCTTCAAGTTCGAGGCCCCGCCGCCGCTGTCGGGCAAGCGGATCGCGATCGTCGGCGGGGGGCCCGCCGGTCTCGCCGCCGCCTATCAGCTGCGCCGTTTCGGTCACGCGTCGACCATTATCGAGATGCAGGAGAAGCTCGGCGGCATGTTCCGCTACGGTATTCCCGGATACCGCACGCCGCGGGATTACCTGGATCACGAGATTCAACGCATTATCGAGCTCGGCGATATCGAGGTGCGCACCAACACCCGGGTCGGCAAAGACATCACCATCGACGAGCTGGAAAACGACTTCGACGCGGTGCTGTGGGCCATCGGCTGCCAGAGCGGTCGCGGCCTGCCGGTGCCCGGTGGCGACGCCCCCAACTGTGTCAACGGCGTGAAGTTCCTCGAGGCGTTCAATAAGGGATCGCTGCAAGTGACCGCGGACAAGGTCGTGTGCATCGGCGGGGGCGACACCTCCATCGACGTCGTGTCGGTGGCGCGCCGTCTTGGAAAGATCGAGAAGTTTAATCCCAAAGACCGTCCGGAAGAAGTGATCGGCGGTTACGTCGCCCACGACGCCGCCTACGCCGCCGCCCGCAAGGGCGCCACCGTCACCCTGACCGCCTTGTTCCAGCGCGAGGAAATGACCGCCTCGGAACACGAGGTCGACGACGCGTTGCAAGAGGGGGTCACCATCATGAATGGGGTGATGCCGGTGGCGGTGATCGTCGGCGACGACGGCCGCGCCACGGGAGTGAAGATGGCCAAGTGCACCGTGGACGATCGGGGCATCCCGACGCCCGTCGCCGACACCGAGTTCGAGCTCGAGGCCGATCTGATCGTGTCCGCCATCGGCCAAGGCGGCGATCTGGCCGGCATCGAGGAAATGGGCAATGATCGTCGCTTGATCGATGCCGACAATTTCTACCAGGTGCCGGACCGGCCCGGCCATTTCGTCGCCGGCGATATCATCCGGCCGCACTTGTTGACCACCGCCATCGGCCAGGCGTCGATCGCCGCGGAGAGCATCGATCACTATGTCAGCGGACGGGAGCCGAGCAAGCGGCCGAAGGTCGACGTGGATCATTTCAATCTGCTCGATAAATTGAGTGAGAGCGGGCACGCGCCCAGCGCGTACGATCACACCCAGGACTGGGGCACGGCGTCGGCGAACTTTGCGGTGCATAATTACGAAGACCGCTCGGCGCACGAAATTGTCGCGTCCGACAAGCTGTTCCTCGCCCACTTCGAACACACGCCGCGCCAAAAACGCGCGGCCAAGGTGCCTGGGCCCGACGAAGTCCTGGGCCACTTCGAGGAGCGCCACTATGGCCTGGAGGAGGATCGGGCGATCGAGGAGGCGACGCGCTGCATGAGCTGCGGCCTGTGCTTCGAGTGCGATAACTGTGTCATCTTCTGCCCCCAGGACGCGGTGTTCCGGGTCAAGAAGGATAAATCCACCACCGGACGCTATGTGGACACCGATTACAACAAATGCATCGGTTGTCATATTTGTGCCGAGGTCTGTCCCAGCGGGTATATCGATATGGGGATGGGTGGATAAAGCGATGCGCGCAGCGATCGCGGTATTGAGTTGGGCGTTGATCTGCGCGGCCGGGTGGACGGCCGTGGCCGCCGCCGACACGCCGATGCCGACGCCGCCGCGCGGCAAGGGCGAGCGGTGCGTCGAAGCGACGGACGTGATGCGCCGCGACCACATGCGGCTTCTCACCCATCAGCGGGACGAGACCATGCACCGCGGCATCCGCACCAAGAAACACAGCTTGGTGGAATGCCTGGAATGCCACACCCGCAAGGATGACCAAGGACAATTTATGCCGGTCAATGCCGAGGGCGAGTTCTGCAATGTGTGTCACGATTATTCGGGAGTGACGATGGATTGCTTCGAATGCCACGCCACCACGCCGCGGCAGCGCAAGCCCGTGGCGGCGCGCCCGCTCGCAGAACCGGGCAGCGACGTCAGCTTCCGGCTGCGCGTCGCGCCTTGAGGGAGTCGAATTTCATGCCAGCCAATGACACCGAGTCGAAGATGAACAGCGGGCGCCGCGAATTCATTGGCCGTGCCGGCGCCGCCGCGGCGATGCTGACCCTGGCGCCCGGCGTGCGCCTGGTGGATCTGGCGCGCGCGCGGCCGGCGGATGAAGCGGCATCGGACAAGGTGCGCTGGGGCATGCTGGTGGATGTGACCCAATGCGCGCAGGGTTGCACCGAGTGTGTCGATGCGTGCAACGAGGAGTTCGGCCTGGAAGGCATGGGGCGGCCCAAGACCGACGCGCAGTACATCCGCAAGATCGACCTCAAAGACAAGACCACCGGTAAGCGTTATTCGTTGCCGGTGATGTGCCAGCACTGCGAGACCGCCCCGTGCGTGGACGTGTGCCCCACCGGCGCGTCGTTCCGCCGCGTGGACGGCATCGTCCTGGTCGACAAACACATCTGCATCGGTTGCCGCTATTGCATGATGGCGTGTCCGTTCAAGGCGCGCTCGTTCGTGCATGAAACCCTCGCCAATCAGGTGCCCGAGGCGCCGCGTGGCAAGGGTACCGTGGAAAGCTGCACGTTCTGTGTCCACCGCGTGGACCGCGACCGTGAGCCGGCCTGTGTCGAGGCCTGCACTCGGGCCGGGCACGAAGCGTTGGTGTTCGGCGATATGAAGGACTCCGGCAGCCGCTTATCGCAACGGCTGCGGGAATTGCCGAACCGGCAGATCCGCGCCGATCTGCGTCTCAATACCGGGGTCCGCTATCACGGTGTGTAAACAGCCCGCACATTGCATCAAGGCAGCGAAAAGAGGTTCTGAATGAAGCCGGTACGTTATCAAACCCTGGCAGGTCAAAGCGGCGGTTATTGGTTATTGCTCGCGGTGTTGGCGGCGTTGGCCGCCATCGGTTACGCGGCGGCGCACTACATGGAGGTCAACGGTCACTACGTCACCGGCATGTCCAATCAGATCGTCTGGGGCATGCCCCACGTGTTCGCGGTATTTTTAATCGTCGCCGCATCCGGCGCGTTGAACACCGCATCGCTGTCGTCGGTGTTCGGCAAGAGCGACTACAAACCCCTGGCGAGGTTGTCCGCATTGCTGTCGGTCTCGTTGTTGGTGGGCGGCCTGATCGTGCTGGTGCTGGATCTGGGCCGGCCGGAGCGGTTGATCGTCGCCATGACCTATTACAACTTCAAGTCCATCTTTGCCTGGAACATCTTCTTGTACATCGGTTTTCTGCTGGTGGTGGCCATCTACCTGTGGATGATGTTCGAACCGCGCATGAACAAGTTCGGCAAGACCGCCGGCACCGTCGCGTTTATCTGGCGCTTCGTTCTCACCACCGGTACCGGCTCGATCTTCGGATTCCTGGTCGCGAGGCAGGCCTATGACGCGGCGATCATGGCGCCGCTGTTTATCATCATGTCGTTGTCGTTCGGCACCGCGATATTCCTGTTGGTGCTGATGGCCACATTTGAATGGACCGACCGGCCCCTCGACGACGACATCCTGCGCCGGTTGAAGAATCTGTTGGCCATCTTTGTGTCGGCGGTGCTCTACATGACCCTGGCTTACCACCTGACCAATCTGTATGCGACCGAACACCACGGCGTCGAGCGCTTCATCCTGCTGGAGGGTGGCGTATACACCACCGTGTTCTGGTTGTTTCAAATCATTCTCGGCAGCATCGTGCCGTTGACCATATTGTTCTCGCCGGCGCTCAGCCGTTCCCGGCGCGCGTTGGTCGCCGCGTCGATATTGGTGGTTGTCGGCGGCCTGGCGCAGGTCTACGTGATCATCGTCGGGGCGCAGGCATATCCGCTGGCGTTGTTCCCGGGCATGGAAGAGAGCAGCACGTTTTTTGACGGCGCCGTCAACGGCTATGCGCCGAGCGCGCCGGAGATACTGCTGGGCATTGGCGGCATCGGTCTGGCGCTGTTGATCGCGGTGGTCGCGATGCGGGTGCTGCCGTTCCTCCCCGAGCGGCTCGGGGAGCCGCCTTCCGCCGGCGCGGAGGAGCCGGTGGCTGCGGAAGCGACGGCGGGTTAGCGCGCATTTCCCACCAGGCGCCCCAGCGTCTATTCATGGCCTGAACCTTGGACACCCGCAGCGTCTGTTTCCTGAAATGACGACATGCCATACGCGACGTTCCCTGGCACCAATGGGCGCGGGACGATCCCATCCCAGGCTGGTTCCTGTACGGCTGCGTTTGCCCGCAACGCGGCCCGTAGACCGCGATGGATCCCGTTCCAGGCGCGGCGCGCCGCTGCACGAGACCTGCGCCGGCCTCCGGGAGCGCGGCGAGGCATACGGGCTCGCCGCAGTCCGTCATTGATACTCTGGGGTCTCCCGGAGGACAATCACCAACATGGCTTGCATCTACATCGCGGCGGCACACAAATCGTCGGGTAAGACCACCGTGTCCGTGGGCCTGTGTGCCGCGCTCACAGCGCTCGATCACATCGTTCAGCCGTTCAAGAAAGGCCCCGACTACATCGATCCGATCTGGCTGTCCCAGGCCACCGGCCGCGATTGCTACAACCTCGATTTCAATACCCAAGACAGCGAGCAACTGCGCGCCACAGTGGCGGCGCGAACCGCCGACGCAGACATCGCGATCATCGAGGGCAACAAAGGCCTGTTCGACGGCATGGACGTGCACGGCGCCGACAGCAACGCCGCCCTGGCGGGGTTGTTGCAGGCGCCGGTGATACTGGTCATCGACACCCGCGGCATGACCCGCGGCATCGCGCCCTTGGTGTCCGGATACCGCGCCTTCGATGCCAGCGTCAACATCGCGGGGGTGATCCTCAACCAGGTGGGCGGGCCGCGCCACGAGGCGAAGCTGCGCGCGGCCCTTGAAGAATATACCGACGTGCCGGTGGTGGGGGTGCTCAACAAGGAGTCGCATGTCATCATCGAAGAGCGCCACCTGGGACTGGTGCCGGGCAACGAGACCGACCATGCGCCGCGCACCATCGAACGCATACGTGCGGCCGTCGCCGCCGGCGTCGACCTTGAACGGATCATCGCCATCGCTGGCCAGGCGCCGGCGTTGCCGCCGCCGCCGGCGCAGGCGGAGGTTCCGCGCGCAGTGACGGTCCGTATCGGCATTCCCCGGGACGCGGCGTTCGGGTTTTATTATCCGGATGACCTGGAGCAGATGCGCCGCGCCGGCGCGGAGCTGGTGTTCTTCGACGCCCTGCGCGACCGTGCGCTGCCCGAGGTGGACGGCTTGTTCATCGGTGGCGGTTTCCCCGAGACCCAAATGCAGGCGCTGGCGGCGAACAAGTTTCTGCGCCGCGACGTGTTGCGTTTCGTCGCGGAGGACGGGCCGGTGTACGCCGAGTGCGGGGGCTTGATGTATCTCGCACGGCGTCTGAGCTGGCACGGCCGTCAATACGAAATGGTCGGCGCCCTGCCGTTGGATGTGGCAATGCAAAGCCGTCCGGTAGGGCGCGGCTATGTCTCCCTGACCGAAACCGGCCGCTCGCCGTGGGGGTCGGTCCTGGCCGACGGCGCGGACGTCATTCGCGCCCACGAGTTTCATTACTCGCGGATCGAGAACTTCGATGCGCCGGCGGTGTTTGCTTACCGCGTACAGCGCGGCGTCGGCATCGACGGTGAATTCGACGGACTGATTCATCGCAACGTGGTCGCCAGCTACGCCCATCTACGCAGCGTGCATCCGGTGTGCTGGGCGCAGCGTTTCGTTGCATTCGTCGGTCGCTGCGCGGCCTCCTCGCAAAGCAATGTGGAATAGATGATGAAAATTACCGTAACCGAAGCCGCGGCCCAACAGATCGGCACAGTGGCCGAACAAGATGGGATGCAGGGCATGGCGCTGCGCATCGCGGCCAAGCGCAAACAAGACGGGTCCATCGACTATGCGATGGGATTCGACGCGGCCAAGCAGGACGACGATCGCGTGGCACTTGCCGGCATCGACGTCGTCGTCGCCCCCACCAGCGCCGAGCTGGTGAACGGCATGACCCTGGATTTCGTCGCACTCGAATCCGGCACCAGCGAATTCATCTTCCTCAACCCCAACGACCCCCACTTCATCCCCCCGAAGCCGTAATCGCCTCCAAAGGGGCCCTCCAGCGGGGTCAGACCCCGCTTTGTGGGGTCTGACCCCATCCAACAAATATCACTCAAATGGGTGAAGAAATACGGCGCGGGTGTCGCTAATCTTTTCGCTAATGGGTGTCAGATCCCCTTGAGTGCCGGGATCTGTAACCCAACCCAGAGGGCAAAAAAGGAAAACACGGGGAGGCGCAAAATAATAATGATGGTTCTACGCGGACGACGCCATCATCGGCGGATAAGATTGACTCTGTTCGTTTTGTTGTTCGGCATCGCCTGGCTCCCGGCAACGACGTTCGCATACGCGGTAGGCGCCGTGAACGGCTCGTTCGAAGTCACCGGCGCCGGTCAGGCGTCGTTTGCAGTCAAGATCGAGATCCCGCCGGGCGTCAATGACCTCGCCCCCCAACTGTCTATCGCTTACGTCAGCGGTGGCGGCAACGGATTACTGGGCCTTGGCGCCCACCTCAACGGTCTGTCCTCGATTACTCGGTGCGGGCGCACCATCGCGCAAGATGGGGTGGCGGGTGGTGTGCAGCACGATGCGGATGACCGTTTTTGCCTGGATGGTCAACGGTTGATCTCGATCAGCGGCGTCTACGGCGCCAACGGCTCTGAATACCGCACCGAGATCGACGCATTTCAGAAAGTCATCGCCAACGGTTCGATCGCTTATTCCACCGGCGGGAGCGGCCCCGAGTCATTCACCGTTCTTACCAAAGCGGGGGGGCGTATCTATTTCGGCACCACGACCGATGCGCAAATCAAACATCCGGATACCGGCGTCGTGCATCGCTGGTGGGTCAGTCAACTGCATGACGTTCACGGCAATACCATCGATTACGAGTTCGCGGATTATACCGCTGCCGGCGATATTGGCGTAGCGGAAACCGAGCGGATCCCCGCTGCCATACGTTACGGCCGCAACGATAGTCAGGGCGTTGGCAACAGCTTGGCGGTGGAGTTCGAATATGAGCCCCGTCCCGACCCGATCCGCGCGTTCGCGAACGGTATCGCGTTCCGCGTCGCCAAGCGTCTGACCCACATCAAGACCTATTCCGGCGCCGCATTGGTGCGGGACTACCGCGTCGGCTACGGCACATCTCCGTCAACCGGGTCATCGCGCATGACTTCGGTGACCGAGTGCGCAGGAGACGTTGCCGTATGTCTGCCACCCACAACATTCGCGTGGCAAGACGCGGACACCGGCTGGAGCAATGGGCCGGAATTACCGCCTGACGATCTGGTGGACGGTGCCGGGCGGCCGCGCGGACTGGTCATCGATATCAACAATGATGGGCGCACCGACTGGGTCACCGCGGTCAGGGATGCCAACGGCGCTGAGGCGTTGCACACGTGGCTGAATTCTAAGAACGGTTGGGCCTCCTCCGCCGGGTACGCTCCGCCGTCGGCGCTGACCAGCTACCACACGACCCCCGCGGGTCTACACCTTGGGGAGTTGGTGGACCTCAACGGTGACGGATTGCCGGACTGGATCCTTTCGTATGCCGAAAGCGGTACTGCGACGCAACAGGTTTGGTTGAACACCGGAAACGGTTGGAGCAGCGACGCACGTTTTCTCTTGCCTGAGGTATTGACCGATATCGATGGTGCACCGGACGGCATGCGTCGCGCGCAACTGATCGATCTCAATGGTGACGCGCTGGCCGACGTGGTCGTCGCCACGCGCACACCCGCCGGTGAGGTGATTCTTGGCGCGTGGCGCAACACCGGTAGCAGTTGGGTCGCCGCGCCCGAGTTCGCCCCGCCGGAGGTGCAGTATGACTACGCGGCGGGCATCGCGACCGGCATCATTTACGGCCGCTTCGCCGATATCAATGGCGACGGTCTTCCCGATTGGGTCAGGTCCGTCCAGACCGCCGGCGGCAGCATCGTGTTCAGTACATGGATCAACACCGGATCGGGATGGCTGTTGGATAGCGATTACGAACTGCCCACCGTGTTGCTTTCGTATGTCGATGATGCGGATGGGCGGGCGCTCGCCGATCTGGTCGATGTCAACGGCGACGGTCTGCCGGATCTGGTCAGTGCTTACAAGAGCGACGGGGTGCAGACCCTCAACGTGTGGTTGAACACCGGCGCCGGCTGGCTCTATAGCCCAGATTACCAACCAGTCACCTTCGGTGTTGATTACAGCAACGGTTCGGCAAACGCTTACGGCAGCTTTTTGGATGTCACCGGAGACGGTGTTGCCGACATGGTTCGGTCTTACCAAACCACCGGCGGCACCTACGTCAACGCGGTGTGGAAGAACACCAACCCCGGCTGGGTGCCGGATAATAGTTTTGCATTGCCGACCGCGTTGATCAAACAACGCGCCAACGCCGACAGTATTCCGCGCGGCATGCTCGCCGATACCAACGGCGATGGCGCCATGGACCTGGTGGTCGCAATGGGGGGCGAATCTCCGCGCACTTTTTTGAGCGGCGTTGGTGGTGGTGAATTCGCCATACCGGAAGTGGTGACCGAGATCGTCAACGGGTTGGGTTTCGCCACCCGGATCGAATACGTATCCAGTTCCCACAGCGGCGTGTACACGCCGGGTGCGGTCGCCGCCAGCGGGTATCCGGATGTGGACCATCACGGCCCGTTCTTTCTCGTTTCCGCGGTACAGGCGAGCGACGGCGTCGGCGGCTGGGCGCGCGCGGAACATCGTTACGGGGGCGCCAAGGTGAACGTTACCGGCCGCGGTTCGCTGGGCTTTGCGTGGCATGAGGTGTACGACACGCGCACGGGGATTGCCATCGATTCCCGATTCGAACAACAGTATCCATTGACCGGATGGTTACTCTCGACCACCAAGACGCTCAACGGCGTCGCCCTGTTTCACAGCAATCAGACCAATAGCTACCTGGCCCTGAACAGCGGCAAGACGTACTTTCCATATACCGAGAACAAGACGACCCACACCTATGAACTGGACGGTAGCCTGGTGTCGACGATTAGTAACCACGCGTCATACGACGACCACGGCAACAACACCAGCTCTGTCACGTCGTCGTCCGATGCCACCGGGACCTACATCAATACCGTCCATAATACCTTCGCCGACGATGCCGCCAACTGGGTCCTGGGCAAACTAACGCGGGCCGAGTCGGCCGCTTCCGCACCCGGACAAACGACAATCACGCGGACCACCGACTACCGCTACGGCAGCGAAGGACTACTGACCCGGCAAGTGGTCGAACCGGGTCACGCCCAAGCCGTCACCACCGACTACACCCATGACGGATTCGGCAATCAGGCCGCCACCACCGTCAGCGCCGCGGGGATCGAGACCCGCAATAGTGCCTTGACCTTCGGCGCCGACGGTCGTTTTCCCATTCAGGCCAGCAACGCGCTGGGCCACACCGCTACCAAGCAGTACGACGACCGTTTCGGCGTGGTCACCAGCGCGGTCGACGCAAACGGTCAGGAGACCCGCTACGACTACGACGAATTCGGGCGCAAGATCACCGAGACCAAGGCGCGCACCGACGGGGAAGAGGACGGGCGCGATGTCCTCGTCTACGCGTGGTGCGACGCCACCTGCCCGGCCAACGGGGCGTTCCTTGTCGGTGTCGTCGACAACCAGGGCGAATCACCGGAGACCGTGTACCACGACATGCTGGGCCGTGAGGTACGCAAACAGACGTTCGGGTTTGACGGCACGCCGGTGTACCAAGATACTGAATTTGACGCCTTTGGTCGCAAAGCCCGCCAGTCTCGCCCGTACTTCAAGGACACAGAGCCGAAGTGGACCAGTTACGGCTATGACGTCCTCGGTCGCTTGATCCGCCGCACCGCGGCGAACGGGACGCAGACGACCATCGACCATGATGGCCGCACCACGCGCATCACCAACGCCCTGGGCCAGACGTCGGCGCGCACCGTGAACGCTCAGGGTAAGCCGGTGGTGACCGTCGACGCCGCCGGCAACCAGACGCAGTACCAATACGATGCAGTGGGCAACCTCGTGCGCACCACCGACGCCTACGGCAATGTCATCGAGACCGGCTATGACGTGTTCGGCCGCAAGATCAGCATGAGCGACCCCGACATGGGGACCTGGCAGTATCAATACGATGCACTCGGCAACCTGATCCGGCAGCAGGACGCCAAAGACCAGGCGGTCACGCTCGAATACGACTCACTCAACCGCCTGGTGCGCCGCGTCGAGGCCGAGGGCGAGACGCTGTGGACCTACGACACCGCCGCCAACGGCATCGGCAGGCTGAGACAGGTGTCCGGTCTCGACGGCTATGTACGCAGCCACGATTACGATCAGTTCGGTCGCCTCACCCGGGTCGAGGAGACCATCGACAACCAGCGCTACGTGACCGAGACCGGGTATCAGGGTGGCACCGACCGGGTTGACTATGTCGTCTATCCCTCGCAGCTCGTGGTGCGCACGACCTACAACGAATACGGGTTTCCCATAGAGGTGCGCAGCGCCGGTCGGGATGCCTACCAGGACTATCTGAATCAATACGACCTCGCGCAGCAGCTGGCCCAGGACGCCATCGATCTGGAGGCCAGCCTTGCGGACCAGCGCCAGACCCACATCGACACTATGCATTACTACAACAATCTGGCCCAACCCTACGCGAACGACGCGCAGCACTATGCGGATCTCGCCAACGATGCGGTCGATGCCTATAACTATGCGGTCGGTCAGGCCAACTACTACGCCGCTACCGCCAATCAACATTACCGCATCGCGGGTGAGAAGTGGGCGCAGGCAAATATATTCTGGCGCGAATACAACACTGCCGTCGATATGTATAACGCGTCAACTACCCAATGGGAAGTGGATTTCTGGAACGGGTGGGTCGAAAGCCATAGACGATCTGCAGAGATCTCAGAACAGGAAGCCCAAACTTACGAGAACGCCGCCGACGGCTTCGCCTACCGAGCCAATTGGTGGGCGGATAAGGCGAACACCCACGCCAAGCAGGCTGATCAATACAGTCAGACCGCCAATACCAAGGCGGAGCAGGCGAATACTTATTACGCGCATGCGAGTCAGGAGGCCAACGCCGTCAACGCCATCGACAAGCAGGTGCAGGATGCGGTGGACGCCGCCAATCTCGCGGTAGAGCGCGCCGATCAGTCATACGCGCAGTACGAAGGCAACTCGATACTGCACTGGAGCGCCAACGAAGTCGGCGCCGACGGTCAAATCACGAAGTTCACCCAGGGCAACAACGTCGTCACCGATCTGGAATACAACAGCAACACCGGCCGGCTGATTCATTTGCGCACGCAGGGCAACATCAACGTCGCGGCCACGCTCGCGACGGAGGTGATCCAGGGATTTCTCGATAAGCTGCGACAGTTCGTCAGTGACTTCAGCCAGCAGTCCGCTGAGTACCAGGGCAAGCGCGGCGGTGCGTTGGCGGACCAAGACCGTGCTATCCAGGATGCGGCCGCGGCACGCCGGCGAGCGGTTTTGCTGCGCTTCATCAACGACCGCGCCCGCGCGACGGTCGCCGAAGCCGAGGCCCAGCAATACGACAAACAGGCCGACATCCACGGGATCAACGCCGATCTCAACGGCGCATTGGCGGACGTCCACGACGCCTCGGTGCAGGGCGCCCAGGCGTTGCTCGCACAGTACGCCGGCCCGGTGGACGACCCGGCGCAGGGACGCGCGCTGGAGGCGGCCTACCATGATCTGCTCGCCGTCCACTACCGCGCCGTCGAGGATCTATACCAGCGGTTGGCCGGCGACTATGCACAACTGGCGACCCACTATCAGTCGTTTGCGGTGCCGGCGCAGGCGGACCGCGACAGCATTGGCGACCTGTCCCGTCAGCTCGCGCAGATCGCTGAATACAACCGGACCCGTGCCGAGTCGTTTGCCGCCGTGTCGTCCGCAGCAGAGAACCTTGGTGCCAGACCGGATGTGAACGCGCTGCTGCAGCCGTTGAATGATAATGGCGGGGTACTGTTCGGTGCCGCAATAATCCTCGATTGGTTGGCCGACGTTCTCGCTATGGTCCAACAGGGAACCCAGGCATTGAATGCCCAGTTGGAGCAGAACTACCTGCAACAAGGCGACACACAAACTGCGTCCTACTTCGGCCTCCACGCGACTCTCTACCGTGACCGCATCGCGTTGTTCCGTGCGCTGGCGTCCGTATTCCGGCAGCGCGCCGAGGGCGAACTCACGGAAGAAAACGATGACAATGATGGTGTAGGCGAGGCGGCGCTCGCGGTATCTGTTGATCTGTTCGCGGTGGCGGCGCACAACCAGACATTGTCCGAGCAATACGCCGAGATGGCGACCAACGCTTATTGGGAGGCATTGTATGAGGAATATAACGCCGAGTTCACCGATGCCGCACTGCTGCACAATGGTACCGCCGACGACAACGCGGCGCTCGCGGCCGACCACGAAGACAAAGCCCGGCTTGCGCGCAATGCCTTCGCGCAGCAGACGCTGGCCGCCGACGGTGTCGTGCAGGACGACTTTTACGTCTACGATCAGGTTGGAAACCTGATCGAGCGCCGAAACCGTGCCGTCGATCTGATCGAGACCTTCGACTACGACACTCTCAACCGTTTGACTCAAGCGAATCTGGCCGGGCAGGGCGCCGAACTATATGAGTTGGTGGGCCTGACCAGTACCCAGTTCGAATACGACGCGCTCGGCAACATCACTTTCCGCTCCGACGTGGGGAATTACAGCTACGGCAACAACGCCGGCCCCCATGCGGTCACCGCGGTCAGCGGCACTAAGAATGCCAGCTACGCCTACGACGCCAACGGCAACCAACTGTCCGGCGATGGCCGCGTCCAGACCTGGACGTCATACAACAA
This sequence comes from uncultured Gammaproteobacteria bacterium, assembly GCA_947258975.1. Lineage (GTDB taxonomy): Bacteria > Pseudomonadota > Gammaproteobacteria > Arenicellales > JAANXG01 > CALZGZ01. Next base: position 136,498 of record CAMYKK010000006.1, read on the forward strand.
GCCGTCACGCATCGCGAAGAGCGGCCACGTTGCCGACATGTTTTACGGGCCGGAACGCCAGCTCATCAAGCAGGAGGAGACCAACGGCGGCGAACACACGGTCACCGTTCGCGTCGGCGCCCTCTATGAGAAGGTCACCACGGCCACCACGGTCAGCCATCGCTTCCATGTCACCATTGGCGGCCAAGCTGTGGCGGTGATCACCGAGATAAGCGGCGATGCCCCCAAGACCCATTATCTGCATCGCGACCATCTGGATTCGGTTACCGCCATCACCGACGAGAACGGCTTCGTGGTCGAACGCTTCCACTACGACCCGTTCGGTAAGCGGCGCCTGGCGGTGGTCGCGAACGACCCGATCGGCAATCTGCTCAATGCATCGACCGACCGCGGCTATACCGGCCACAAGCATCTCGCCGGGGTCGAGCTGATTCATATGGACGGACGGGTGTACGATCCTTCGCTGGGCAGATTCGTGTCCGCCGATCCTCACATCCAGTTCCCACTGTTCAGCCAGAGCCTGAACCGCTACAGCTATGTGCTGAACAACCCGCTCAATGCCATCGATCCGAGCGGCTACTTCTCGTTCAATCCGTTCAAGGCTGTCAAGAAGCTGTTCAAGAAGGTAGCTAAAGTCGTCAAGAAAGTCGTCACCAAAGTTGTTGGCTTTGTTGAGAAGTATTGGCGGCCGATTGCCGCGATTACGATCGCGGTGGTGGTGCCACACATAGCGGTAGCGATGGCACCGGGGGTATCATCGGTGGCCGCCTTGCCGGCAATGGCAAAGTTGGCCGTCGGTGGCATAGCCGGAGGACTGGCGGGCTTGGTGTCTACTGGAAGTCTCAAAGGCGCGTTGCTTGGGGCAGCCAGTGGGTTTGCGTTCGCCGGGATAGGCAATTACTTCGCGACGACGCAAAATGCATCGTTGGTAAACAGTATCAACGATGGCGCGCGAAACGTAACACGTTCATTGACGTCGCTCGGCAGGGCCATGAAGACGTTTGCCCACGGCGCGGTCGGAGGGGTTGCCGGAAGAATGAGCGGTGCGAGTTTTTCCAAGGCATTTTTGTCAACGGGATTCACCCAAGCGTTTGCTCCTGGCGTTGGACGCATTGCAGGATTCCGCGGCGACCAATTCGCACGCGTAGGTGCAGGGGCCATGGTAAGTGGGATAGCATCAGAGCTTGCAGGAGGTAGATTCGCGAAGGGCGCGATGTTGGGAGCATTTTCGCGGTGGTTTAATGATGAGTGGCATAAAAGCGGTGAAAATAAGAATGTTGTGCGAGTGAAACAGCCTTACCGTCGGGTTCCCGTAGGAGCTAGTTATCCAGGCCAGTATGCAGCAACTGCTTGGGCGCCAATAGAGTTTATGACTCCCCTTGGTGTGCTTCGTGTCCATCCACCGGGCCTACAATTTCAATATCGCAATGTTACTTTCGGAGACTATCAGGATTATCGTTACTACGAGTATGAACGGGTCTCTGACGTCGAAAATTATGTTATTACTAACCCTAGCCACGATCTCGGCTTCAAACACATTGGGACCTTTCCTGAACCAACGTTTCGAAGCGTTTATACCGAAACTCAAATCCGAGCATGTCTATTTGGAGGCTGCTCAGAAACTGGTTATTTGTTTTCCTTTCAAACTAATTAAGCAAAATGAGACTAACTAAGTGGTAAGTAGGCGCGACATAATTCTCTTGTTGTTTTTGGGCGTTTGTTGGATGGGTACGCTGGTTATTCCATATTTCCTTTCTGATAGGGTTACCGAGTCTTTGTCAATTGAGTTGTCTCCCGAGCATCTCGAATTGAAGAATAAAACAGAGATGAGTCTTGAAGAGTTAAACAGACTGAAAGAACTGGATCAGAAAGTTATGAATCAAATAGAAAAAAGTACTCGAGAAAAAGGATTTTCGATTTCCTTTTTTAGGAATGAGGCAGTTTTCGTTTTGGCTGTTGGCTGGTTGTTAATAGGTTTTCTTATTAAGCAACTTTCGTATCTTCATCTAGTGTTTGTTTTTGTACTTTTTTGCATAGGCGCAATACTTGGATTAGTAACTGTTGCCGAGTTAGTTATTTATTCATTGATCGTAATCGCGGGTTTTGTCCTGAGAACGAAAATTGTAATGAAGGGGACAGACCCCAATTAATCAAATGAGGCGGCCAATTTATATCTACCCACTTGAAATGATGCAGAAACTGGGGGTCTGACCCCAAGGGAAACTAAAGAGACACGGAGGTGACATATGGCAAGGAAGCCCAGATTTGTGTTGCCGGGACATCCGCAGCACGTGACACAACGAGGCGTTGATAAACGTGCGACGTTTTTCCACGAGCGAGATTACCGGTATTACTTGGAATGGTTGGCCAAGGCATGCGCGGAGCATGACTGTGATATACATGCCTACGTATTAATGACGAACCATGTCCATTTGTTGATGACGCCACATACACAAGACAGTATTTCAAAGGTGATGCAGGCGGTGGGCAGGCGCTATGTGCGTTACGTGAACGACAATTATGACCGAACTGGTCCGCTGTGGGACGGCCGTTTTAAACCGTCGCTAATCGATTCTGAGAAATACCTGTTGACGTGCATGCGATATATTGAGCTTAATCCCGTGTGGGCGTCCATGGTGGATGACCCAATGGACTATAGCTGGTCAAGCCACCGGCACAATTGTGGTGGCAAGCAAGATGATGTGGTGACCCATCATGCCCTGTATCGGGCTCTGGGCAACACACCAGTGACGCGTGCGCGGGCCTATCGTTACTTGTTTCAATTTCATATTAATGATGAGGATTTGACCCGCGTTCGGAAATGCGCGCGGCAAGGCAACATATTGGGTGGCAGGCGATTCAAAAAGGAGATTCAAAAGATGATGGTCAAGCGCTCGAATAAAGGGGTCAGACCCCGATGAGACAAGCTTTTATATATCCGCTCGTAGGCATGGTCGGGTTTGTCATTGCCTCGGGGGTGATGTGGTGGCGCACTGATGTATCTGATGAAGATCGCGTCATGCTGCCCCCGGTGGTGTCGCCGGCGGCGGTGGAACAGGCGAGAAAAGAGATTCGGAAGGTCGACGTAGAGGTCAGCAAGATGGAACAGGCACGAAAAGACATGGAATCTACGCTCGCTAACTTGGCACGTGCCGAAGCGTTGAAGCAAGACGTGGAACAGCTTTCAGAAAGAGTAAGCGACCTTCCGCATCCTACGTTGTTGAGGGATCCGGGGCGCCGACCATCAGATTCTGCAGGCGATAGTGTTGGTCCGAGCAAAGTGATCGAGGCCTATCACAACGAGACCGGCATCAGCCCGGAGCATATCGGCGAACTGATGAACCGTTCGCGGTGACGAGTGTGTGAACTGATGGGGGTCTGACCCCAAGGGAAACTGAGGCAAAAAAGTGCTGAATTGAGGGAGAATTTCCGGGACCGTCGCCAGCAAGGATGCTGGCGACGAGCCTACATGGAGGTATTGACGGCGTGTCCCGGAAATTGTTACTCGGTTCAGCGTGTCGTGATCCCTTAAGTTAAGCGCCCTTCGGTACAGACCTCAAATTAACCACGGCGATAATCTTCGCGGCAAAGTGCCGCTCCCACAGATGACATCAAGACAAAAATATCGGGGTCTGACTCCGCAAAGAACGCGCTGATGCTGCGGCGCAACATGCCAGCGACCCCGCAAACGAGGCACAATTCGCTCTATGGACACTAAATACCGGCAACGATGGGTATGGGTGACCACCGGGCAGATGGTGGTGTTTGCCCTGATGTTGGTGTGCGCTTACCTGATGATCACGCATCCGGACGCAGCCGCGCGGCTGGCGTTGACGCAACTGAGCCTGGTGGTTGCCGGCGTGACGCTGACCGTGCTCGGGGTTCGGAGTGGGCGGTCCACCGGGTCGCAGGTCCCGGAAGCCACCCCCGATCGGGAGACGCGGGTGGGTGGCGGCGATAGCGGCGGGCAATCGCTGAGCGAACCCTCCGCGCAGCTCGCCCAGGACTTGAAGCGGTTGAGCGATCAGGCGGATGCGGTTACCGCCGATGCACCGCGCCGGGAGCCCGGGATGAGCACACATCTCGCGCGCGAGGCGCGATCCCTGGAACTGCTCTACGACGTGGCCGCGAGCATCAATGTGTCCCGGGATCTCGACGATCTGCTGGCGCGATCGATTCGGGTGTTGAAAGAGGTGGTTGGCGCCCACGCCGGCAGCGTGCGGTTGGTGGAGAGCGACGGGCACATGCGCATGGTGGCGAGCATCGGCACCGACCAAGAGGTGGTGGAGTTGAAACAAAAGTACGCCGCGCACGCCCAGACCATCGACACCGGCGAATACGGTGGGCTCCAAGACGTCACCTATTTCGCGCATCTGGGATTGATCTCGGTGCCGCTGCCATACCGCAACCGCACCCATGGTGTCATTGATCTGTACATGGACGACGAGACGCTCGTGGGGCGCGAAGACGTCAAGGCATTGTTGACCAGTGTCGGGCGCCACTTAGGCATGGCCATCGAGCGCCACAGCCTCGATCACGAACGCGAGCGCCTGTCGCGCATGGAGGAACGCACCCGCATGGCCCACGAACTCCACGACTCGTTGGCGCAAACCCTGGCCAGCTTGCGCTTCCAAGTGCGGGTGTTGGACGAGACCCTGCACCAGCAGGATGAATCCGCGGTGTGGCAGGAAATGGAGCGCGTCGAAAACAGTCTCGATGAGGCGCACACCGAGTTGCGCGAGCTGATTGCGCGGTTCCGTGCGCCCATCGATCAAGACGAAATCGTTCCCGTCATTGCCAAATTGGTCAATCGCTTTGAAAATGAGACCGGTATCGCCACCTTCCTGCAAGATGAATGGGCCAGCTCGGAGCTGCCGCGCGAACTCGAAGTCGAGGTCATCCGCATCGTGCAAGAGGCGCTGGCCAATGCGCGCAAGCACAGCCAGGCGCACGCCCTTCGGGTCATGTTGCGCAGCTCTCTTGGCGGTGAGTACCGCGTGTTGATCGAAGACGACGGCGTGGGCATCGCGGGTGAGAAGGAATCGGAGCAGGACGGCGAACATATCGGATTGATGGTGATGCAGGAACGCGCGCAGCGCCTTCGCGGCGAGATAAAAATCGATAGTGAACCCAATGAAGGTACGCGTATATTATTGACCTTCCGTTACCCGTTCCGGCAATCGGATGTTTCCATTAGAACCGCCGTGTCTTAACCTATATCGACCATGAAAGTATTGATCATCGATGACCATGCCTTGTTTCGCGTCGGGCTCGAGGGCCTGCTCGCACATCGGGGAATTGAGGTGGCGGCGATGACGGGTGATGGCAGCGAAGGTTTGCGGCTCGGTGAAGATCTGGACTTGGACATCATTCTACTCGACCTGCGCATGCCGAATATGGGGGGCATAGAGGTCTTAAAAAGGTTCCGTGAACGCAATGTCACCACGCCGGTGGTGATGTTGACCACCAGCAGCGACGAGCGTGATCTGGTCGAGTCGCTGCGCTGCGGTGCGCAGGGCTATCTGCTCAAGGAGATGGAGCCGGACGATCTGGTGGTCGCGCTGCGGGACGTGGTGGCGGGGAAATCGGTGGTGGCGCCGGGGCTGACCGATGTGTTGGCTCGGGTCGTCCGGCAGGGATATACGCACGGCACGGCAGAGGCATCTTCCCCATTCGATGACTTGACGCCGCGCGAGCGCGAGATCCTGGGCCATCTGTCCGAGGGGCAGAGCAATAAGGTCATCGCCCGCAACCTGGGCATCTCGGACGGCACCGTGAAGCTGCACGTAAAATCCATCCTGCGGAAGTTGGACGTGCATTCGCGGGTGGAAGCGGCGGTGATGGCGGTAGAACAGGGCTTGTCCCAGAAGTCATGATCGGCCAATGGGGTCTGACCCCGGCCAGGTAATCTGCGCGCTAGACTTTGGCGCCCACGCAGAGTAAAACGGGCCGCTCGCTCGAGAAACTAGATGGTAACAAAAAATGTCTAAGCTCCCCGAGATCACCGACGCAACGAGAGCCGAGATCGAATCCGCGGTCTACCGCAAGATGATCGAACATCTGCGCAAGTACCCGGAAGTACAGAACATCGATCTCATGAATCTGGCGTATTTTTGCCGCAACTGCCTATCGAAATGGTACCGGTCCGCGGCCGCCGAGTGCGGCATCGACATCGATTACGATCAAGCGCGCGAGATCGTGTACGGCATGCCCTATGCGGAATACAAACAGCGCCACGCGCGGGAAGCGACGCCGGAACAATTGGCGGCGTTCAAAGACGCCGAAAAAAAAGCGACCGAGTAGATGGCTTACCCATGATGTAGTGAACGTGACTACCTCCGCTGCAAAACAACTCATCAACGACGAGCAACTGCTGCGTTACAGCCGGCAGATATTCCTGCCGGAGATCGATGTCGCGGGCCAGCAGCGGTTGTTGGACGCAAAGGTGCTGGTGTTGGGCCTCGGCGGATTGGGTTCGCCGATCTCCATGTATCTGGCCACCAGCGGTGTGGGCCAACTGGTGGTCGTCGATCCCGATCAGGTGGAGTTGTCTAACCTGCAGCGGCAGATCGTGCACACCAGCGCTACCATCGGGATGGAAAAGGTCGTATCCGCCAAAAAGATGCTCAATGCGCTGAATCCGGATGTCGAGATCGTTGCCCACAACCGCATATTGAGCGAGGAGGAACTGGTCGGCGCGGCGCGGGAAGTCGATGTAGTGGTCGACGGCACCGACAACTTTGCGGCCCGGTTCGCCATCAATCGCGCCTGCCACGCCGCGGGCACGCCGCTGGTGTCGGGTGCCGTGGTGCGCATGGAGGGCCAGGTGTCGGTCTACCGTTTCGACCAATCGGGCGGCCCATGTTATAACTGTCTGTATCAGGAGGCGGTTGCAGCGCCGGATGGCCAACCGCAGCAGTCCAGCTGGCAGAATTGCTCGGAGACCGGCGTACTCGGCTCGGTGGCCGGCATCATCGGCTGTATTCAGGCTACCGAGGTCGTGAAGCTGCTGCTGGGGATTGGCGAGACGCTGCAGGGCCGCTTGCTGTTGTTGGACGCGCGCACCATGGAGTGGAACACCGTCCGGCTGAAGAACGACCCCCAATGCACGGTCTGCGGGACCGAATGAGGAGATCGAATAGGAAATAGTTGACCCACTGTGGGAGCGGTTTTCGCGGTAACAAATAAAGTATCGTCAATAAGCGGTATGGCGCGAAGATCGTCCCCCTAGCAAAACCACCGCGAAGGAGGAATATCTACGATGTTAAAAGCGCTCCAATTGGAGCCGGAGAAGTGTACCGGCTGCCTGCAATGTGAGATGGCCTGTTCGTTTGAGAACGAAGGTGTCTTTAATCCGGCGAAATCC
>CAMYKK010000007.1 GCA_947258975.1 uncultured Gammaproteobacteria bacterium
CATCGGCAAGGCCAAGATCACCGGACCTGATCAATTCCGAATATTGGTGCTTGGAATACTCCGTCGATTACAGAAATTACCTGGCCTGGTAAGATCCTTCTTTGGGCAGAAAGAACTACGCTACATCACTGCTTAAATGTTCGCTTACTTACGTACTGTTTAGTAATAATGAATCATCGATTGTTAACAAACGAAGCGTAGAAGACCGAGAAAGTAATCTCCCGGGCAGGCTGAGACAATAACGGTGACTCAGGTCATAGAATATCAGTAATCAGCTTCGCGGCAGTGCTTTTTGCATTTAGTACCCACATCTACGATTTAGAAGTCGTGCATGTCGGACGTTACAAGAGTGAGCTACAAAACGAGGAAATTAGGTTCAACGAAAGAGAATGAAATGCCCCATTGCAGGCTGTTTAATATTCATTGTTCTGGGTTGTATGGTGCTGCTGAATCATTGGTCTAAGAGTAATTGGTGAAGCCATACATTATTTACATTCTTGGGACCGGTCACAGCGGTTCGACGATTTTGCAGTATTTACTGGCAGGAGGGCCGGAGGTGCTTGGCCTCGGCGAAATTCGTATGCTGGCGACGGGCCGCGGTTGGAGGGACGAAAATAAATCCTGCTCGTGTGGCCTTAATGTGACAGCTTGTCCAGTCTGGGGTGATCTGTCACCAGTCGATGGGCAACCAAAATCGGCGTGGTATCGTCGTTTGGTATCTGGTTTGTCGAATCAATACCCGCAGGCCACCCACTGGGTTGACTCCTCCAAAACAATTGAGGGGCTTCAGGTATGGCTGGATCTGCTCCGGGAGGGCGTAATTTCCGATATCCGTATTGTTTATCTTGTACGGGACGTACGTAGCTGGGTCGTGTCCGACGAGGCAGCACGTTGCCGGAAAGATCGGCGAAAGCGTCCGTTAGTTTCGTCGATGCTAGAGTGGTGGCGATGTCAGATCGATTTACAGAAATTCTTGGTTACAAACCATCTGGAATATCGGCTGGTTTCCTATGAGGCAATGGTCTTCCAGCTGAATGAGCAGATGCGGCGGCTTATGGATTTTGCCGGAATTTCTGGAGGTTGGGATGACTTGCAAAGAGGCCTTCGCTGTGGCGAGGTTCATGATGTATTTGGCAACCGTGTTAAGAGCGACGCCGAGAGGCGCAGTTCGTTGGTATACGAAGACGCTTGGCAATACAGTACCCCGGTCAATCTGTTTACACTCATGCTTTGGCCAGTGTGGCGTATGAACGTGAATCTCCGGGAGCAGGCCAATCGAGATAGTGATGATGCGGGAAACCAGGCTGCCGTATAGGCTCGGGAAGACGACGCTTTTGTCACGGAATCTGACGACTTCCATATCGGGGGCGCATTAGTGAACGATGCTGATCGTTTGCGACGAATATGTTATCTAGCAAGCGGCCCGATCCCTTCTAACGCCGCCAATTCCGTCCACGTAGCCCACATGTGTGATGCCTTGGCTGGTGCCGGATATGAAGTAACACTCATGTCTCCAACAACTCGCATCCGGTTTGCTGGTGGTATCGATGTGTTGCGTGCGCACTATGGGATCAAGGGCACTTTCACGAATGTGAGGATCTGGGAGCCGCAGATGAGAGGCGGTGGATGGCTGCACGACCGGTTATTGCGGCTAGCGATTTGGTGGGCCCGCCCTGATTTAATTTATGGAAGACATCTTCATGATTGTTTGATTGCCGCTCAGTGTGGCTATCCCACCGTACATGAAACTCATATGCCGGTATGGAACAGGGATCACGATAAGTTTCAAAACGAATTTGAAGCGCTAATTTCTCAAGCCGCATTCCGGGCGCTGGTAGTGGTTTCTAATGCTCTTTCCAACACTTTTTTAGAAAAATATCCAACTCTTAAGAGACGGATAATTGTATACCCGGATGCTGCGCCGGACTGGACATCGTCGGCACCAACGATGCGATCGGATCACGATAAAATCAAGGTAGTGTATGTGGGGGGGCTCTACTCCGGCAGAGGTATGGAGTTGTTGGTCAAGCTTGCGCCACTGTGTCCCTGGGCACGTTTTACGATTGTTGGTGGGACCGAGGACCAAATCGTCAAATGGCGATCAGCGCTGCCCAAGGGAACGGAAAACTTCGGTTTTTTAGGTCGCAAGCCCCATACGCAGGTGTTTCGGTATATGACGTCTGCTGACGTATTAGTGGCGCCTTATCAACAGTCAGTCCGTGTTCATGGTAATACTGGTGATACAGTTCGGTGGATGTCACCGCTCAAGCTGTTCGAATATATGGCAGCTCGTCGGCCGATTGTAGCATCGGATCTGCCGGTTATTCGCGAAGTGCTCGAACATGAACGGAATGCACTGCTGGTTGACCCCACAGATCCTGAAGCATGGAGGCTCGCGCTGGAACGAATTCGTTCATCACCGAAATTTGGCGAAGTCATCGCCAAAAGGGCGTACGGGGAATTCAAGCAACAGTACACATGGAGCGTTCGTGTGAAGAGAATAATGGAGGCGTTGAAACGTGCGAGTGAACGTGACGACGTTTGCCAAACCGAGAAGACTAAAGGGCATACCTGCAGCAATACCAGGACTTATGAGGGTGACTAGGCCTGTTATTAAAACGACCACACTTGCTCTGGTTATAAATAATCTTGGTGGTGGAGGAGCACAAAGGGTGCTCACGATATTGGCTAATTCCTGGGCGGAATCGGGAAAATCCGTCTACGTGATCAGTATTGATGGGACACAGGAAGATTTCTTCAAGCTGTCAGAGAGTGTGCATCACATCGTTCTTGATGTACGCGGCCCCTCGATAAGTCTATTTAAATTGAACGGATTGTATATGACCATTAAGCGTGTCCTGGCGATAAGAGGGGCTATAAAGAAACTATCTCCGGACATTGTTATAGCATTTATGGGTGTTGTTAATATTTTGACTATATTAGCTACAGTAAAAATTAATACCAGGGTCGTGATATCGGAGAGAAATGATCCAGCATTACAATCTCTGGGTTTTGGGTGGGATCGACTGAGGAGATATCTGTATCGCTATGCGGATTTGGTATCGGCGAACACAAACGCAGCATTGAAAACAATGCGGGATTATGTGCCAGAGCACAAGCTCGTTTTCGTACCGAATCCCATGACTGATTTTGAAAAGCAAATGGGAGACGCAGGCGACAATAAACAGCTGCTGGCCGTGGGAAGTCTACGTTATCAAAAGGCCTACGATGTACTATTGAAGGCTTGTGCAGTTGTGTTTAAGGAGGAGCCTGAGTGGCGCCTGACCATTGTAGGTAATGGCGAGCTATGGGTCGAGTTACACGCCTTGGCCGAACAACTAGAGATAAATGACAAGATTACTTGGGCGGGCCGAGTCGAACCTTATACCCACTATCAGAATGCACAGGTTTTCTTGCTGCCTTCCCGGCATGAAGGAACACCAAATGTGCTGCTCGAAGCCATGACTCACGGTTTGCCAGCAATAGTGACGGATGCCTCCCCCGGGCCTTTGGAGTACGTAAAACACGAAGAGACCGGGCTGGTTGTACCGGTGGAGGATCCAGAACTTTTAGCAAGGGCGATGTTGCGGCTTATTGGGGATGAATGCTTGCGGAAGAGACTCGGTGCCAAAGCCGTCGAATGTGTAGACAATAATCGGGTTGTTAAAGCACTTCCCAAATGGGAACAGGTAATCGGGATCATATAGAAAATCCAGGCTAGGAAAGAAGGGTAGAACAGAGATGGTGAAAGAGGATGCTAGTGGTACAAAACACGATGTCCTCACAGAAGCGGAGATAAGTGCCTTTCAATTGGACGCGCGGGTTAGCGACGTAATAAAGCACAGCGCTATTGAATATGGAATACCGGTCACCGAATTGCGCGTCCTCGATTGGGGCTGTGGGCGAGGACGAACAGTGATTAAGTTATTAGATAATGGTATAGACGCTTATGGCGTGGACATCGATCCTGTACCAATTAGAAACGCTGCATCTGCACTCACTATGCGAGGACATGATCTTCAGAATCGATTAATTTGCATTGGCTTGGATTGCCGCACTCCTTTTCCTGACGAATACTTTCATGTTGTAGTAAGTGACCAGGTTTTTGAGCATGTTCGCGATCTAGATGCGATGGCTAGTGAACTTGCGCGGATCACAAAAATTAAAGGTGCTGGCTTTCATTCTTTCCCGGCGAAGTGGTGTTTCATCGAACCGCATCTTCTAATACCTTGCGTGCATTGGTTGCCCAAGAACAGAACGCGACGCTGGTACATAAATAGTATGATCAGGCAAATGCCGCTTTGGAAAAATACCAAGGGCAAAACAACAAAAGAAAGGGTCGAGATATTTTACGATTATTCCATTACTAAGACCTATTACAGATCGCTATCTACCATGCGTCGAATACTGGGGAATAGGGGTTTTAAAGTCCGTCTTAATTCGAATACGGTTGCGATAGGAAGATTCAGGCTATTAAAGAAACTTATGCCAGCCCGTTTGAGGAATCGGGTATCGAACAACTTTCGTTCTGTAACACTTTACACGACACGCGATTGAAAATTCATCTCGAAACAGATACTCCCGACCATAATCACTCGTCGATCTAACTTGAACACGGAATCGCCTCGTTGCGTCCATGCTCTTCATTACGATTGTTACGGTAGGGATTTCGGCATGGCCATAGTTTGTTGATCTGGATTGTCCACCGACTAGTCTGTAGGAAATTAATTATTTGCGATCCGCCTGACGACTCATATAAAGTCAGCATCGGTCACTATCTTGCTTAAACAAGCTTTAGATAGGTTCTGGAGTCGTCAGCTAGGGGTTCGTACTAAGCAATCTCCATAAAGCCGGAAGTTTTAATGTCTGCAAGCGCGGGGACGGCCAATCAAGTCAAGTGCGATATTGCGTTTCTAATCAGCGATTTGGACGTAGGGGGGGCGCAGAGGGTGCTTGTCAACCTTGCTAATCAGCTAACGAGTGATGGATGTCAAATTGCGTTGATAACAATGGACACATCGGATTCGGACTATTTTCAGTTTGACGAAAGGATTCAGCGGATAGAACTTGGCGTAAAGGAACCTTCAACAAGTTTCGTCAGTGCTATGAGGGCTAACATGAGAAGAATAGTTTTGTTAAGAAACGTGATACGGGACTCAGGAGCTGCATGTATTGTTAGTTTTGTGGGGAGGATGAACATTCTTACGATCATAGCAACACGATTTCTGGGCAAAAAAGTGATTATTTCTGAACGTAATGATCCAGCAAGAGAAAGCTTGGGTGTATTATGGGACGTCATGCGGCGATTTGTATATGGCCGCGCGGATGTTGTCACAGCGAATAGCAGAGGGGCTATTAAATCTCTGTCACGCTACGTGCAAGAAAATAAATTGTGCTATGTGCCCAATGTCATGACGAAGGTGGCGACCCAATATCGCTCGGTCAATCGAGAAAAATGGATATTGGCAGTCGGAAGGCTTGAGCCACAAAAAGGTTACGATGTTTTGTTGGAAGCATTTGCGCAATTGAGTAGCAGAGTTGACGAATGGAAACTCGTTATTATCGGGGAAGGATCACAGAAACTGTACTTAAAGGAACTGGCAGAAAAACTTGGGATACCGAGTGAAAGAATGGTCTGGAAAGGCAAAAGAGATCCCTACCCGTTTTACTTTCTATCTTCGATATTTGTGCTGCCGTCGCGATATGAAGGCACACCGAATGCGCTGATCGAAGCCTTGCAGTGCGGTTTGCCGGCCATTGTGAGTGATACGTCATCGGGGGCATTGGAATACGTGGAGAATGGGAAAACCGGACTAGTTATCCCCGTCGACGACCCAGTGAAGCTATTGGCGGCACTCGATCAACTTGTGAAAAATCAAAAACTAAGACAGCGTTTAGGAGAAGCCGGGAAACGGTATGTCAACAAAGAGGGTGACGGTTCAGCGATAGCGATGTGGAAAGACCTACTCCAGCTTGATGCGCATTCTATGGTCTAAGCGTCTTACCACAGCGTTTCCAATGATGGAAGAGGGATGGGCATGGCTGGCGAAACCCATTGGACATACTGCGTCGTGGACTCTACGTGATCGCTATGCAGGTGCGGCTCGCGCTTAGTACGGCCGAGTTAAACTCGTCATGCGAGACATGAGCCAAAGACTCTTAACAGGTGACGCTTGGTGATCGTTTCATCGACTTTTCAGCAGAATAGTGACGATGGATGATATAGCCTCAGGGCTGCGCTTCAAGTTCGGCAAGAACTGGAATCGTTTTATTGCACGTATAGATGCAGACTAAATTCGCAGCGCCAAGCAATCGTTAACCGGCATGCTGGAACAGACCAATCTGCAGATGAAGCGTTTTCTGGACGTGGGATCAGGGAGTGGCTTGTTCAGTCTCGCAGCCTATCAGTTGGGAGCGGAGGTAGTATCCATTGACTACGACGAGATGTCTGTGGCGAGTACTAAGGAAATCCGTAAACGCTACGCAGGCGATGTAAACAGGTGGCGCATTGAACAGGGGTCGGTTCTAGATGATGACTATATGAGATCCTTGGGTAGATACGATGTCGTCTACGCAGGGACGTCCTTCATCATACGAGAGGCACGTTGAAAGCGTTAGCCAATGTGAGCGAACACGTAAAGCCGGATGGGGAGTTGTTCGCAGAGATCTATGACAAGCAGCCCTTAAAGACTCGATGTTGCGAGGAGATCTGGGGTTTTGATTCGCTGCACGGTGTCGTTGTCCAACGGCTGCTAGCAGTAGTTGCGCGCGGCGGCTGTAGTGAGTTTGCGTTCCAAGGGTCGGACACCGCACCGGCGTGAACATTCTCTTAGTTACCAGAGCGCTTGAAGAGGGCGGCGCGGAACGGCAGCTCACGGTTCTGGCAAAAGGGCTCCAGACACGCGGCCACGATATCAGTGTCGCGGTGTTCTATGCCGGTGGGCGGTTTATGGATGAGCTTCTAAGGTCCAAAGTCACCGTACATGACCTGAAAAAGACCGGCAGATGGGAAGTGATTCCATTCCTGGTTCGATTTGCACGCTTACTAAGGCGCACCAAACCGGACGTGATTTACGGATTTTTGAGCCTGCCGAATATTTTGGCGGTGCTGTTTCATCGGTTCGTACCGCACGCTAAGGTGATATTCGGTATTCGCGCAACACAGTTGGAACTGCAACATTACGATCCGCTGGTGGGATGGGTTTACAAACTGGAGAGCATCCTTGCGCGGTATAGTGATCTCGTTATCGTGAACTCCGAAGCGGGTCGCCGGGATTGTGAACGGCAGTCGTTTCCGGTATCGAAGTTGCACGTGATTTCTAACGGCATTGACACCGATTATTTCACACACGACCCGGATGCCGGAGAAAGATTTCGCGCGCAACATGGTGTGCGCAGAGAAGAAAGACTGGTTGGGATAGTGGGCCGTCTGGATCCCATGAAGGATCACACGACCTTTCTAAACATTGTTTCGCAAGTTTCAAAACGCTTGCCGGATTTGAAGGCGTTGGTTGTCGGTGCGGGACCCGATAATTATCGCGCAGAGTTGAGGCGTCTGGCGGATGATTTGGGCATCGGCGGTCGAGTGATCTGGCAGCGGCCGACGGAAATGATGGCGGAAGTCTATAACGCTATCGATGTCCTGGTGTCATCTTCCAGTTTCGGCGAGGGATTTCCCAATGTCGTGGCCGAAGCGATGGCGTGCGAGACACCCTGTGTGGTCACCCGCGTTGGGGACTCCGCCGAGATTGTCGCCGAACACGGTTACGTCGCGGCGCCGGGAAATGTTGACGAGCTCAGTACCGGGCTCTACCAACTGTTGACCAACGGAAACTCGAGGGAAATCGGCAGGCTCGCACGTGAGCGCATTGTTGCGCGTTATTCAGTGGACAAGTGTGTAGATGCTACCGAGGCCGCGCTATGCACCAAGGGTTGACCCCCGAGCTGCTGACGATTGCAGGCGCGACCTGGTTGATCTCGACGGCAATCGTTGCCCGTCCGTTAGGTCTGAAGTGGGCGGCCGCCGCGGCCGCGCTGAAGATTGGAATCCTGGTGCTTTATTTCGGATGGTTTTACGACGGGACTTGGACAATTAAGGACGATTTCGAGTATCACGAACAGGCGCGCATCTTACTGGACTCGCAATGGAATCCTTTGGTCCTGCTTCTCACGAACTCGGGTATTGAGACGTTAATAGAAACCACTGACCGCAGCCGGCATATCTTATACACCTGGTGGGTGTACTCGGCGCAGTACATCTTTGGGCGCGAGTATTATGCCCCGGTTTTCATGAATGTCGCGCTGACGTTTGCCGCCGCGGTCATGCTGTATAAACTCGCGGCTATGGAAGGATTTTTACAACAGTACAACAAAGGATTGCTGTTGTTTTTTCTGTTTCATTGGGACGTGTTGGCCTGGTCGTCCTTGGTCAGTATCAAAGATTGCCTGGTACTGGTGATGACACTCGGCGCTTTTTTCCTAATATGGCCGATGATAAAGAAGCCGCGACTAGACGCAGCGAGGATCGCGGCATTGCTTGGTGTCGCAGTGATAGCGTACGCGATGACCTTCTTGAGGTTTTACATTCCGGTACTGATGCTCGTTGCAGTGTCAATTTATTATTTTCTGCACGTGGACCGGGCGCGCAAATATCGTTTCCTGCTGGGTGCGAGCGTCGTCATCGTCGGCATTATTCTGTTTACACCATTGATTCAGTTTCACATTGAAAAGGATGTAGTGTTGGACGGTAAACAATACCTGATCGGGCTCGTCCGTTTCCCGCTCACTCCGCGCCCGTGGTCTCTCGAACCTGCATACACGTTTCTTTTTGCGCCGGCGGTGTTGCACTGGGCGTTTATCGTGCCTGCGATGATCGGGGCTTATCACTTGTGGAACCGGTCGCAGCTGGCCCGTTTATTGATCATTTATCTGGTGGTGATAATCGGTTTTTACGCCATCGTCGAGGTGCTGCAGAATACCCGGCAGCGGTTTCAGGTCACCTATATTCTGGCCTGGCTGCAGTTTCAGTTCATTGTGTTGGTGTTCGATCGGTTTAAGTTTCGCGGCTCTTCGGCGCGTCCCGTGTAGATGCCGGTGCGCAGTGTGGAGAACGCGGTGACCTTGATTGGTTATTCACTATGAATGCTGATTTTCCGGCATGGGTGACCGTGGTCCTCATACTGCTGCTCCCGCTACTGATAAAGCCGGTTCGCGCGAACATCATTATGTTGGCGGCCGTCTTCTGTATTATCGTCGTGCGCCATATCCTGGCGGTATACGGCAGTTATATTTCACCGCTGAAAGCCACCGAAAGCGATGCCCTGGTGTTTCACAGGGCTGGTGCGGAACTGGCCGAATCGGGAGAATTCTTTGTCGGCATCGGCGCCGATTTTTACGAGAATTTCCTAGGTGTTGTCTACGCGCTGTTCGGCACCTCCCGATTGTTGGGTTCGGAGACGAGTATTCTCGCCTTTACCCTGGCCGTGCTGTTTCTTTACGCAATCATCGCGCAGCTTGGGCAGCAGCGCTACGCAACCCCATTGGTGTTGATTTACAGCATGTTGCCCATGACATTGATTGCGACTTCGACCACATTGCGTGAGGCGTGGCAAGTGCTGTTCTTGATGGGGAGCGTTTACTGGGGCCTGCGATATCGACAAGACGATTCTTATCGCAGCTTTGCCATGATGGCGGCATGTGCACTGGCCATGGCCTTGTTTCACAAGGCATTGATCCTGTACAGCGTTGTTCTTGTCGCGTGTTTTTATCTGTGGCCCAGAGACATTAAGCCCGCAAGCGAGGTGCATTGGAGCCGCAAGGCTGCGTCGGTGTCATTGTTTTTGGTGATCGTCGCCTCGGGATTCTGGTTCATCGCGGAGTACATAGGCGCGGATTACGGCGGGGATGTGGTCAGCGCAGTCGTTCGGGGTGAGCTGTTGGGTTACATTGCCTACTACCATGAGATATTGAATGCACAGGCCGGACGCGCCGGCTACGAGGTACTGCTGGATACAAGTTCTTGGGGCCGGTTGATCAAAACGTGGTTGCTGGTTTACCTGCAATATCTCTTCTCCCCCTTGCCGTGGCAGGTGGAAAACATGGCTGACGCCTATGCGTTTTTTGAGGCAGTGATGCGGGCGGTACTTCTGGTGTCGGCATTCTATGTCAGCCTGAGGGCTATGCGAGAAAGACAGTATGACGCGTCGTTGTTAGTGTGCTTGTACCTGTCGATGACCGCACTGTGGTCGATTGGAACCGCAAACTACGGCCAGGCCATCCGGCATCATCTGCTGACGAACTGGATGCTGCTGGTGGTGGTCGGGCCGTTTATGCTCGGCGCGATCGCGCAAGTTTGGCGACGGAGCCGGCAGTGACGCCCTTCCGTGGTGACTGCATTGACCCGATAAGCCAATCGAGGTTGTGGTATTGGGGCGCATGAATGCCACGCCGTTACGTGTGCTGCATGTCATCACCGGCCTCAATGTGGGCGGCGCGGAAGTGATGCTGAACAAACTGATTTGCAATCTCTCCGCGAAGCGCATTGATTCGACGGTACTGTCGTTGACCGACGTCGGCAAAATCGGAAGAAAGATTCAAGCTGCCGGCATCCCCGTGTTCGCGTTGGGAATGCGGCGCGGCGTACCCGATCCGCTCGGTTTGACGCGCCTGGTTGCGCACATCCGGCGCGCCAAGCCGGATGTCATTCAATCCTGGATGTACCATGCGGACCTTCTGGCGGGTGTCGCCGGAAAGCTGGCCGGCGGATATCCCGTAATCTGGAATATTCGCCACAGCAATCTGGATCCGACCGGAAACAAGCGATTGACGATCCTCACCGCCCGGCTGTGCGCCAAGTTGTCCGCATATCTGCCGCAAAGGATTATTTGCTGTTCGGAGGCGTCCAGGCGCGAGCATGTCAAGTTGGGGTATAACGAAAGTGCGATGCGGGTAATAGCGAATGGATTCGACACCCAGGACTTTACGCCAAACGCTGCCGCGCGCGCGCAAATCCGGGGCGAGCTTGGACTGAAAGATGACGATGTCGTTGTGGGCATCATGGGAAGATACGATCGACAGAAAGGTTTCCCGTATTTTATAGAAGCGGCCGGGATGCTCCCGCGTGGTACTGTCCAAGCGAAGTTCGTTATGGCGGGGATGGATGTCGATGATGAAAATCCGGAATTGATGCAGCACATCGAGCGCCTTGGTATCGGGAAGCACGTACGGCTGCTGGGTGAACGCGATGACGTCAATCGAGTGCTGTGCGCCCTGGATGTGGCAACCTCGGCATCCGTCTACGGTGAGGGATTTTCCAATACGATCGGCGAGGCCATGGCATGTGAGGTGCCGTGTGTAGTTACCGATGTTGGGGACTCGAGCACCATCGTGGGTGACACCGGCAAGGTAGTTGCGCCGCAGTCCCCCGCAATGCTAGCTGATGCATGGAGGCAGCTCATTGACGAAGGAAAGGAAGCAAGGCGTGCGCGCGGTCGAATGGCGCGCAATCGGATCGTTTCCAATTTCGGAATGGATACCGCAATGCAACAGTATGCACAGACCTATAGAGAGGTCGTTGGTCTTGTGCGGGATTAGCGGCATCATCCAATGCGCGGGAAGGTCCCGGGGAGCCGATCCTGGCGACGCGATTTCCCGGATGACTCAGGCTCTGTATCACCGTGGGCCTGATGATGAGGGGACATGGGTGGATAATCGGAAAGGGGTTGCGCTGGGGCATCGGCGCCTGTCGATTATCGATCTTTCCGCACACGGAAAGCAGCCGATGGCGTCACCGTGTGGGCGCTTTGTGATTGTCTACAACGGCGAGATCTATAATTTCAGGGACATACGCCAGCAGCTGGAGCGGGAAGGCGCCGCGATTCACGGCAATTCAGACACTGCGGTATTTCTCGCGGCCATCAGTCAATGGGGTTTGACCCGGGCGATCAGGGGGGCGCACGGTATGTTCGCCTTCGGACTTTGGGACCGTCGCAACGCAACGCTGACACTGGGCCGCGATCGTTTGGGCGAAAAGCCCCTGTATTATGGGTATTGCGGTGACGTGTTTTTATTTGCATCCGAATTGAAGGCACTGACTCGCCATCCCCAATGGCAGGGCGAACTCGATCGCGACGTGCTCACGCTGCAACTGCGTCACGGTTACATACCCAGTCCCTATTCCATATACAAGGGGATTTTCAAGCTGCTGCCGGGATGCACACTCGAGCTGTCGGTCGAGGACCTCCGCGCGCGCAGGCCTTTGAATCCGCGTGGAATCGTAGCAGACAAAAGCGCGCTTACCCCGGTCAAATACTGGTCGCTTAGGGCGATAGCCGAGAATGCGGTGGCATCAAAGCGTCCCGATTCAATGGATGAGGCGGTCGACCAACTACAGGCGCTTTTGTGCAAGACAATCCAGAACCAGATGATCGCCGACGTGCCTTTGGGTGCGTTCCTCTCCGGCGGCATAGATTCCAGCGCGGTGGTCGCGTTGATGCAGTCGCAGAGCACCGACAAGGTGCGTACGTTTACCATTGGCTTTGCCGAGGACCGGTTTAATGAAGCCGGATATGCTAAACGTGTCGCGGAGCACATCGGCACGGACCATACCGAATTGTACGTGACCAGCAGGGAAGCCATGGATGTCATCCCCCGGCTCCCGGAATACTACGATGAGCCGTTTTCCGACCCATCCCAGATTCCCACCTACCTTGTCTCGAAGTTGGCAAGGCAACACGTCACGGTGACCCTGTCAGGGGACGGGGGTGATGAGCTTTTCGCCGGATACGAACGATATTTTTTTGCGATGTGGATCTGGAATTCGATCAGCTGTTTGCCGGTGCGCATTCGCGGCATGCTTGCGGCGGGAATACACGCAGTACCGGTGCCGGCGTGGGACCGCCTATTGCGCGCGATTCGTCCGTTGTTCCCGACGCGTTTTCAAGTGCAGCAACCGGGGGAGAAGATGAGCAAATTCGGCGATGTGCTCAAGCAAAGACACTTCGAGTCAGTGTATCGGTTACTGATGTCGAATTGTGACGAACCGGAGAAACTCGTACTGGGAGCCAGCGAACCGAAAACGATGCTATCGGATCGTACTCTGTGGCCGCAGCTGGCGGACCGGTTGGAGTCTATGCAGTATTTGGACAGCATGTCGTATCTGCCGGACGATATTCTGGTTAAACTCGACCGGGCGAGTATGAGTGTGAGTCTCGAAAGCCGTGTCCCGCTGCTCGACCATAAGATAGTTGAATACGCCTGGTCATTGCCGGGGGTATTAAAGGTCAACAACAATTCCGGAAAGGCAATTTTAAAAAACCTCCTGTACAGGTTCGTTCCTGCAGAACTCGTGGACAGGCCCAAGATGGGATTCGGCGTTCCGATCGGGGAGTGGCTGCGGGCCGACATGCGAGAGTGGGCCGAGGACTTGCTCGACCCGCTTCGTGTCGATAGGGATGGAATTCTGAATCCGTCATGGGTCACGAGGATTTGGCGCCAGCATGTCGACGGTTTGAGAAACCGGGAATATCTGCTGTGGCACATCCTGATGTTTCAGTCCTGGCTGGAGCATCAACGGGTTACCGGCCGCGCCGGCGCCGAATGACCGTCGATGATGGACATTAAGCGCGCATTGCCTTGGTGGCTGAAGATCGGATTGAAACTCATGCTGTCCCGGTTGCCGGTTTCCTACACCGGTTGGCGCAGGCTCGGAATCTTCAAGCATGGGGCCATGGAGCGCCCCGATTATGCGTTTGACGTATTTAAGCAACATTTCACCCATGCGGCGGTATTGCCCAGCGCGCGCGGCCTTTCCTGTCTCGAGCTGGGTCCGGGAGATTCGTTGTTCGGGGCGTTGATTGCGCGTGCCCATGGCGCGGGCAAGACCTATCTGGTGGACTCGGGTGATTACGCGTGCCGGAACATTGCCCCGTATCTGGATATGATGAGATATCTTGCAGATAAGGGGCTGGTCATCGACCAGGTCGATACGGCATTGGGTGTGCAGGATCTATTGCGAAGCCAGGGCGGGATCTATCTTGTCGATGGACTGGATAGCATTAAGCAGATCCCCACTGCATCCGTAGATTTCATATGGTCCCAGGCGGTGCTTGAACATATAAGACGCAAAGACTTTGTGGAAACCATGGGCGAGCTGCGGCGCGTGATCAATGACACCGGTGTGTGCTCACATCGGGTGGATCTGCAGGATCATCTCGATAACGCGCTATATAACCTACGTTTTCGAAGAACGCTATGGGAGTCCGAGTGGATGGCCCGGTCTGGTTTTTACACGAACAGGATCCGTTACCGGGAGATGCTCAGGATATTTGAGGAGGCGGGCTTTCGTGTCTCGGTGGAACATGTGGACCGTTGGGACGCACTCCCCACTCCAAGAGAGAGCCTCGATTGTGAATTCCGTGACCTCGATGAGCAGGATTTGCTGGTGGCCGGGTTTAACGTCGCGCTGCAGCCATGCTGAGTATCAATGCGAAGTGCGGGATGGGCGATAGCTCGAAAAATAAAAATTTGTTCCAGAAACGAAACCATTTTGCCTAAGCGACGATTGTCATAGTGAACGGTTGGGCCGGAAAAAAAATCCTGTTCACGCACAATACCACTCGATATCTGCTTCTGCATTATCGTGAGCTGATGGAAAGTTTTGTTCACAATGGCGCGAAGGTCGTTGTGTGTGCCCCGTTTGATGATATGGTTGCCGGTATCCGTGAGTTGGGAATCCGCTGTGTTGACTTGAAACTATCGAGACAGGGGCTCAATCCGGTTTTCGAACTGCTACCAATATTTAACTTGTCTCGGGTAATCGTACGGGAGCGGCCAGACGTGGTATTCAACTTCAGTATCAAGCCCGTTATTTACGGCGGGTTGGCCGCACGGCTCGCCGGGGTAAGGTTCATTTTCTCCATGATCACCGGGCTGGGGCATTTATTCATGGAGGAATCGACGAAATACAAGCTGATAAGAGGGATCGTGTTGCCGCTGTATCGCCTGGCGCTGCGATGGAACGCGGCGGTGTTTTTCCAGAACCCGGACGACAAGGACCTGTTTGTGGGGCTTGGCTTGATTGGTTCCGGCAAAGGGCATGCAATCAACGGGACCGGGATCGATCTGGACGAATTCCGCCCCAGCGCGGAAGCGCCCGTTGCTGGCACGTTTATTCTGGTGTCGAGACTTTTATGGAGTAAAGGAATCAAGGAGTATGTTGATGCGGCCAGGGTGTTAAAAAAGAAATATCCGGCGGCGGAGTTTCAGTTGCTGGGGCCGTTCGATGATAATCCCGCGTCGATTTACGCCAGCGACATCGATGAGTGGCTACGGGGGGGGCTGATAAGATATCTTGGCGTCGCCGAACATGTGCGCCCCTATCTTGCGAGGGCATCGGTGTTTGTTTTACCGACCATATATCGGGAGGGACGCCCACGGGCGATTCTAGAAGCCATGGCGTGCGGTAAACCGATCGTCACCACCGATACGCCCGGTTGCCGGCAGACCGTCAATCACGGTGAGAATGGACTCCTCGTACGCGCTGGAGACGTGGAAGAGCTGGCTGCGGCGATGGAACAATTTCTGATCGACGATGATGATCTTGTAATCAAAATGGGAAGGCGGTCGAGGCAGTTGGCAGAGGAAAAATACAGCGTGTCGGAGGTTAATGACTCGATAGTTTCGGTTATGACCCAGGCTCTCACATCGTGAAAAGGAGTCGACCGACATCCCGCGGGGCCGTTGGTGCGCTGTTACTATTTGCCGATGTGATCGGTCTATTTGCGCTGTTCAATTTGGCCTATTGGGTACGCCTCGACTTTTGGATCGGGCTGAGAACATCGAGTATTTACGGCCCGATCATAATCACGTTGGTGACGCTTTATGTATTTAACACCTACCAAGGCAGGCTGTACGGTTCGACGATCAAGCTCGTTTTCGATGCAGCGTTGGCGGTCGTACTGGCCGGGTTGATCACTGCAGTTGTCGTATACGTCGCAGGAATCGGATTAAGTGAGCCGGTTTTCAATCGAGGAATTATGCCGGTCGCACTAATGTTATTTATACCGTGGGCTGCACTGAGTAGATACTACGTTTCAGAAGGCCTGAAAAGACAAGCGGGAAAAATTCGTTGGGTCGTCCTAGGTGTGGGTGAGCGCGCGAGATTTCTATCAAGAGACTTTGAGGCTACGGACACCGGAGGTGAGCTGCTTTTCGTTTCGGGTCAGGAACACAATGAACCGAAAGATGACCATCAGAGTCAGCCACAAGCAGAATTGCCTATCGTGGATTTTAAAGACATCGTTGCGCTTAATCCTACGGGGATTATTCTTGCCATGGACGCACCGCCAACAGACGAACTCCTGGCGGAACTTATGCACCTCAGGTTGGGCGGATTGCATGTATACGAACTAGCGGATTTTTATGAGACCTTCATGTTGAAGGTGCCTGTTTTTCACTTGCAGCAAGGATGGTTCGTGTTATCGCAAGGATTTGTGCTGTTGCATCACACCATTTGGTTAAAGCTCAAGGGGCTTATTGATTTTGTTGTAGGTGCGGCGCTTCTAGTCACGTGCACACCGATAATGATAGTGGCGGCAATCTCGATCAAGTTATCAAGTCGGGGGCGCATTTTCTATAAGCAAGTGCGTATCGGAAAAGATGGGGTCAAGTTCACTATCTACAAATTCAGGACCATGATCGAGAACGCGGAATCCAGTGGGGCGCGTTGGGCGGAACAGAATGATCCTAGAGTGTCTTCGGTGGGCCGCGTATTGCGCAAACTACGCATCGACGAGTTACCGCAACTATGGAACGTTCTGAAGGGTGATATGAGTTTTATCGGACCACGACCAGAGCGGCCAAATTTTAACAAAGAACTTGAGAGACACATTCCGTTCTACGAGATACGCTACCTTGTAAAACCCGGTATCACGGGTTGGGCGCAAGTAATGTATCCGTACGGTGCTTCTGTCGAGGACGCACGTGAAAAACTTCAGTTTGATCTTTATTACATCAAGAATTTCTCCTTAATTCTGGATCTATGGATCATGATCAAGACCATAAGGGTCGTTTTAGGTGCTAGTGGCCGCTAGCGAGCACTGATTCGGCGCACCCACCGATGATCTATTTTTTTCTTTTTATTTGGCACCTTTTTATCCCGGGCTGGTTGCTTGTTCAGCTGCTGCGGCTAAGAACGCTACGTGTGTTGGCTGCATTTGCATTGTCGTATTTCTTGCTTTTACTGAATCTTGTCCCTTTCAAGTACGTCGGTGGGCGAGTGGATTCATTCGCGCTGTTGGTCAATCTGGAAATCCTGCTATTTGGTATCGTGCTGTTTTGGCGTACGAGAGTAACTAATCAGCGGCGATCGCCTTTGCGTCCAAGCAGCTTGGGCGTGGGAATTATCCGTCTACGCAATGTGTTGAGTGGGAATAGGGATCTCGCATATCGGGCAGTAGCGGGTGCGGCGGTTATCCTGTTAGTGGTGGCTTACCTGGCTTATGCAGGTCCTTATACGGAGATCCCTGCGGATGCGTGGCACCACATGGGAGAATTTCAACGGCAGTATAACGATATCCAACGCGGTTGGATTCAGCCGCTTTCGGAATTAGGGCTTGTCTTCTCAAAATACGCGGGGTACTGGTATTTCATTCATGCGTATCTCGCCCACCTGTCGGGCTTCACAATCCCTGAGTCGATCTTGCTTGTGACAATCGCTACAACGGTCTCGTTTTTAATTGGCATATACGTTTTCGCGTTGTTTGTATTCGAGGGGGGAACATCTGCGGAACGAGAGACGGTCGTCGTAGCTGGATTGACCGTGGTGCTGTACCTACTTCACTTTGGGGTGAATATATTTTCCTACGTGCGTTATTACGCTTTTGCGCCCAGCATCCTTAACTTCATAATCTATTTTTCGGCCGTCGGATTGGCGATCCAATACCTGCGTGGTGATCTGGGCGGCGCCAGAACTGCCATAATATTGACAATTCATATCATTGTTTTGGGACTGGTGCACGCGCAGGAGGCCTTGTTTGCAGTGGTGATGTCTGTGCTACTCGTTTTTTATTATTTTCTCTCTACCCATCGGATGCCAGAGACTACAGATAAGGAAATCCTCGCAGTGCATACGAGTGACAGATTAGACAACACCTACAGGCGCCTCAAAATAGTCTTTTGGTGTGTCACAACAGTGCTGGTCATCTTATTAGGGTATTCCTATCTAAATCTCGAAAGGCACCACCCATTAGAGCACGGGCGCCTTATACCGTTGGAGACCATCCTGCCTGTCATTAGGCACATGTATATACTTGATCCAACGCGCGACTTTTACCAGACCCTCACCGCATGGGGCGTTCTAGTCTATGCCGGGTTCTTTATGTTATTTAAAGAATTACGCGCATATCCGTTTATTGTCGTCGGGATGCTGTCACCATTGCTCACCGTTTTCAACCCGGTGTTTACGGATTTCTTCTTACGCTACTCGTGGCCCGACCTGATGTGGCGTATGTGTTATCTTATTCCGCTTCCGTTTGCGGGAGCCTATCTGTTTCTTCGGTGCTACAAAGCGCTCCGGCATCACAATAATTATCTCGTAAAATTCGCATCAGCTGTCTCGTTGGTGCTGCTGATTGCCGCACTGTTTCCTGTCAACGCAAAATATGTCGAAGCAAAATACAGCCGCATGTACACGCTCGCACCGGTGAAAGAGGGAAACAATTATGGAATATGGAGCGATTTGATCTCATTTATCAGAACGGAGCCAGTCAAAGGTATCTTGACTGACCCGGTGACCGGCTACGTGTTAAGAGGATTGACGGGAAGGCATTATGAGGGATATAAGTTTCATCGGGTACAATCCATTCCGTTGAATTATGATGCGTATGATGAGCGTAGTTTTTCTCGGTACACGAATGGTTGGGTGTTAGTAATAAACAGGCGCAACGGTTCGATTAGTCAAAACGGTCGGCTGTCGGGGCACTGGCCGGCACATGCGCTGCAAGTCGCAGAATTTTATTCACAAAAGCTAATTGATCACATTGCCGACAGTCCGACTATCTTCATCAACATCTGGCAGAATGACGGGATAACAGTTTATCGTATATCAAATCCGACGTCAGACTAGACGCCGGGTGTCCCCGTGGACAATTTACGGGTTAGCCGCTGCTTGTTGACCCTTTGGTCTATTCTTCGAGGTTTAATTTCGTCTAATTCGTAAAGCGATTCGCGATTGTACAGCTTTGCCGAGGACCATTTATGGATATGCTATCTCTCACAACCCCGAACAACTGAGTTAATTTCGAAGAAAACGTTTTCTCTAACCATAACAAAATCGTGCTGACATTTTGTAGCGATATGTTGATTGGGGGAATATTCCATCATAATCGCCATTATTTTGATCGTGACTCAAGTGTGCTGCAAAGTGCCTTATCGGACTGGCTATTGAATCTTGTAGAATAACCCTGAACCCGCGGAAAAATCGATATAGTGCTATGAACCCCCAATTCGACGTTACCGTATAGCACTCGCGTTCCTGCTTGACCCGAGATGATCGCAGCACTAGATACAAGGATGACCGCCCTGATTCTACTGTTCGGTGCTGCAACCTGTCTGTTTCTTGTGAATCAGCAAGTGCCTATGTTTGCTGATGATTTATGTCGTGCTCATCATGACTTCAGTCTAGAGCGTGCTATTGGTTATGCATGGGGTGAGTATATGGGCTGGTCCGGTCGCTATCCCGTAATGTTGATTAACAATATGCTGTTCTCAGGCGATGGCACGGGTCTGATAGTATTGTCCTTACTGAATAGTGCGATTCTGGTTTTTTTGGGCTGGTTTATCGTGGTTCAGTTGGGGCGCAAAAGCGAGCTTGCAAATGTTTGTTTGCTGCTCGCGTTTGCGGCGTTGACCTGGTTCAGCGCACGCAGTTTCGGCGAAGCCGTATTTTGGAAAACCGGCTCGGTCCAGTATTTCTGGGGCACGGTATTGGCCATTGTTCTAGTCCTGCCTATGGCTCAATTGGCCAGTGGAATGTGCCTGCGCCGACCTGGGGTGACAAGTCGAACGGTTTTCATTTTCGCCTGCCTGATCGGGGGCGCTTGGCTCGAGAACATGTCCGTTGCAGTGGTGGCCGTGGGTCTGATGCTGTTGGTTTACGCCAGGTTCATAGCCAAAACACGCATGCCCAGATGGATTGTGGCGGGTTTCGTGGCCTGGATTTTAGGAACAGTCGTATTACTGGCGGCGCCAGGAAACTATGTTCGGGTTGAGGTAGTGAATCGATACGAGCCGGTCGTGTCCAAGGTTCTCGGCATAACGTCTTATCTTCTACTTCATATGGATCCACTGATAATGTTAACTATGATCGGCTTTCTAGTGATCGCCGTATTAAGTCGACCGCCGGAATATCAAAGAAATCTATTGTTGGCGATAATTTTGTTTGGTACGGGTGTTATAGCGGCCTACGCGACGATCGGGGCGCCGGTAATGGTATTCAAAGGTCGCCTGGCGTTTCCAACCCAAGTGTTCTTCGTCCTCTCTGCTCTGGCAATATTCCCCCACCAGTTGTTTAGCGAAGGTTTGGGTCGCTGCCAGAAAATCTCGCGTACCGCACTGATGGCCATTACACTGATTGTGGCTATCTATATGCTAGTTGATGGACGCACGATTTACCGAGAATATCGTAGTATCGCGAACCAGGAAGCTAAACGACAAGAAATGATTGCAGAGGCAGTCAACAATAAATTGACCACACTGAAATTGCCAGCGCTTTACTTCAACAGTAAATTTCACACAAGAGGTCGCGAGGTAAACCACGGTCGTCGCTTTGCGAGAGATATTACATTTGATCCTAATTATTTCACGAATAACTGTTACGCAAAGTACTTTGGATTAAAAAAGGTCGTTTTATAGATTGCTGGCGCCAAAACTCCACCCACTAGTGGACTACTTTCAATAGGCAATAATCTCCTGCGACTGCTGTGGGAACGACACCCTCCTTCATCTAAATGTGCGAAAAAGAAATTGCGGTATCGACCGTATTGGACGGACACAGAATGAATTAGAAATAACGGTCGTAAAATTTAACCAAACGTTATGTTTAGCACATACAAATAGTCTGAATGACTGAATAATGATGTAAATGCGAATGATCGGTTTAAAGAGATGTGGCTTTTTCAGCGACGATTTTCCAGCGATCGTCTTCGTGCCGCAAAGACAATGTTTTTCTTGTTTTGTCCTGATACAAATCCGATTTGTATTCTTGTATAAAAGAAACGAAAGCCGCGGCTTCACTGTGTTTGTCTATTTTCAAGTTGTTAATCCGTATTTCAATGGCTGTCGGCTTGCTCAGGCGAGCCCTCCGATAACGCCGCCATTGTTCAACATTCATACCGCTCTTTGGTGCGAAGTTTTCGGAGTAGAATCCCAGATACGCGTCAACATCCTTGCTTGACCACGCCTTACTCCATTTGGAGACAAGGTTTTTTATGGCGGTGGTCGCGAGCACTTTTGAGTTCACGGCGTCGGGTGCGTCAATTGCGCTACCAGAAAACATCTTGCTCGCAGTTGTTGGCTCAGCTTTGGCGATTTCTGCGGTGCTGGGGATTGGCCTTGGCTCAGCAACCGGCTCTGCCTTTGGAATCCCTTCCAGCGCCGGTGGAACTAAAGGTTGTAAGATCTGTTCCAGTAGCATCTTGGAGTGTTCATCCGCAATAAGCCAGCCGTTATCCGTCAGTAGCAGGATCAAGCGAATATCGAAATATGCGTGTTTATTGCTGTCTTCCAATTTTTCATTTAGTGTCACTTCCGCCAGATTTTGTCCAGGGAAGACCACATTGACGTTTGTTATTGTTACTTTCTTTGGTTCTCTGAATTCCTCTAGCCATTGTTCTTTCGTGAGGCCTCTTTTCTCCCAAATATCCCGCCTGTAAGTCGTCACCACTCCCTCGATGTCTGCCTCCGCTCTCGCATCGGCCCAAAACTGTATCAATTCCTCGATTTTTTCCGTGTCATTTTGTTTTTCCTGTTCACTCTTGATGTACAAAAATGACTGGTAGTCCTGGGATAGATTTTGCATATGTGAAATGGAGTTCATAACGGGCTGGCTTGCGCGTTTATCGATTTTCCAACCTATAGCGGGTAAGCGTTTGAGCAGTAAACGTTCTTGAGAGTGCTGCCAGTTTTTGGATGTGCGGATCATTTGGGTGAATCGGACGCGGGCATCGTTTGGAGACGTGATCGATATGGCCGGTTGACCAATCTGCACGCTTGTGGCTTTCGGGATGAATTTTCCGTCGCCATCATTATTCTTCGCAAAATTGCTAGTGAATAGTGCTTCATGATTATTGGGTTCCTCGAGAAGCATTGCGTGCACGTATTCGACCAATTTCTCCTTAATTGCGGATTCCTCGTTGCGGTGTAACGACGTAGATTGCGGAACTTTTGGCGCCGGCTTGTGTTTACCGGGGGCAGTTGGGGACGGAAAGAACAAGTACAACGATACCGCCGCAATGGCCAATACCAAGACCACGGATGACAGCAAGAACCGACCATCGATGTAAGATGGGCTGGTTGACTTGAAAGGCAAATAGATACGAGCCTCAGTAGATCGCATCTGGGGCACCCCATGCAATAACGAAGTCAGCTATTCAATCGTAGCACAGCGGAATCAACCAGCGGGCGGTGCGCCAAACGGTGGCAGGGGAATCCGGGTGTATACTGCAAGCATGGCCGCTGATGACATGGTGTATTTGTAATCTATTGGTTAATGGGCATTATATCAGGCGATTTTCATCCGTTGCCGTTACTTGAGCATCGTGGTCCGACTCGGCTAGACTGTGGAGTAGACATATTGGTTTGCGATAATTGAAGCCGTTAATCCGTACTTGTTTGGTTTTAAACACTCCCCGTGGCTATCCGCAGGCGCGGGCCGCATACCTGCGCCAATTCTACGCTCACGTCCGGTGATTCAAAAACTCTTTATTAAGACATTTGGTTGTCAGATGAATGAATACGACTCCATGCGTATGATTGATACGCTGCGTGAGTCACATCGTTTGGAGATCACCGCTGATCTCGCCGCGGCGGATGTGTTGATACTCAATACATGTTCCGTGCGCGAAAAAGCGCAGGATAAGGTGTTCTCCCAACTGGGACGGTGGCGTGAGCTCAAGGAGCAGCGGCCCGAGTTGATCATTGGCGTGGGCGGCTGTGTTGCCAGTCAGGAAGGCCGGCAGATCCTGGAACGTGCGCCCTATGTCGACATTATTTTTGGTCCGCAGACCCTGCATCGATTACCGGCGTTGATCGATGAGACCATCCGCACTCGTCAACCCAGCGTCAGCATAGACTTCCCTGAGATTGAGAAATTTGACAATTTGCCGCCGCCCCAGATCGATAATGTGAGCGCCTACGTGTCGGTAATGGAGGGATGCAGTAAGTATTGCACTTTCTGTGTCGTTCCATATACCCGTGGTGAAGAGTTTAGTCGTCCGTTCGATGATGTAGTTGAAGAGATCGTGAATCTCTCCGAACAAGGTGTTCGGGAAGTGACTTTATTGGGTCAAAATGTCAATGGATATCGGGGTCGCATGCACAATGGCCGTATCGTCGATTTCGCATTGTTATTACTATACGTATCCGAGATTGACGGCATTGACCGCATCCGCTACACCACGTCGCATCCATTTGAATTCAATGACAGCTTGATTGAAGCGTACGCGGAACTGCCTAAATTAGTTAGTCACGTGCATTTACCGGTGCAGAGCGGATCGGATCGTATTCTCGGTGCGATGAAACGTCAGTACACGGCGGCTCAATACATACTGTTGGCGAAACGTCTGCGTGAAAAGCGGCCGAACATCAGCATCTCCAGCGATTTCATCGTTGGATTTCCGGGGGAGACCGACGAAGATTTCGCCGCAACGATGCAACTAATTGAACAGGTGCGCTTCGACCAATCATTTAGCTTCCTATATAGCGCGCGGCCAGGTACGCCAGCATCCACCTTGTCGGATGATGTGCCGCAACAAATCAAACAACGGCGGTTGGCGTTGTTGCAAGCGCGTATCAACGAATTGGGGCGAGATATCAGCAATCGGATGATAGGCACCGAGCAGAGGATTTTGGTAGATCGTCCAGCCAAGAAGAATCCCAGCCAGTTATCCGGAAGAACCGAGAATAATCGTGTCGTAAACTTCGATGGACCGCGTGGGTTGATGGGGCGGTTTGTCGACGTCGAGATCACCATGGCGCTTCCCAATTCATTACGCGGTAGGTATCTAGGCTGTGAGTCAACCGTCAGTAATTACCTGCCGCCGCAAAAATCTATCCTAGCGAAGCCGTCGCCGATATCGTGAGCGCCAAAGCAACTGCGGTCACTTTTTCCTTGTCGCCCACAAACAATGATCGATTAGCCGGATTGTGTGGCCAATTCGGCAGTCATATCAAGCAAATTGAATCGTATCTCGGAGTCCAGATCACCAACAGAGGTAGTGTTTTCAGCGTCTCAGGACAACTTGAGTCAGCTGAAAACGCGGAACGCGTGTTGCAGCAACTGTATCGGCATACCGAGGGCAATACACAGTTATCGGCGGAGACAGTGCATCGCACGTTGCGTCAACTGGAACAGAACGGTCAGAAAATAGTGGATCATTCTTCGCTTGTCGTCGATACGCCAAAACGCAAAGTTAGCGGACAGAACAGCCGTCAGCACAGATATATACAAGGCATGCTGGCCTATGACGTCAGTTTCGGCGTTGGTCCGGCGGGTACCGGTAAAACCTACTTGGCCGTCGCGTGCGCGGTACAGTCTCTGATTGCAGAGGAGGTCAGTCGCATCGTGTTGGTGCGGCCGGCAGTAGAGGCGGGGGAACGTTTGGGTTTTCTGCCGGGTGACATCGGGCAGAAAGTCGATCCCTATTTGCGACCGCTATACGATGCCCTGTATGAGATGTTGGGATTCGAAAAGGTAGCGCGCCTAATAGACCGAAACATAATTGAATTGGCGCCTTTGGCCTATATGCGTGGGCGGACGCTGAACGACTCGTTCGTGATCTTGGACGAGGCGCAGAACACGACTATGGAACAGATGAAGATGTTCTTGACCCGGATCGGGTTTCGTTCCAAGGCAGTGGTAACCGGAGACATTACACAAACCGATCTACCTCGTGGTGCACAACCGGGACTCAAGCATGCGATCGATGTATTGAAGCACGTTGGTGATATCCACGTGACAATATTTGAACCCAGAGACGTCGTTCGACATCCCCTGGTGCAAAAGATCGTGGAGGCGTATGAGTCACACGGTGCGATAAATATGAAAGAAACCGGTGGTGATGATTGAGTTAACCACTGCGGTGCAAAATGTTTCTTCAGAGCGTGGTGTTCCAGGATCGGGTTTGATAGAAACCTGGGCCGTTACGGCATACCGCAAAGTTGCACAGGAAAATGCGGAGCTTACGGTGCGCATAGTCGACGAAGCTGATGGACGATACTTGAATGAGAAGTATCGCAATATGGCTTCGGCGACGAACGTTCTGTCGTTTCCATTTGATGATCCGCCAAACCTAAAAACTGATATCCTGGGGGACATCGTTGCTTGTGCTCCGGTGATTTCTCGTGAGGCGCAGGAGCAAGGTAAGACACTGCATGCCCACTGGGCACATTTAGTCGTTCACGGGGTGTTGCATTTGTGTGGTTACCATCACGACATCGACGACGATGCGCGCATTATGCAGCGTCTGGAAAGTGAAATAGTTGAACACCTAGGTTTCCCCAATCCCTATAGCAATTCAGATGGATAATTCCGATAAACCTCCGTCGTATTTACAACGCATTACAGAACGTCTGCAGAGCCGCTTTAGCTCGGAACCATTATCTCGTGCACAGCTAATCGAGCTGCTGGCCAAGTCACAACGTCGTGGATTGTTGGATCAGGATGCGCTGGACACCATACAGCGTGTATTGCAAGTGGCCGACATGCAGGTCCGTGACATAATGATACCGCGGCCCAAGATGGTGGTCGTGAACAAGGATAGCCCACCGGAGAAGTTCCTGCCGGTATTGGTGGAAAGCGCCCACTCCAGATTTCCGGTCATAGACGGTGACAGAGATAAAGTCATCGGTATCTTATTGGCCAAGGACGTGCTCCGTTATTTTGAGAAAACACACAAAGACAGATTCAATATGCGTGAAATGCTGCGTCCGGCTGTGTTTATTCCTGAGAGTAAACGCCTGAACGTGTTGTTGACGGAATTTCGCGCGAACCGAAACCATATGGCGATCGTCGTTGACGAATATGGCGGCATTGCCGGTTTAGTCACTATTGAGGACGTGCTGGAACAGATCGTAGGCGACATAGAGGATGAGCACGATACGGGCGAGGATGCCGAAATGATACTCCAGCATGATGATAATGAGTATGTGGTAAAAGCACTGCTGCCGATTGAGGATTTCAACGCGTACTTTGAGACTGCCTTCGATGTGGAAGAAAACGATACGGTGGGTGGTTTAATTATTCAGGGTTTTGGGCATGTCCCAAAGCCGGGAGAGCTTGTAGAGTTGAATGGATTCCGTTTTGAAATTCTGAACGCAGACAGCCGCCGAGTTCATTTGATTAAAGTCAGTATGATCGAAACCGCCGAAGTCGAAGAAAACACATCGGCGATATAGGATGCGATATCTTGCGGCGCTGTTAGCAGGGGCGTTGACGGTTTTTGCGTTCTCGCCAACCAACTTGTATCCGCTGTCCATGATCTGTCCAGCGCTGTTGTTTTTCTTGTGGCTGGGCGCACCGATCCGGCGATGTTTTTGGTTGGGTTTCGTGTTTGGTGTCGGGTTATTTGGGGTTGGCGTCTCTTGGGTTTATGTGAGCCTGCATGATTTTGGCAACATGCCTGCTCCCCTGGCAGGCGTCGTAGTGATGTCCCTCGTTCTGTATTTATCTCTATTTCCCGCAGCGGTAGGTGGACTGCAGGCCGCGTGGCGTGGCAACAACAACCCGGTGCGGTTGATGCTGGTCATCCCTGGCCTTTGGGTGCTGTCAGAATGGTTGCGTGGTTGGCTCTTCACTGGTTTCCCGTGGCTGAGTTTGGGGTATAGTCAGATAGGATGGCCGATAGGTGGTTTCGCCCCAGTGGTCGGTGTTTATGGTGTGACTTGGTTCACCGCAGTGACCATCGGCGCGTTGGTGGTCGCCGTAACCAACCGGGCTCGACTGGCCCCCCTGGGGATTGCTGTCGCCATGATAATAGTGGTCGCGGGTTGGTTGATTGAACGGGTCCATTGGGTGGAACCGACGGGCGGACCGGTTAAGGTGGCTTTAGTGCAAGGCAACGTTCCCTTAGCGGAGAAGTGGCGCCCAGGTGGAACTGCGGGCATCATAAAGCGATACATGGACTTGAGCCAGCACCTCAATGCTGAACTGATCGTGTGGCCGGAATCAGCATTACCCCTCTATGCCGACGAACTGCCGGAGACGTTTTGGCGCAGACTAAAGGATCATCCCGCAGACTTCGTACTCGGAATACTAGAACGTCACCAGGATGCAGTTGGGTACTCACTTTACAATAGCGTGGTTGCGGTCAGCCATTCGTTATCTTTTTATCGCAAACGTCATCTGGTTCCATTTGGTGAGTTTCTGCCTCTGTCTTCGATACTGGGATGGTTGTTGGATTACCTCCATATCCCGATGTCAGACTTCAGCAGTTGGTCGGGTGAACAAGCTCCGCTGACGGCGGCAGATATACCGCTTGGTGTGAGTATCTGTTATGAGGACGCGTTTCCAGAGGATGTACGCTTGATGCTTCCCGATGCGAGGCTGTTGGTCAATGTCAGCGAGGATGCGTGGTTTGGTGACTCGCTCGGACCGCATCAACGATTACAGATGGCGCGGATGCGCGCCGCCGAGACGGGGCGGCCAATGGTGCGGGCCGGTAACACTGGGGTCTCGGCGGTAATCGACCATCGTGGAATGGTCTTCGCGAGATCCCCGCAGTTCGTCGAGATTGTAATCCTTGCGACTGTACAGCCGATGATGGGAACTACGCCCTACGTGCGTTTTGGGAACCTGATAATGATCGTTTTGGTTTTGCTCGGCTTCGCAGTCGCGGTGGTGCTCGATTTGCGGCTCGAAGCAAAAATTAGATGAGGAACAAAGCGGCTAGGCCCAAGACAGACAAGAAGCCCACAACGTCGGTGATAGTAGTGAGTGCGACACCACCGGCGAGTGCCGGATCCACCCCGAGGCGCTGCAAAACAAATGGCAATATGACACCAGCTAAGGCTGACATCACAATGTTTATTATCATTGCCAGAGCGATAATGAGGCCCAGCGCGTAGTCGTGGTACCAAACCGTGGCCACGACGGCGACCGCAAACGCCCATATTACTCCGTTAAGCCCGCCGACCAGGAATTCTTTTTTTAGTACCTGCAGGGCATTCGCGTGGGTTATGGTGCCAACGCTCAAACCACGAATCACCACGGTGAGCGTTTGCGTGCCTGCATTGCCGCCCATGCTGGCGACGATTGGCATGAGTACGGCTAAGGCTACGAGTTTTTCGATGGTCTGTTCAAATTGTCCGATCACCCACGAGGCAATGATGGCGGTGATCATGTTAACCCCCAACCAGACCGCACGATTTTTTGTGCTGCGCGCGACCGGGGCGAAAATGTCCTCTTCCTGGCTCAAGCCCGCACGGGCCATAACCGAATGATCCGCGTCTTCGCGGATCACGTCGACAACATCATCCACCGTAATACGGCCGATCAATTGTTCATGCTCATCCACCACTGGTGCGGAAATCAGGTTATATTTCTCAAACGCTTGCGCCACATCTTCACGCGGATCCATTGCATTCAGTGTGATTGGTTTGCGATCGCAGTGGATACCCACACGATCAGAGGCCGGCGCTGTGAGCAGGGTGGATACGGGCAGCACACCCTTTAAGTGGTTCTCGCGATCAACGACAAATAGCTTGTCAGTGAATTCCGGAACTTGGCCGCGTAACCGCAAATAGCGAATTACTACACGCAATGAAATGTTTTCTCGGATCATGATGGCATCGACATTCATCAGCCCGCCCGCGGTGTCCTCGGGATATGACAATACCTCTCCCAAACTCGCGCGCGCGTCCTTGTCGACTTTGAACAGTACGTCGGCTAAGACATCATCGGGCAGGTCAGGAATGAGATCGGCGATCTCGTCGATGTCCAAGTAGTGAACCGCGGTAACCAGCGTTTCTTTGTCCATGTCGGCGAGGAGATCCTCGCGAACGCCATCGGGAACTTCTACCAGCACTTCCCCCTTGGCCACTGGGGACACCTCTGACCATACCGCAGGTCGTTGCTCCGGCGTCAGGCTTTCCAGCAACCTAGCGATGTCGGCCGAATGCAAATCACTGAGCAACCCGCGGATTCGCTCCGCGTCTTGTGATTCCACGGCGGCGATCAATAGGTCTAAGTTGTTTGTTTGGTCGGGCTTGGACATGAAGTGATAGGATGAATATCGTGCGCTTCGCTTGCTGCAACTTAACATAAAATCTGCATAAGCCGAACCATGGACAGGTTGCCAGCGCGGTTCTTTATTCCGTAAACGGTACTACGGCAAAGTAAAGAACGGATCGAAAATATGCGGCTCAGCACCGCTCCTATTCATGGTGCGCAGCGGAGATATCCGTATTGTCTCATCTATGAGATGGCGGCGTTGCCTCTCCAGATTGCCGGTTAAGCGTAGCGGGGGGGGCGACTTGGTGCAGTCTACGGGTGCAGATTTCTTAGCTAAGCTTTTCAACCAACATACGCAGATCGTTGGGGTCTGAGCACGCGAGTATCTCGCCAATGGAGTCAGAGAGGGCGGACAGATCAGTCTCTCGTATTACCTTCTTGGTCTCCAACAACGAGTTGGGTTCCATACTGAAGTTGCGGAGACCCAGGCCGAGTAGAAGCCTTGTGTATCTGGTTTCACCCGCCATCTCACCGCACATGGCCACCGGGACATCGGCCGTCTTGCCGGCATCAATGGTCATTTTTATCAGTCGAAGTACCGATGGGTGTAACGGATCGTAGAGATAGTTTACTGAGTCATCTACACGATCTATCGCCAGTGTGTATTGAATCAAGTCATTCGTCCCGATAGATAGAAAATCGAGCTGCGACGCAAATAAATCCGCTGCGATTGCCGCGGCGGGAACCTCAATCATGCCGCCGACGGGGATGTGTTCGTAATAGGCATGGCCCTGCCTCCGCAGTTCTTGCTTGACCTCGTCGATCAAATCGAGCACCTGCCCCAGCTCATCCAGACTCGATATCATCGGAATCATCATTTCGACCTCGCCGAAAGCAGATGCGCGCAATATGGCTCGCAGCTGCGGCTTGAACAGGCC
Organism: uncultured Gammaproteobacteria bacterium; assembly: GCA_947258975.1. Classification (GTDB taxonomy): domain Bacteria; phylum Pseudomonadota; class Gammaproteobacteria; order Arenicellales; family JAANXG01; genus CALZGZ01. Next base: position 30,382 of record CAMYKK010000007.1, read on the forward strand.
CGGTTCGTTAAGGCATAATCTTACCGCGCGCAAACCCAAGGCTGGATTCGTGGTGACGTCGCGATTAGGGCGGCCGCCGTCCACTTGTTTATCGGCGCCTAAATCCAAAGTGCGAATGGTGACGGGTCTCTTGAGCGCCGTGACTATCCGCTTGTAAGCGCTGAATTGCTCCGCCTCTGTTGGCGGTTCCTGACGGTTCATGAACAGATACTCGGTTCGATATAGGCCGACCCCATCGGCATGCGCCCTCTGCGTTGCTTCAATATCCTCCGGCAACTCGATATTAGCCATCAATTGAATCTGTTGTCCGTCTCGGGTTACAGCGTCGCTGGAGCGCAATTTATCCAGCTCTCGTTGTCCGTGAAGTATCCTGCCGTATCGATCATGGTAGGCATTGAGCACGTCTTGGTCCGGTGAGAGTATTACTGTGCCTCGTTTGCCATCCACTATGAGCATTTCTCCATGACGTATGTAACGAGTGGCGCCGTGCAGGCCGACAATAGCGGGTATCTTCAAGCTGCGTGCCAATATCGCAGTGTGTGAAATCGGCCCACCCAGGTCGGTTACGAATGCACTCATCTTATTGTGCTTCAACAGCATGGTATCGGCGGGAGCCAGATCGGTGGTGACAACAATTTTTCCTGCCAGCCCCTCCTCGAGGGTATCGATGTTTTCTTGGTGCACGTTAAGCAGGTTTTGTTGTATGCGATTGACCACTTGGTTGATGTCGGTTTTCTTGTCTCTAAGGTATGGATCTTCCATTTCCTCAAAGACGCGAACTAAAGATTGTGCATGTCTTTGTAACGCGGACTCTGCATTGACATGCTCGTCACGAATTGTTTTCAGAGGTTCTGAGGCAATCAACGGATCATCCATCATTAGCAGATGAGCTTCGATGAACATGTTGCTTTCTGACGGCGCGTTGCTGGGGATATGGTCTCTTACTTTGCTGAGTTGAGAGTGCGCAGCCCGTATTGCGTTCTTGAATCGAGTGACTTCCGATTCGATTTCATCGTCCGGAACCATGTAGTCTGGAATATCCATGGCAGGTCCTTTGAGTACGAACGCAGTACCAATGGTAATTCCCTTCCCGATACCGGCTCCATGCAGGGTCAGCATCTATTCTTCTTCCTCAAAACGATTGTTAACGAGATCAACCAGCACGTTCATCAATTCCTGCTCATCTTTTCCCTCTATCTCCAGATCAATCATTGTTCCCTGCGGGGCGGCGAGCATCATTATGCTCATGATACTTTTTCCGTCTGCCCGCCGTTCGTTACATATTAGACAAACGTTGCTCTCATAGCGCGAAGCTGTGTTGACGAACTTAGCCGCAGCGCGAGCATGCAATCCAAGTTTGTTGATGACGGCGATGGTCTGTTTAATCATGAAATTCACGAGCATCAATACAGAGCATCATGATGATGATTACCGAATCTTTACGCAAGCTCGCGGTGTCGTACCTGCACATTCAGTGGTTGAGCGCCAAAATAATCGGCCAGCTTTTGCGCCACATATACTGATCGGTGCTGGCCGCCGGTGCATCCAACGGCGATGGTTATATAGCTGCGATTCTCTGTCCTGAAATGAGGTAGCCACTTCTCGACGAAATTACGCACGTCGTCAATCATTCGTGGCACTTCGTTATGCCCTTCCAAAAAGTCGATCACCTCGGTGTCGAGACCCGATAATGAACGAAGTTCGTTGTCCCAGAAAGGATTCGGGAGACAGCGGACATCAAACACAAAATCCGCATCTAAGGGTGTTCCGTGTTTGTATCCGAACGACTCGAAAAGTACGGTCGGAGCTGAGCTGAGCTCGCCGCCGGCAAAGTCTCGAACCAGACTGCGCAGCTCTTGGGGCGTTGTATTGCTGGTATCGATGCGCCTGGTGGCCGTCGCGGAAAGTGGAGAGAGCAGCTCCTTCTCACGTCGGATTCCTTCCACCAGTGGTGTGTCTGGCCCGGTCAGCGGATGTTTTCGCCGTGTCTCGCTGTATCGATTGATTAATACGGATTCCTCGGCCTCGAGAAAAATCACCTTGTAGTCCATCCCCAGTGTGCCCAGTTCCCGTAAATTCTGCGGCACCGACTCGAGAAAACCGCGGTTTCGGGAATCTATGCTTACTGCGCAACTGTCCCATCCGTATTCAGATTGTGCTAAAACTTGCTGAGCGAAATGAGGCATTAAAACACCGGGCAGGTTATCGATACAGTAATAACCCATGTCTTCCAACGCCTGGAGAGCGATGGACTTACCCGACCCGGACAGGCCACTGACGATAATAAACTTCACTTCGCGAACTGAGAAAGATACTAAATATTTAATTCAGGCAACACTATGTGACGATACGGTGGCTGGGTCGCCGCCGCAACGCAGACCATCGGATATTTCGAAAACGACTTGACAGTGTCCGGTGGTCAGAACTGCCAGTCCGTAAGTATGCGGTATGCTTCCGTGGCTGATCGAGTTGTCTTTAGTTTCTTTCTTAGTGTGGCTTCGTTAAAGAGTTTTGCCAGATGTGCCAGGATGCGTAGATGTTCCTCGTTTGCTTCTACCGGCACCAATAGCGCGAATACCAAGTTAACCGGTTGTTTGTCTACCGCATCATAGTCCAGGGGCGAGTCCAATACCGCGAATGCCCCGATCACTTGATCCAGAGAGTTGACTCGACCATGCGGTAGAGCGACGCCTTTGCCGATTCCTGTGCTGCCCAGGCGCTCACGTTCGGTTAGAATTTGAAAAAGGGTTTTTTTATCCAGGCCTGCGTTCCCCTTTGTCAGCAACGAAGCGACACTTTCAAGCAATCTCTTCTTGCTCGACACCTGCCAATGCACTTCAACCCGTTCGGGTGTCAGAAAGGAGTTGATGTCTATATCGTTCAATTTGGCGTCTGCATACCGGTTGACAACTTGTGTTAAAGGTAAGCTCATTTTAAGGTCTGATCTCTGAGAGCGCCACCGTTACGGTAATGACGTGTAGACTTTTCCTTGTGTTTTTTTACCTGCCGGTCAAGTTTGCTGGTTAATGCATCAATCGCGGCATACATGTCGTCGGCTTCGGCGTTGGCATGTAATGTCGCACCTTTGGCTTGTATGGTTGCCTCGGCAAGATGGCGTGTTTTTTCGACGTGAAGAACTACATTGGTAGTTGTGACGTGATCAAAATGCCGTTCAATACGTTCTAATTTATTAGTCACATATTTTCGAAGTGGTGACGTTATATTCATCTGATGGCCGCTAACCGTTATGTGCATCATTACCCTCCATTAAATTTGTGTGAAGGAAGAGTTGCGGGCTTGTCTCTTTGTTAACTATGACTCTCGCAAATATCAATTACGATAGCGCTTTACGCTGATTAGAAGGGGGTATATTCATGTGTTCTCGATACTTCGCCACGGTGCGTCGAGCGACGCGGATACCCTGTTTGTCGAGTAATAGAGCAATTTTGCTATCGCTGATGGGTTTGGTCGGCGGTTCCGTCTCAACAAGTTTCTTGATCAACGATCGGATCGCTGTAGACGAGCAAGTTCCGCCATCTGCGGTGTTGACGTGACTGGAAAAGAAAAACTTCAACTCAAGAACACCTCGCGGGCTCAATAGATACTTTTGGGTTGTTGCCCGGGAGATGGTTGATTCATGCATTTCAAGTGTTTCGGCAACATCGGAGAGCACCATTGGTTTCATCGCTTCTTCACCATGCTCAAAGAAGTCGCTTTGCCGTTCGACGATGACGCGGGCCACTTTGAGTAAAGTCTCGTTACGATTCCGCAGACTTTTGATAAACCACCGCGCTTCCTGCAGGTGATCCTGTATGTACTTGTTGTCGGTGCTGTTGTCACCTCTACGGATCATTGATTTATATGTTTTATTTATGCCCAGGGGCTGGAGAGCATCGCCGTTGAGTTCAGCATGCCATACGTTCTTTATTTTTTTAACAATTATGTCTGGAGTGACGTATTTGGTTTGCTGTGGTTGAATTACGCTCCCAGGTCGAGGATTTAGGCTCCGCACCAGCTGTATAGCCAGTTGCAGCTGGTCGGTATCGGTCTTGAGTAACCGTTTTAATTGCGAATAATCACGATTGCCCAGCAATCTAAGGTGGTCCGACACCAGCATTTTCGCGATGTCGGCGATATTGGAGTGATTTTCTAATTGGCGCAATTGTTGAAGAAGGCATTCTCTTAGATCGCGCGCGCACACACCGGGCGGATCAAAATTTTGAATTTGATGAAGTGTGGCTAGTATTTCCTCAGCATCCACTTCCACTTCATCCTCGAGCATTTTTTTGATCTCTTCATCGGATGAGGTGAGATACCCGTCGTCATCAACCGAGTCTATGATCACCTGGGCGATCTTGCGATCAGTTTCCGAAAATGGCGTCATGTGCATTTGCCAAAGCAAATGATCGCGCAATGTTGTTGGCGCACTGTTTCGGGCATCGATCTCAAAGCCTGTCTCTTCATCATTGTACTTGATTGGAGCGTAAGGTAAATCAAATTCCTCCCACTCCACATCGGTCATGCTGTCGGATGCGATAGCATCGTCCGATTCGGATGCGATAGCATCGTCCGATATTTGAATATCCGTTTCCGGAAGTGAGTCGGGCTCTGACTCTGCAGTTTCGGTGTTCGATTCTGCTGGGGGCGATGGCTCGGCGCCCATATCATTATGCGTATCGTTATCATTGACACCGTCGTCTTGTTCTTCCAGGAGCGGGTTCTCGTCCAGTGCCTGTTGGATCTCCTCTTGAAGTTCGACGGCAGAAAGCTGCAACAAGCGAATGGCTTGTTGTAATTGCGGCGTCATTGTTAGACGCTGCCCAAATTTAAGCTCTAGGGATTGTTTCATGGGCTACGCGGCGGCAGCTAACTCTCGTGTTCTATAACGCTACGCTCGAACAAGATCACTACATTGCGTATTAACTTGGCCAAAGAGAACCGAATCCGGCACCAACCTCATTAACCCTCAAAGGAGGATAAAATGTATTAACAACTTGTTTGTTACATTTTAGCTTATTTTCAATTGTTCTGCTCAGCAACATCAGTTTCGCCGAATACCATGTTTTATAGTCTAAAATTCGATCCGAGATAAACGTCTCTAACTTCCTGATGCGCTAGGATTTCGTCGGCTGTTCCTGATGTTAGGACTTTTCCTTCACTCAGTATGTACGCGCGATCACAGATCCCCAAAGTCTCCCTGACATTATGATCGGTAATTAAGACGCCAATGCCGCTGTCACGTAAATAAGCGATAATTTGCTGAATGTCTCCAACTGATATCGGGTCGATTCCGGCGAAAGGCTCATCGAGCAATATAAAATAAGGCTGCACCGCCAAAGCCCGTGCGATCTCCACGCGGCGGCGTTCACCCCCCGAGAGACTAATGCCTATGCTTTTCCGCTTGTGTGTAATTCCGAATTCTTCTAGCAGCACTTCTACGCGATGGCGAAGTTCTTGTTTGTCAAGTCCTGGTTGTACCTCCAGTACTGCTGAAATGTTGTCTTCCACGCTCAGCTTGCGAAATACTGATGGTTCCTGAGGGAGATAACCGATACCCAAACGTGCCCGTTCGTGCATGGGCAGGTCGCTGATATTCTCATCGTCAAGCCATATTTCACCGCTACCGCGGCGTATAAGGCCGACAATCATATAAAAACACGTGGTCTTGCCCGCCCCGTTCGGCCCCAATAAGCCAACGACTTCACCACTTTGAACATCCAAGTTTACGTGGTTAACAACCCGTAATCCCTTGTATTCCTTGCAAAGTTCCCGGGTGGCCAGGGTGCTCATGTTCGCTTGGCGACGTTAATTGTTGCTGCGCTTTGGCGTAATCACAATGCGTGATCGGCCTGATGGTTTTTTGTCTTTTCCTTTTTCAGTTTTCTTGGCACGTGTCGTAGATGCCGCTCCTTTCACATTGAGTTTGTCTTTGGCCATATCATAAATGATGATCTCGCCATGCGCGGTGTCCGAACCTTGTTTTAGGCTGGCCTTTGTGTAGAGCGTGAGCGTATTTTTTACTTCATTGAGAAGTATTTTTTTTCCTTTGCCAATCACATCATCTTTCTTGCCGTCCGGGCGTTGGCGAAATCTCGCGGGATTCCCCCAAGCGGTGGCGTTTTGCATCTTTCCATCTTTGTAGTTGACAACCAGTTTGTCGGACTTGATCTCAAGCGTGCCCTGCACCACAGACACATTTCCGCGATACGTTCTTACACCAGTTCGAAAATCAAACTCGACATCGTCTGCTTCGATTACCGCCGGTTTTTCACGGTCGGAACTAAGCGCTATGGCACCGATTGCCCACATTGCGCTGACTAAAAAAATCAGTAGTTTTGCTGTCTTCATAAGTTCGTGACCTACAACAGACGTGGTCTGTTAATTTGGATTCGTTTTTCCTTTGCTGCGATCCAGAACGATGCGCATCTTTTCCGTGGTCATGATACCTCCCGATCCCTGCTGATCTTGACCTTGAATGACACGAACGCTCCCCGTCAACAAAATCTCATTACCATTTGATGAAACCCATCCCGACTCGGCATAGGTGTGCCGGGGTGCAGATTGATTTTCATATTCCACCACATGGGGGTTATCCAGTAATGCGGTGTCATCATCGGGATAATGAACCATTCGTTCGGCCTCTAGCACATAACGGCGCTGCCCCTGCTCATCCATGCCAACGGCAGTGAAGTTCTCAATATAGTAGTCTGGATCGTGACGCTGACCGCTATCAAAAGACACCGGTTGTTCTTCGATTATACCGAACTGTAACCATACGCTCAGCAGTCCAAGCGACGCGAGAACACCGATGATCAGTAACTTTTCCAGCATTTTGGTCATCGCGCGCGCGATCTTTGGAAGTATCCGCTGATGATTCCGTCTGATTTAGACTGGGCGTAAAGTATCAGATCGCAAACATCGCGGACCGCGCCGTTGCCTCCCGATCTAGGGGTGATCCAATGGGCGACGTTTCTGGTGACGCCGTCTGCGTTACTGGCGGCGACAGCGAGTCCACACTCCAGCAACAATGGTATGTCGATTACATCATCGCCTGTAAAGCAGCATTGCGAGAGATCCAACTGCAACGTTTTGGAAAGTCGGCGCGCTACATTCAATTTATCGGCTTGACCGGTAAAAACATGTTCGATACCCAATTCCGCCGCCCTGTGTGTCAACGCTCCCGATCGACGAGCGGTTATGAAAGCGATCTCGATCCCGGCGTGCTGGAGCATCTTGAGGCCATGGCCGTCATGGACATGAAATCCCTTGGTTTCTCTGCCCTCATCGTCGAGATAGATAGTGCCGTCAGTCAATACGCCGTCTACGTCGAAAATTGCAAGCCGGACTTGCGCCGCACGTTCGCAAAGGTGTGCCGGGACATGAAAAGAGGGCTCCCAATGAGCGCGCACTAGACTACGCCTGCCCGCAATAGATCGTGCATGTTCAAGGCTCCGATTACCCGCCGTTCATTGTTCACTATGAATAATCCGTTGATGGAGTTCATATGCATCATCTGCACGCACTCCGCTGCCAGGGTGTCTTGTTGTGTGGTGATCGGGTCCTTCGTCATCACCTCGCCAATGCGGCAAGTCTTGATATCGATGTCTTGGTTCAAGGTGCGCCGCAGGTCTCCGTCTGTAAAAATACCGCTCAACCTTGTGTTCGCATCTATGATACCGGTCATACCCAGGCCTTTACTGCTCATTTCCACTAACGCCTCGCTGAGCAAGGCGTCTTCGGGTACAACTGGAATCTCCTCGCCTTCGTGCATGATGTCGCTGACGAATAACAACAAACGCCTACCCAGCACCCCTCCCGGATGGGAGCGCGCGAAATCCTGTGCGGTGAATCCCCTGGTTTCTAATACCGCGACCGCCAGCGCGTCGCCCATCGCCAGGGTGGCCGTGGTGCTCGCAGTTGGTGCCAGGTTCAAGGGGCACGCTTCTTGTTGCACTCCGACATCGATGCAGACATCCGCCTGCTCACCGAGGGTGGAGTCAGGGTTGCCGCTAAGGGCGATGAGTTTTACTCCCATGCGCTTTATTATGGGCAGGATGGTCAGGATTTCGGGAGTTTCTCCTGAGTTTGAGACTGTAATAACCAAATCACTGGGGGTGATCATGCCGAGATCACCGTGACCGGCTTCCCCGGGGTGCACGAAGAACGCGGGTGTCCCGGTACTGGCCAGAGTGGATGCAATCTTACCCGCGATATGCCCGGATTTTCCGATGCCAACGACAACGATCCGCCCTTGGCAGTCGAGCACGTATTCGCACGCGCGGATGAAGTTGTCATCCACGCGATCAACAAGCGCGGCAACTGCTTGCGACTCGAGTTCGAGTACGGTACGCCCGTGTTGGACGAATGCGGGTTTAGGCACGTTTGTTGTCGTGGAGCCGAATAGCCGACAGTATAACCCAATCCGAAACGGCTTTCGGTGCTCGATTGATGTGTAAACCTTCGAGCATGCTTCCGGCAAGCAGCTCGTGTTCCGGCAGTCGACACCGCGGGAAACGGGGCCGGGCGATTGATGACACACCGAGAGATTTATATCGATGGCGATGAAAATCAAGGCTTTTCATTGACACTGCGAGGTTTATGAATAAAAACTCGATTCGTCGTTTCTGTCGTGGTTGTCCGGTACACCGTCTCACCGGCCGCTGGCGAAATAAACAGTTTGCTCCTGAGGATAGTAAAAAATGACCGGGAAACTACTGGTCGGATGCCGAGGTTGGAATCACGATCAATGGACGCCGGGATTCTACCCCGCAGAGCTGCCTGATGATTGGCGTTTTTGCTTTTACAGCAATGAGATTCGCAGCGTGTTGATTCCGTTCGGCGACATTTTTAATGCCGATCTGCTGCAGTGGCGGGAAGACTGTGACGCCGCGTTCCGTTTCGTCTTTGAATGTCCAGTGGACAGTTCAGCCATGGCGGCGAGCGCCCACGAGTTGCAGCAGCTAATACGGCATATTCAACCTGTCGTTGACCGTACCGCCGCGATCTTGATCTCAGATGCGGGCGGAGCCGAGTACTCGGTATCTGAATTTGGCCGGCTGTTGGAGGTGACCTCTGGCGTTCCTTTGTGTGTTGACCTATCGAAATTTGCAAACAAAGACCAGTGGGCTGCGGCGTTCAGTCGGTTGGAGGTCGGGCAGGTTTGGCGTTACCCATGTGTTCCTTCATTACCGATAAAGGGATTCCAGGTTTCGTTAGCGGAAGATGCCGAGTTGCCAGCGCTGCGCAAAATACTGGAAAGTTTGAGCGCCCACGCGCAGTGCGGTGCTGGCGTGTTCTTTACTGACCCCAATAAAGCGTTGAGGATGGTTAGGCAGGCCCGGACCATGGTGGAGATCATGGGTATTTAAGTAGTCTTTTTCAACATCAATTCGGTACTTGTCTGATAGAATCCACACCCCCGCGGTTACTGGCCCAGGAATAACGAGATAGAATTGTGTCTCAACTAGCCAAATCACATGGCTCTCTAATTGAGATTCGCGACGTGGTTTTTTCGTTCGGAGATCGTCGTATCTATGAGGATCTGAACATGACCATACCACGCGGAAAGGTTACCGCAATTATGGGTCCGAGCGGCTGTGGTAAGTCTACTTTATTGAATTTTATGGGAGGCCGCTTAAAGCCGGATAGTGGAGACATCCGGGTCAATGAGGCCTCGGTGCCGTCGCTGAACCGGCGAGATTTGTATGCGTTGCGCAGACAGATGGGCATGATGTTTCAAAGTAGCGCGTTGCTCACGGATTTGAGTGTTTTCGAAAATGTCGCGTTTCCGATCCGTGAGCACACCGCATTGCCCGATGAGTTGGTGAGGAATTTGGTATTGTCCAAGTTGCAGATGGTGGGACTGCGGGGTGCGCGCCATTTGATGCCGGCTGAGCTCTCGGGCGGAATGACGAGGCGAGTAGCGTTGGCCCGTGCCATCGCGCTGGACCCTATGCTGGTGATGTATGACGAACCGTTTACCGGTCTAGATCCCATCTCGCTGGGTGTAATCGTGAAACTGATACGAGAGGTTAATGATGCGCTGAACATGACCTCGGTCGTCGTAACCCATGACGTAGCGGAGGGATGTAGTATCGCCGATTACGTCTATTTGCTCGGTGCTGGGAAGGTGATTGGCGAGGGTAGCCCGGAGCAGATGAGTGGAACCACTCTTCCGGAGGTTCGGCAATTCATGGATGGATTACCGGACGGCCCCGTAGCCTATCATTATCCGGCTCGTGATTATAAAGAGGACTTATTCAAGGAGTGGCCGGATGACTAGTATTCGGCTGCTGGGGCGGTGGGTCATCTATAGTGTCCAGCGCTTAGGTCGCGCCACCGTGTTTCTGATGTCTACGTTGGTTGGCGTGTTTTTGATCCTGCGCCGTTTTCCTCTGATCGTGCAACAAGTCTTCGCTGTTGGCGTGCTCACAGTGCTGATTATTGTCGTATCGGGCCTGTTTGTCGGCATGGTGTTGGGCCTGCAGGGATACAATACGCTGGTGGACTTTGGCGCCGAGTCATCATTGGGGTTGGTGGTGGCGTTGTCGCTGACCCGCGAACTGGGTCCGGTATTGACGGCTTTATTGTTTGCTGGACGGGCCGGTTCGGCGCTCACCGCGGAGATCGGGCTAATGAAGGCAACGTCGCAGTTGGCCGGGATGGAAATGATGGCGGTGGATCCCATCGAACGGGTAATGGCGCCACGATTTCTGGCGGGATTTATTGCCCTGCCATTGCTCGCGGCGATGTTTACTGCCATTGGGGTTCTGGGCGGCTATCTCATCGGGGTCGGATTGCTTGGCGTAGACAGTGGTGTCTATTGGACATCGATGCAGGAGGGCGTTGATGTGTATGACGATATAATGAATGGCGTCATAAAAAGCGTCGTATTTGGTTTTGTGGTAACCTGGATCGCAGTATTTGAAGGGTACGACGCGGTTCCGACCTCTGAAGGCGTGAGCCGCGCGACAACCCGAACCGTCGTTATTGCATCTTTGGCTGTGCTGGGACTCGACTTCATTTTAACGTCACTTATGTTCAACGAGGTATGAGCCATGAGCAAGAATGCACTGGAATTATGGGTAGGCTTATTTGTGATCGCCGGGCTCGCGGCAGCGGCCATGTTGGCGCTGCGAGTCGGGAATCTGAGTACGGTCAACGTTGCTGACGCCTATAAGGTCACTGCAAGTTTTGGAAATGTCGGCGGTCTGAATGTCAAGGCTCCGGTTACCATGGCGGGGGTAAAGATCGGACGCGTTTCCAACATTCAGATTGATCGTGAGGATTACAGCGCAATCGTTGAGTTGAGTATTGACCGCCGATATAACAATCTACCAACCGACACCAGTGCCGCGGTGCTAACTTCCGGTCTACTAGGCGCCCAATACGTCGGTCTTGAACCCGGCGGCCAAGAAGCGTATCTAAAGCAAGGAGACCGTATCGAGATCACACAGTCTGCCGTAGTATTGGAACAGCTGATCGGTCAGATGCTGTTCAGTAAGGCTCAAGGAGATGGCTAGATGAAGAGACAATTTTATACGCTCGTCCTATTTGCGTGTGTCGCGTTGTTCAATCTCAGCGCAGCGGCGACAATTATGCCCGATGTCTTGGTCAAACAGACAACGGATAAACTAATATCCGAGTTGACGTCCAATCGTGAGTCATTGAGGGAGGACAACGGCAAGTTATACCGTCTAGTCGATGAATTGGTGCTGCCTCACTTCGATTTCCGGAATATGTCACAACTGGTATTAGGTAAATTCTGGCGCACCGCCAATGATGACCAGAAAGAGCAATTTATCGTGCAGTTCAAGGACTTGCTGGTGCGCACTTATGCGACCGCGTTATTCGAGTATACGGGGCAGAAGATCGTATACAAACCGTTCCGCTTGAAGCAAGGTGCCACACGGGCCGTGGTTAAAACCGAAATCCTGCAGCATGAAGGTCCGAAGATTCCTTTTCATTACTCGTTAAAGCTGGATGAAACTGGGGCGTGGAAGATCATCGATATACGGGTGGACGGGATCAGTCTGGTCACAAACTACCGAACTTCCTATGGGCAGATGATTCATAACAGTGGCATCGATTCGCTGATATCGTCTCTCGCGGCCAAGAACAAACTAGTGGCTCAATGATGCCCCAGTTGACGCAGGAGTCCTCCGGCGAGTACTCGTTGACCGGTTCGCTGAATTTCGACACCGTTGCCGCCCTTCATCACGAGACGCAGATCGATATGAGCAAGGGCGAAGTGCTCGTGAGCCTGCGCCACGTAGACCAAAGCGATAGTGCCGGTTTGGCTTTGTTGGTGGAATGGGCGCGTCTGGCTGATAAAAGTCGGTGCAGTTTGCGTTACACGGATATTCCCGCCCAATTGCAGACCCTGATCGATGTCACTGGATTAAACCCCATACTCAACCGGGACGCGGGTAGCAACGCCGCACCCTGAGTGTGCGCCCAAGGCCGTGGAACGGTGGAGTGAGTCCTTCGTTGACCAAACGAACACGGCCTGCAGGACCTGATAACGGTGACCAAAGTCGGCGGTCGGATCGTCGCGCCGCGCAGATCGGTAATTTTGAGGATTCAGCGTTGTTGTTTGTGCTGCCTCCTGAAAATTTACATCAATTTTAGTGACAACGATCCCGCTATTTCCACATCGTGAGCCGCACTCTGGATTAGGAATTCCGGCGTTGTCATCAATCCAGAGCCAACTGCCCGGCGAGGCATATTCATGGTGGCGAATTCTGCTGTTTCCGTAGATACCCTGCACAAGCGTTTTGGTACGCTGCACGCACTTAAAGGCATCGATTTTTCAATTGCGCAGGGAGAGTTTTTTGGCCTGCTCGGACCGAACGGCGCCGGTAAGTCGACATTGATAAATTGTCTGGCCGGGTTGGTGCGCCCAGATGCGGGGCGATTGTCGGTGATGGGCCATGATGTGGTCACCGAATATCGCCGCACCCGGCGACTGCTGGGCGTCGTCCCCCAGGAACTGGTCTACGATCCATTCCTTCAAGTACGAGAGGCATTGCAATTCCAGGCGGGTTATTTCGGGTTGGGTAAAGAAAACGATGACTGGATCGAGGAATTGTTGACAACCCTGAACCTCGCTGACCGGGCGACGACCAATATGCGTGCGTTGTCGGGGGGGATGAAGCGCCGGGTGCTCATCGGACAAGCCTTGGTGCATAAACCGCCGGTGGTGGTGTTAGACGAACCTACCGCCGGCGTGGATGTCGAACTGCGTCAGGCCTTATGGCGGTTTATAAAACGATTGCACACCGAGGGGCACACTATCGTTCTAACCACTCATTATCTAGAAGAAGCGGAGAATCTGTGTGAGCGCATTGCGATTCTGGACCACGGCGCGGCGGTGGCGCTGGAGACCAAGTCGGAACTGCTCGCCCGAGGTATATGCCGTAGCTTACATATCTTCGCCTCACACAAAATCGAAACGTTGCCTGATCAATTGCGGGAAAAGGTGCAACACATAAACGGTCATTCCATGGAGCTTCGTTTACGTAAAGATAAGGATTCTATCGTGTCCGTGCTAGACACAATTCGCGATGCTGGAATCGACATCATCGATATCCAGGTTGAAGAAGACCGGCTCGAAGATGTATTCGTTCAACTGGTCGGCGAGGGCGGTAAGTAAGGGGTCTGATATGTACGGAGTGTATACATTGTTCTACAAGGAAGTATTGCGATTTTGGAAAGTTGCCTTTCAGACAGTATTAGCTCCGGTTATCACCGCGCTGTTGTATTTAATGGTGTTTTCTCATGTGCTTGAAGGTCGAGTGAAGGTTTTCGAGGGCGTGAATTACACGTCCTTCCTGATTCCGGGGCTTATGATGATGTCGGTGATACAGAATGCTTTTGCCAACAGTTCGTCAAGCCTGATACAGTCAAAAGTTACAGGAAATATTGTTTTTCTTCTTCTCACACCATTATCACACTTTGAGTTGTTTATTGGGTATGTCGCGGCGGCGGTGGTGCGTGGATTTACCGTCGGTGCGGGGGTGTTTCTGCTGGCCGTTTTCTACGCCCAGGTTCCGGTTCATAGTGTTTCTATCGTCATTGGTTTTGCCATACTGAGCAGTGGCGTGTTGGCGGTGATGGGTATGATTGCGGGCATCTGGGCGGAAAAATACGATCAGCTCGCGGCGTTTCAGAACTTTATCATCATGCCGTTGTCCTTCTTGAGCGGCGTCTTTTATTCTATTCATTCATTGCCGGCGTTTTGGCAGAAGCTGTCCCATTTCAACCCGTTTTTCTATATGATCGACGGCTTCCGTTACGGTTTTTTTGGTCAATCAGACGTCGCAGTCGAGATTAGCTTTCTAGTTGTCGTGATTGCGTTGCTAGTTTTGTCGGTCTTGACCTTGGCGGTGCTGAAAAGCGGCTATAAGCTGCGTGCTTGATGATTGTGGATTAGATCCGTTCTATAGTAACGGTATATGGCGAGCCTGAATTGCAGATTGCAGAAAGAGAAACAACATCAATGGTAACTCCCGGAGATATCAAGAACTGGATCGAAAGCGGCTTGCAGGACGCGCACGTTGAAATCGATGGCGACGGACACCATTTCAACGCCATCATCGTTACCCCGCTGTTCGAGGGTAAGTCGCGCATAGCCCAGCACCAGCTCGTATACGCGGCGCTGGGCGACAAGATGAAGGCCGAGATCCATGCCCTGTCAATGCGCACGCTGACTCCGGAAGAATGGCAGCTGGAGCAGGGTGCGTGACCGAAGATCGGTATAATTAACCGCAATTCAGTATTACGCAAAGCGAGGTGAGCAGTGATGACTGTGCAAGAAAGAATTGAAGAAACGATTAAGAGCAACGATGTGGTGCTTTTCATGAAGGGCTCCCCGGAGTTCCCGCAGTGCGGCTTCTCGGGGCAGGCGGTTCAGGTGCTTACCGCCTGCGGCGTTGCATTTGAATCGATTGATGTGTTGTCGGATCCTGATATCCGGGAAGGTATTAAGCAATACTCGAAGTGGCCAACGATCCCCCAACTGTATGTGGATGGTGAGTTTATCGGTGGCAGTGATATCATCGTGGAAATGTACCAAAAAGGCGAGCTGCAGACGAAGCTGTCCGGCAAGAGCAACTAATTCCCGACACCCGCTATGAAACTCGTAAGGCTGCCAGAAGGTGGCCTTTTGTTTTTTGTCGCCAACCTGTCAAACGCAGTGATTGTGCGGATACGGCGCTAACCCGAGCTGCGGTTATATTAGAATCGTATGTTCGACCCATGCCCGGCGTCACGCGCTTTGTTCCACCGCTCCATCTCTGCGTTACCAATGGGTATTGGCGGTGCCATATACAGGTTGTGCAATTTATTCAGTTCGGCGATTCGATAAATGGATAAACTCATAGTTACCGGTCGAACCCCGATACACGGAGAAGTAAGAATGTCGGGCGCCAAGAATGCGGCGCTGCCGGTCTTAATCGCCTCGTTACTGACTGATAAGACCTTGCGCGTCAGTAATATCCCACACCTGAACGACATTACGACCACCATGGAACTCCTTGGTCAGCTCGGTGTGCGACTGCAAGTCGATGAAAAAATGACCATCGAGGCCAATGCGCGGGAGATTACGCAATTGCGCGCACCCTACAATTTGGTTAAGACCATGCGTGCCTCGATTCTGGTGCTGGGCCCGCTACTGGCGCGTTTTGGGTATGCTGAGGTATCGCTGCCGGGCGGTTGCGCGATTGGGTCGCGACCGGTGAACTTGCACATCAAAGGACTGCGGGCGATGGGTGCCGATGTCGACATCGACGAGGGCTACATCAAGGCGCGAGCGGGACGTCTGCAGGGGGCTCGCGTTTTCATGGATCTGATATCGGTCACCGGCACCGAGAATCTTATGATGGCGGCGACTCTGGCCGATGGCGAGACGGTAATCGAAAATGCGGCCCGTGAACCGGAAGTCGTGGACCTTGCGAACTGTCTTAATACCATGGGGGCCAAGATTACCGGCGCCGGGAGCGACGAAATCCGTATTCAAGGCGTGAAACGGCTTGGGGGCGCAACTCATCCGATCATTCCCGACCGCATCGAGACCGGTACCTACCTGGTGGCGGGAGCGATCACCGGTGGCCGTATTAAATTGAAAAACACCAACCCCTATCTCGTTGAATCCATCATCGAGAAGCTTCGTGAAGCGGGGGCCGAGATCGAGACCGGTCCCGACTGGGTGTCGCTGGATATGCACGGTCGTCGACCCAAAGCAGTCGATGCACGTACCGCTCCGTTTCCAGGATTCCCCACCGATATGCAGGCGCAGTTTGTGACACTAAACAGTGTCGCCCAAGGTACTGCCACTGTGACTGAGACGGTATTCGAAAACCGGTTTATGCATGTGCATGAGCTTCAGCGCATGGGAGCGCAAGTGGAAATGGAAGGCAACACCGCTATTGTGCGTGGCGTCAAGACGCTTCGGGGTGCCCCGGTTATGGCTACCGACCTACGCGCCTCCGCATGTTTGGTTTTGGCTGGATTAGTGGCCGAAAGTGACACGCTCATTGATCGTATCTATCACATCGACCGCGGCTACGAGTGTATAGAAGAGAAACTCGCCCAATTGGGCGCAAAAATCCGGCGGATTTCAGCGCACAATATGGAGGCGTCCACGGCGATAACCTCGGCAGTGTGACGGCGGTTAAGGTGCATGGGTGGGCGCACACACGGGGCGATGAACGGTATACGTGTTGCGTAAAATAAGGTCAGGTCCAGCCCGTACGTTTCGCGGCTGCCGTCACCTGCCGCGCGATCCGTTTGTCATGATCCGCGGTCGGTGGGATCAGTGACGGGCTAGACGCCAATAACGCGGAGCGAGTATAAAAGTGCCCTGTATCAAGGACCTCATCATCGAATCGGGAATGACGTTGATTAGTGACTATTCGCATTAAAGAACTTAATACTGCGGACCGCGATTTCAATACTCGCTTGGAACAGCTGCTTGCCCGTGACAGAATTTATGGCACTGAAATCGAGACGGTAGTTCGCGAAATAGTAAATAAGGTAAGTCAGGACGGAGACGCCGCTCTGCTGGAATATACCAAACGGTTCGATCACGTTGATGCCGTCAGTGCGGCGGATCTCGAACTGCCCAAGCAATATTTTCCGGAGGTCTTGAGCCGCCTGGATCCGGTTCACAAGTCGGCGCTCGAGCAATCAGCGGCGCGCATTCGCGGCTACCACCAGCGCCAACGTTTGGAAACCTGGGAATACGATGAATCTGACGGCAATATCCTCGGGCAGCGAATAACGCCCCTGGATCGCGTGGGTATCTATGTGCCGGGAGGTAAGGCGGCGTACCCATCGTCGGTGCTAATGAATGCCATTCCAGCGCGGGTCGCGGGTGTCGCGGAGATCATCATGGTCGTCCCTACACCTAACGGCGAACTCAACGACCTGGTACTGGCCGCAGCGGCATTATCGGGTGTGGATCGCGTATTTAGTATCGGTGGCGCCCAGGCGGTGGCCGCGCTAGCCTACGGGACTGAAACTGTTCCGGCAGTGGATAAGATCGTCGGACCAGGCAACATATACGTCGCCACTGCCAAGAGGCTGGTGTACGGTCAGGTCGGGATCGACATGATCGCCGGTCCATCGGAAGTCGTGGTGGTGTGTGATGACAGCGTTGATCCCGATTGGGTGGCGATGGACATGTTCGCGCAGGCGGAACACGACGAGTTGGCTCAATCCATCGTGATAAGCGCCGACGCGCCGATGCTCGCGGCGGTCAAAGACTCGATTGACCGCTTGTTACCGACTATGGAGCGCGAGTCCGTAATACGCGCGTCGTTGACTAGGCAAGGCGCATTGATTCACGTGGATACCTTGGCCAGGGCGGCCGACGTAGTAAATCGCGTTGCGCCGGAGCACTTGGAACTGCTGATGCGTGAAGCACGCGATTTTAGCAATAAAATACGGCACGCTGGCGCAATTTTTGTGGGTCGATACAGTGCCGAATCGCTGGGTGACTACTGTGCGGGGCCAAACCACGTACTGCCCACCTCCGGAACCGCCAGGTTTAGCTCGCCGTTAGGCGTATATGACTTCCAGAAGCGAACGAGTATCATTGAGTGTTCTGAGCAAGGTGCCTCGGCATTAGCGCGTACCGCGTCGGTGCTTGCACGTTGCGAGCAACTCACCGCCCATGCACGCTCGGCCGAATATCGAATCAAGCGAAAAGCCATTGACTGACCGGATAGGCGATTTCGATGCCGGACGACAAAGATAGCAACAAATTCGCGTTGGTTAGAAGCGCGGTGCGTTCTTTGCGCGCGTACCATGTTGCAGACGCCACGGGCATGATTAAGCTTGACGCAATGGAGAATCCGTATCAGTGGCCGGATGACATGATACAGACGTGGTGGGAACAGATTCGCACCGCGGAGATGAATCGCTATCCCGATCCCCAGGCTGGTGCGCTGGCAAATCGTATTCGCGCGGTTGGATTGGCTCCCGCAGGCAGCGCTCTGGTTTTCGGTAACGGTTCGGATGAGTTGCTCCAAGTCATCATGTTGACGGTAGGCGGGCACGGGCGAAAGGTGTTGGCGCCGGTGCCGAGTTTTGTCATGTACGAGATGATTGCACGCTTCACCGGCACGGAGTTTGTCGGCATACCCTTGCGCGGTGATTTTACGTTGGACGCCGAGGCGATGATTGCGGGAGTGCGTGAGCACGACCCGGCAGTGGTTATGCTTGCGTATCCGAACAATCCCAGCGGTAACCTATTCGATCGCGATGCCATTGTTGAGTTGATTTCCCAAAGCAACGGCCTAGTAGTCATTGACGAGGCATATCACATGTTTTCCCATGCGAGCTTTATCGATGAAATCGATCAATATGACAATGTGGTGGTACTGCGTACGCTGTCAAAAATGGGACTAGCGGGTATCCGGCTGGGTTATATGACCGGCCGCAAAGAATGGTTGACGCAAATCGATAAAGTACGATTACCGTTCAATATTAATATCCTTACTCAGTTGACTGCTGACTTCGCTTTGCAAAACATCCGTGTTTTCCAGGAGCAAGCTGAAAGGATATGCCGTGAGCGGACGCGAGTAGAGAGGATTATGGATAGCCTGGATAACATCGTCTCATACCCGAGCGACGCGAACTTCATTCTATTTCGATGTGAGGGATGTGATTCAGAAGAGGTATTTCAAGGTTTACTTCAACAACAAGTCCTGATCAAAAATTTACATAGCCCCGGCACTGCGTTACAGAACTGCCTTCGCGTGACTATCGGTAAGACTCACGAGAACGAAGCATTTCTAAACGCTTTGAGTTTGCTGGTAACCACGGACTATTCGCTCCAATAATCACATTTCTGTTACTATTCTATCGAGTAATTGCCTCACCCACTTCCATGGCTAACCGCGCCGCGCAAATCAGTCGTAACACCAAGGAGACCCAGATCACCGCCAAGGTGGACCTGGACGGTACGGGTGTGCGATCAATCAATACGGGAATTCCGTTTTTGGAACACATGCTGGATCAGGTGGCCCAGCACGGATCCCTGGATCTGGACATACAGGCCGCGGGAGATCTGCACATTGATGCCCACCACACGATTGAGGACATCGGCATCACCCTTGGCCAGGCGTTTACCAAGGCGCTCGGCGAAAAAACCGGCATCCGCCGGTACGGGTATGCCTACGTGCCTCTTGATGAAGCGCTGAGCCGCGTGGTGGTGGATTTTTCCGGCCGGCCGGGTCTTGTGTATGACGTGCGCTATCCGCGTGCCCGTGTCGGCGATTTTGATGTCGACCTGATCTTCGAGTTCTTTCAGGGATTTACGAATCACGCATTGGTTACGCTGCATATCGACAATATACGCGGACACAACGCGCACCACATTGCAGAGACCATATTCAAGGCGTTCGGGCGCGCATTACGCATGGCGTTGGAGATCGATCAACGCCTGCAGGGCGCCATGCCTTCGACAAAAGGATTGCTGTAGAGCATAGCTAACGACTGGTTCAAATTTCCGTATTCCGAGCGTCTCATGACAAAGGTAGCAGTAGTTGACTTCGGGACTGGCAATCTCCGATCCGTAGCGAAAGCCATCGAGCATGTTTCCCGGAACGTATGCGTCGTGGTAACCGATGACCCGGATCGGGTGCATGCCGCCGACCACGTCGTGTTCCCGGGGCAAGGCGCCATCGGCACATGTATTCGCGCCATTGATCAAAAGGGATTGCGTGATGCACTGATGGAAGCGCTTCACACAAAGCCGTTTTTGGGTATCTGCCTGGGACTGCAGGCGTTGTATAGTTTTAGCGAGGAGCACGAAGGCACACCGTGTTTGGGGGTGCTGGAAGGTGAGGTAAAACATCTGACTCACGTGCGAGAGAATGTCCAATGGCCCAGGGATCTCAAGATTCCTCATATGGGCTGGAATACGGTTCGCCAAAATCAACCGCATCCGTTGTGGTCGAGCATTGCATCGGACGCGCGGTTCTATTTCGTCCACAGTTATTGCGCAGTGGGAGAAAATGACTCGGAGGTGCTGGGGCTCACGGAATATGGTGGATCATTTACTTCCGCCGCTGGCCGCGATAATTTATTTGCTACACAATTTCATCCGGAAAAAAGCCAACGTGATGGACTGACCCTGCTCAGGAATTTCGTGGCATGGGATGGGACGGGTTAATCTTAAAAACATAAGGTAGGATGCGACGTCATGTTGTTGATTCCCGCAATTGATATCAAGGAAGGAAAGTGCGTCCGTCTGCGACAAGGCCGTATGGATGACGCCACAGTATTTGCAGACGATCCGCTGGAAGCGGCGGCGCGATGGGTTACAGCCGGCGCCAAACGATTACACATTGTAGACCTCGACGGAGCCTCCACTGGTAAGCCCATAAACCGGGACTCGGTCCGGCGAATCGCCGAAACCTATCCGCATGTTCCCATTCAGATCGGTGGCGGAATTCGTGATGAAGATACGGTGCAGGCCTACCTGGACTTAGGCGTCCAATATGTCATTCTCGGTACGCGCGCCGTGAACGAACCGCATTTCGTTAGCGACCTGTGCGTCGCCTTTCCTGGACACATTATCGTGGGGCTAGATGCCAAGAATGGTAAATTGATGGTGAACGGATGGTCGAAGTTGGCAAAGCATGACGTGATTGATTTAGCGCAACGATTCGAGAACGACGGTGTCCAAGCAGTCATCTATACGGACATCTCGCGCGACGGGATGTTATCGGGAGTTAATATTGAGGCGACCAGATCGTTAGCCGAATCGATCCGCATTCCGGTGATTGCCGCTGGCGGCATCACTGATCTCGATGATATCAGGCGCCTGTGCGGAATCGCTGATGCGGGCGTGTTCGGCGCCGTTACGGGCCGCGCCATCTACGAAGGTACCCTTGACTTCGCTGCGGCCCTGGAAACGATCGAGCAACTCAACCGGCGTTCGGATGCTGACTCCGACGGGTGACCTTGGGAAGATGAGTCAATGAGCGACCCTCTTGGCCAAGTTTGCGGTGTCTCGCGAAATATGGGTTAACCGTAATGGGTCTCGCCAAACGCGTTATTCCTTGCCTGGATGTGGATGCCGGCCGCGTCGTTAAGGGCGTGCGGTTTGTGGATATCCGGGATGCCGGTGATCCAGTGGAGGTGGCGTGCCGTTATGATCAGCAAGGCGCCGATGAAATTACTTTTCTGGATATCACCGCGAGCTCGGATGACCGCGATACGATCGTTCATGTGGTCGAGGATGTTGCCAGCGAAGTGTTCATTCCGCTTACCGTCGGTGGCGGAATACGGTCCTTGGATGATATCCGGCGGATGCTAATTGCCGGCGCTGATAAGGTCTCGATCAACACCGCTGCCGTATACCGGCCCGAGTTCGTTGGTGAAGCCAGCGATCATTTTGGTGTCCAGTGTATCGTCGTGGCGATCGACGCAAAGCGGGTAGCGGGAGGTGAACAGCCGCGCTGGGAAATATTCACGCGCGGTGGGCGGACCCCCACGGGTATTGATGCCATAGCTTGGGGAAAGCGCATGGCGGATCTCGGTGCCGGCGAGATTCTGCTGACGAGCATGGACCGTGACGGCACTCGTGACGGGTTCGATTTGGCTCTAACACGCGCTGTGGCCGACGCGGTGCCGGTGCCAGTGATAGCGTCAGGTGGCGTGGGCAGTTTAGAGCATCTGGCGGAGGGCATTATCGATGGCCATGCAGACGCGGTGCTGGCAGCGAGTATCTTTCATTTCGGTGAGTATACGGTGGTGCAGGCCAAACATCGCATGGCTGAAGAGGGCATCGAAGTGCGCCTTTGACCCGCATCTTGCGCCAAGGATCTCCGCTAATGGTGAAGGTATATGGCGGGCAGCCTGCGGCACGGACGCGAAATGCGCTATATTGAACCACGCCTGGGGCCGCGATCTCGGTTAGAATGACAACTTATGAAGACTTTGTGGCTGGATGACGTCAAGTGGAACGCAGACGGTCTGATACCGGCCATTGCGCAAGAGGTGGATACCGGCACGTTGTTGATGGTTGCATGGATGAACCGGGAGGCGTTGCAGCTTACTGCTGAGCGCGGCAAGGCGGTGTATTGGTCACGCTCCCGGAAGCAGTTGTGGCGCAAAGGTGAACAGTCCGGCCACGAACAGTTGGTGCGTGAGATCCGCCTCGATTGTGATAATGATGTGGTCCTTTTGCAGGTCGAGCAACAAGGTGGGATTGCGTGTCACACCGGGCGGCACAGTTGTTTTTTTCAACGCCTCGAAGGCGGCCGCTGGCAGACCATCGCCGCACCAATCAAGGATCCAGAGGACATTTACGGCACCGGGCGCGGGCAGGCATCTTGAACCCCGACGCACAGTCGATACTTTGCAAACTGGCGCAGGTCCTGGAATTGCGAAAACTGGACGATCCCGATGGCTCTTACGTAGCCAGCCTCTATCGCAAAGGGATGGGTGAGATTGTGCGCAAGGTCAAAGAAGAGGCTGATGAGACTGCGATCGCGGCAGAAGCAGGCGATCCGGAGCAGTTGGTTTATGAAACAGCGGATCTATGGTTTCATACCTTGGTTCTGCTCGTTCATCACGGACTGGGCCCCGACGACGTTTTGAACGAGCTCGACCGGCGATTCGGAGTGTCGGGATTCGCAGCAAAGGCGTCCCGCAGCAACGGTGATGAGCCCGGAATGGGCGTTGAAGAGTAACCGAAAGAGGAGACACGACGATGGGTTTTGGCGGCATTAGTATTTGGCAATTGTTGATTGTATTGTTGATTGTGGTATTACTTTTCGGCACCAAAAAGTTGCGAAATATCGGCTCGGATTTGGGTGGTGCGATCAAGACTTTCCGTAAATCCATGAAAGAAGACGAACAACCAGAGTCAGAAGAGACGGCGCAGATTGAGAACAAGGAGAACACTTCCGCCGACCGCGAAGTTTCGGCAGCACACAAAGATAAAGCGTAGCGTGTGGAACGAATTTATTTGAAATGTTTGACATTGGTTTTTGGGAGCTGTGTCTGATTGG
Source organism: uncultured Gammaproteobacteria bacterium (assembly GCA_947258975.1). Classification (GTDB taxonomy): domain Bacteria; phylum Pseudomonadota; class Gammaproteobacteria; order Arenicellales; family JAANXG01; genus CALZGZ01. The sequence goes on from CAMYKK010000007.1 coordinate 53,910, forward strand.
TGTAGTGGCGTTGCTGATTTTAGGACCAGAACGGCTCCCCACTGTGGCGCGAACCGCGGGACTGTGGCTGGGTCGGGCGCGCCGATTCATGACTGACGTAAAAGCCGATATCGATAATGAGTTGAAAAACGAGGAACTGCGCGCAATCAAGGATATCGGCGTCGATTTGAAAGACACGACAAGGGAATTACATGATGTTGGTACTGAACTCAATGAGAACGTAGTCTCCGACGACACTCTGGCAGAAGCAATTAATGCATCAGCGGCGGCCGGGAATGAGGATGCTCCCGATCAACCTGCCGAATCAGCGAAGACCCCTTCGAAAGATAATGCCGGCGCAGGCTAAAAATACGACCCCAAAGGACACGTTCATCTCCCATCTGCTCGAGCTGCGCGATCGGTTGTTGCGCAGCATTCTCGCGGTGTTGGTCGTATTTCTGGTTGCTGCGCCGTTCGCAAATACCCTTTACGAATACTTTGCTGCACCCCTGATGGCGGCTTTGCCGGAGGGTAATACCATGATATCCACCGAGCCGCACGGTCCGTTCTTCGTTCCTTTCAAGTTCGCATTTGCGGTATCGGTAGCGGTGGCCATCCCTTATCTGTTCTATCAGCTCTGGGAGTTTGTCGCTCCCGGTCTGTATGCGAAAGAAAAACGTCTCGTTATGCCGATAATGGCGTCCAGCACATTATTGTTTTACTTGGGAGTCGCGTTCGCGTATTACCTGGTATTTCCTATCATCTTTACTTTCTTTGCCAGCACTGCGCCCGAAGGGGTAGCGGTAATGACCGATATCGATGCTTACCTCAGTTTTGCGCTAAAGCTGTTTTTTGCCTTCGGTATTGCGTTCGAGGTTCCGATTGCAACAGTGTTGCTGGTGAAAGCCGGCGTGACGACGCCGGATCGATTGGCCGCGAAGCGGCCCTATATCATCGTCGGGGCGTTCGTGGTCGGCATGTTGCTCACGCCGCCGGATATCTTCTCCCAGACGATGCTTGCAGTACCGGTATGGGTGTTATTTGAATTAGGCGTTATCCTGTCCCGGCGTATGAAACCCGACAATGCTGATGCAAACCCAGATAATCAGGCTGATTCTGAAGACATCAATGATGATGAATTCGATGATGGAGACATGAACCGCGAGTTCGCGGCCGCCGAGAAAGAGCTAGATAAGCTTTGAGCCGATGTCGCCGGTGTTAAGGTGGCCCAGTTAACGTTGCCTGCTACTTCAACCGTGGACAATGAGTTCAATGAAAAACCGGCAAGAATGACATCGCAAGCGCGGAAAATTACCGACCAACCTTTGATGGTCACATCAAAAATGCGGCTGTTATTTATCACATTGTGGTGGTTTACCGGTTCGGTATGGGCTGCGCCGGCGCTCGTGAACCAATTGGCCGACCACCCATCCCCTTATCTTGCGCTCCACGGGACGGATCCGGTGGCATGGCAGGACTGGAATGTTCAAGCAACGCAAGTGGCGAGAGAGCAGGGCAAACTTCTGTATATCTCGATCGGTTACTTTTCTTGCCATTGGTGTCATGTGATGCAGCGCGAAAGCTACAAGAATCCCAAAATTGCCGAGTTCCTCAACAAGAACTTCATTCCCGTTAAGGTTGATCGAGAATTAGAACCGGCATTGGATGCGCAGATGATCGATTTTGTCGAGGCCACCCAGGGCCGTGGCGGTTGGCCGCTCAACGTGTTTTTGACCCCGCAAGGACATCCTCTGTATGCGGTGTTATATCTGCCGCCCGCCAACTTCGAGGATCTTTTGATCCGTCTGCACCGGCTGTGGCAACAAGACCCCCAACGGCTGGCGGATGCGGCCCGCCGTGAGGCGGCAAGCGGCGAGGGCCCCGGGATCCCCAAGCTGGCTCCGGAACAAGTGGCCGGGTATACACGAAATTTGGTGACCATGGCGCTGCAGCATGCGGATGATATTCACGGCGGATTTGGGTCCCAGAACAAGTTTCCCAGCGTCCCTCAGTTGCAGTTCTTGCTAAACCACTACAGCCGCCAAGGAGATGACAATATTCTTGAAATATTGGAACTGACTTTGGATCAGATGGCTGCCCACGGTTTGTTTGATCACATCGGTGGCGGTTTTTTCCGCTATACGGTGGATCCCGACTGGGAGACGCCGCATTTCGAGAAGATGCTCTACGATAACGCCCTCCTTGCCCGGTTGTTCCTGCGAGCGGCGGTGACCTTGAGCCGCAATGACTATCTTGCGGTGGCGCGTAGGACCTTGGATTTCATGGCAGCGGAGATGACGGATGATAGTGGCGCCCTATACGCGTCTTTTTCCGCAGTCGACGATCAAGATAGAGAGGGTGCTTATTACTTGTGGGACGATGAAGAGTTAATGCGGGTGTTGAGCGATGTGGAATATACGTTGGCCAAGCGGGCGTGGCGAATGAGTGATGCCCCCCCATTCGAATACGGTTATTTGCCGATGGGTGATGTGGATGTGATGGCCATTGCCCAGGAGTTCGGCAGGACCGAGGCTGAGGTCACGGTGATGTTGCAAAGCGCGCAGCGGAAGCTGAAAGCAGTACGAAAACGGCGTGGGTTACCCGCAGACTCAAAGCTGCTTGCCGGTTGGAATGGATTGGCATTGGCTAGCTTCGCGGAGGCAGCTCGGGTGCTCAACGAACCCAGGTACCGGGAGGCGGCCCGAGGAATCAAGGATTACTTATTGAGCAAGCTGTGGGACGGTCATAGTTTGCACCGTGCGGTGGGCAAGGACGGGGCGATTGGACAAGTTGTCTTAGCGGACTATGCCTATGTGGCCGAGGGCTTGCTGGCATGGTCGGAGTTAACTGATGATGTCGACGAGTTGCGTGTGGCCGCCGATGTCATTAGCGGGGCATGGAGACGTTTCTATGACCGGGGCTGGATACTTGCGGAACACAGTTTGATTGCACAGCCCGCGCCCCAGGATGTATTGATGGACGGACCAATGCCTGCGCCGTCGGGGGTGCTCGCCATGGCGTCGCTTTCCATTGCGCCACGAATTAAGGATGCGCGACTTCGAGACCAAGTGCTCTCCGCATTGAACAGCGGGCACGAGCAGATCGCGCGAAATCCATTTTGGTTCGCAACCCACATCGACGCAATGATCGTGGCACAGCAAACCGTTGTAGCGGATACACCGAAATAACCACCCACCCGAGAGCGTTGTCAGGGTATGGTAGAGGCGGATTTAGAGCCGGCACTGGCCAAACACCAATGCCCCGACCGCCAACGCGTCAGCCTGATCCAGCGGTCTCCGGGATCGCTAATTCGGCGGGATTTGTTGCAGATGCCGCGCTGCGCTGCGGGCCCGGGGACCTTGACACATCTGTTATAATCCATCGGTTACAGTCGCTTAAACAGCTTTGGTAGAGAAGTGAAGTACACTTCTCAATACAGAAAAGTAACGTCAGCAAGCGTTCGAGACAGAAGACTCTGCCCGCCGATTCGGCGGGGTATAAATCCCGAGGAGCGTTATCGTGGACGATCGCATCGATAATAAACGACGCCGATTATTGACCAATGTAGCAGTAGCCGCGTGGGCATTGGGCGGCACGATTGCTGCGTTTCCGTTCATTCGCAGCATGACTCCGAGTGCACGTGCTAGAGCCGCCGGTGCGCCGGTGGCAATCGATATCAGCCGGTTGGAGCCGGGTCAGATGATCAAGGAAGAATGGCGCGGCAAACCGGTATGGGTTATCCGCCGCACTGATGCCATGCTGCAAAAATTAGCGGGTCTCGGGGAGGCATTGGCGGACCCTGACTCGGAGCGGAGTGAACAACCGGCCTATGCAAAAAACGCCCACCGTTCGCGAGAACCCGAGGTGTTGGTGTTGATTGGGGTGTGCACCCATTTGGGATGTTCGCCTACAACAAACTTTGCAATTGGCCCGGCATCGGGACTCGGTGACGACTGGCCCGGCGGTTTCTTTTGTCCCTGCCACGGTTCAAAGTTCGATCTCGCTGGCCGCGTATATCGGAATCTTCCGGCACCTACCAATTTAGTCGTACCACCCTATAAGTTTCTCAATGAAACCGTAATTCTGGTTGGCGAAGACGATGGGGGAACAGCCTAATGATCAGAGTTTTGAATTGGCTAGATGAGCGGTTTCCGGTCCGGAGCCTATGGAACGAACATTTAGCCGAGTATTACGCGCCTAAGAATTTTAATTTCTGGTACTACTTTGGTTCGTTGGCCATTTTGGTGTTCGTAAATCAGGTTGTAACCGGCGTTTTTCTAACCATGCATTATAAGCCGTCTTCGGAGCACGCGTTTGCGTCGGTGGAATACATCATGCGAGATGTGCCGTGGGGATGGTTGATCCGCTATTTGCACGCGGTTGGTGCTTCAGCGTTTTTTGTCGTGATTTACTTACACATGTTTCGGGCGCTCCTTTATGGGTCACATCGCTCTCCGCGTGAGCTTGTATGGATACTTGGTTGCATCATTTATGTATTGCTGATGGCCGAGTCTTTTATGGGATATCTGCTGCCTTGGGGAAATCTGTCTTACTGGGGTGCGCAGGTGATTATTTCGCTGTTCACAGCCATCCCCTGGGCCGGAGAAGCATTAGCGGAGTGGCTTCGCGGCGATTTTGTTGTGTCCGACGCAACGTTGAATCGTTTCTTTGCTTTTCATGTGGCGCTAATTCCACTAATTCTAACCGGACTCGTGGTCATCCATATCCTGGCGCTGCATGTCGTGGGGTCCAACAATCCTGATGGTATCGAGATTAAGAAGCACAAAAACGAGAATGGTATTCCTAAAGATGGCATACCTTTTCATCCCTTCTACACGGTGAAGGATCTGTTCGGAGCCGTTGTATTTTTGATCTTGTTTCTCGGCGTTGTGTTCTTTATGCCTGAGCTATTTGGACTGTTCCTGGAGAGGGCCAATTTCGAACCGGCTAATTTGTTGCAGACTCCATCAGACATCGTGCCATTGTGGTATTTCACTCCTTTTTATTCCATCTTGCGAGCCGTAACTTATCCGCTCTTCGGTGTCGATGCCAAGTTGTGGGGTGTGATCTGTATGGGTTTATCGATTGGCTTGTTCTTTGTGCTTCCGTGGTTAGATCGCTCCCCCGTCAAGTCGATACGTTACCGGGGGTGGATGTATAAGACAGCGCTGACCCTGTTCGTGCTTAGCTTCTTAATACTCGGGTACCTAGGGCTGAAGCACCCACAGGATACGGACTTAGTTTTGTTTTCGAATCTGGCGTGGGCTCAGGTGTTTTCCTTTGTTTATTTTGGTTTTTTCGTGCTGATGCCCTGGTATACAAAGTGGGATAAAACAAAACCTGAACCGGACAGGGTGACTTTCAAATGAAAAGGTTAATCGCTTTTTTATTTTTGGTCACGAGTGCGCCGTGGTGTATGGGCGCCAGCGAGAATGCGCTGGTGGATTCAGTGTATATAAACCTGAGTGACAACGCGTCGTTGCAACGTGGTGCCCGATTATTTGTTAACTATTGTTTGTCGTGTCACAGCGCGGCTTACATGCGTTATCGCCGTATGGCAAAAGATCTCGACATCAGTGAGGAGTTATTGAAAGAGAATCTGATGTTTGCCGGCGACAAACCCGGCGATCTGATGAAAACCACAATGCCGGCAGGTTATGCGAAAGACTGGTTTGGTGTGGTGCCGCCGGATCTCACGCTCATTGCGCGGGTGCGTGAACCGGATTGGATCTATACATACCTGCGCAGTTTCTATCTGGATGAAGGCTCGCCGAGCGGTTGGAACAACAGCCTATTTAAGAATGTGGCGATGCCGCATGTACTTTACGGCCTGCAGGGCAATCAACGCCTCATCAGTAAGAGCGGCGAGGATGATGGTAAACCGGTGTTTAGGCTCGAGAAACCAGGGACCCTTACCCCGCAAGAATACGACGACGTCATAAGAGATCTCACTAACTTTCTAGTGTATTTGGGTGAGCCGGTCAAACTTGACCGTTATCTCATAGGTGTATTCGTGATGATGTTTTTGGGGGGGTTGTTGGTATTGTCGTACCTGCTTAAAAAAGAATTCTGGAAAGTTCTGCACTGAGGTCTTGATGCATATCGCGTCTATCCGTGCGAACGAATAAGGGCAGATTAGAAAATATGGTAACTCCTTCCGGCCGGAAACCAATCATGGCGTTATATTCAGGAACTGACTGTTTGTATAGTCATGGATGCCGCATCGTTCTGTTCGAGAAGGAAGTGGAATGCCAGATAATCTATGTCGACGATGACCGTCCTTCGGACGATCTTGCCGAACTAAATCCATACAATGAACCCCCGACGTTGCTGGATCGGGATTTGGTGCTGTATGGAGCGCAGATCATCAATGAATATCTGGATGAGCGGTTGCCTCATCCTCCACTGATGCCCGTAGATCCGGTGAATCGAGGTCGCGCGCGATTGATGATGGCGCGTGTGCAAAGGGATTGGCTGGCACCGTTGATTAGCAGCCGGGACGCACCGCCGGCCGAAGTCAAACGTATTCGGTCGTCAGTGCGGGATGGATTGATTTCGATTTCGCCCCTGTTCCGAGAACAGGCATACATGCTCGGCGACGAATTCAGCCTGGTGGATTGTTTCGTGGCACCCCTGCTTTGGCGGATGCAGTCATTTCAGATAGATCTGCCGCGGCAGGCGAAACCGGTGCTCGATTATGCGCAAAGAATATTCGAGAAGTCGTCATTCAGCTCCAGCCTCAGCGAAGTAGAGCGGGAACTTCGTTGAATCTGAGGCGATGACGAGCACCAAACCGTACCTCATTCGTGCTATCCGTGATTGGGCAATGGATAACCAGCTTACGCCGCAAATATTGGTGGATGTCACGATGGAGGGTGTCGACGTGCCCCAACAACATGTCAATTCCGGCCAGATAATTCTCAACGTCGGTGACCAAGCTATTCAGCTAGAGAAAATGGATGACGAAATCATGGTGTTTTCTGCCAGATTTGGCGGTGTGCCGCGTCATGTTACCGTACCGATAGAATCGGTAATCGCTATTTACGCACGGGAGAATGGGCAAGGAATATTTTTCAGGGATCCGCAGAATCCGACCGCACCTGGTTCGGAAGCCGACAGTAAGGTGACCAAACCCCACCTAAAGCTCATAAAATGACGACGCTAAGGTGCGCTTGAAATCGAACCGCGTGCACCGCATCTACCTAATTTGAGCGTTGTCGCTACCAGGCATAGATATGACAAACACAATTTTGCAGTCCTTGCACGGCACAACGATCGTGTCGGTTCGGCGCGGAAACAAGGTGGTTATCGGTGGTGACGGACAAGTTTCCATGGGCGAAACCATCATGAAAGGCAACGCGCGCAAGGTGCGTAGATTATCCAAGGATCGCGTTGTGGCCGGGTTTGCCGGCGGCACCGCCGACGCGTTCACGCTGTTCGAGCGCTTCGAGGGAAAGTTGGAAAAACATCAGGGCAATCTCACCCGTTCGGCGGTTGAGTTGGCCAAGGACTGGCGTACCGACCGGATGTTGCGGCGCTTGGAGGCATTATTAGCAGTGGCTGACAAAGATGCATCGCTGATTATCTCCGGCAACGGTGATGTGATCGAGCCGGAGGATGGTTTGATGGCGATCGGTTCTGGAGGTCCTTACGCCCAGGCTGCTGCGCGAGCGTTACTGGACAACACAGACTTGGAGCCCCGCGAAATAGTCGAGAGAAGTCTGGATATCGCCGCCGATATATGCGTGTACACGAACCGGAATGTGACCATCGAAGAACTGGAGGAATGAACTCAAGATGTCATCGATGACGCCGCGTGAGATTGTTGAAGAATTGGATAAGCACATTGTTGGCCAGGACGCAGCCAAACGAGCGGTAGCGATTGCACTGCGTAACCGCTGGCGGCGCCGGCAAGTTCCGGATGCGGAACTGAGAAACGAGATTACGCCAAAAAATATTCTCATGATCGGTCCCACCGGTGTGGGTAAAACGGAAATCGCGCGGCGTCTGGCCAAGCTTGCGAAGGCGCCGTTTGTGAAAGTCGAGGCAACCAAATTTACTGAAGTCGGCTACGTGGGACGGGAAGTGGATTCTATTGTTCGCGATCTCGTCGACACGGCGGTAAAAATGACGCGTGAGGAAGAGATTGAGAAGGTCCGGCCTCGCGCTGAAGATGCCGCCGAAGAGCGGATCTTGGATATTTTGCTGCCACCCGCAAGGCAATATGGTGATGACGATTCCCGGTCCAGTGTCGAAGACACTGCCGGAAGACAACGCTTTCGCAAACTTCTGCGCGAGGGAAAGCTGGACGACAAGGAAATTGAGATCGACATAAGCATGCCCTCTTTGGGCGTTGAAATATTCGGTCCACCGGGCATGGAGGAAATGACAAGTCAATTGCAAAGCATGATGCAGGGGTTCGGGGGGCGGAAAACCAGTACGCGTAAGGCCCGAGTGGTGGAGGCGCTCAAGCTCCTCACGGAAGAGGAAGCCGCAAAATTAATTAACGAAGAAGATATAAAATTGCGAGCGTCGGAGCGCGCCGAAGAAGATGGCATCGTCTTTTTGGATGAGCTAGACAAGATCGTCGGCCGCTCTGAGGTTCACGGTCCGGATGTATCGCGAGAAGGCGTGCAACGCGATCTCCTGCCTTTGGTAGAGGGCAGTACGGTATCGACGAAGTATGGGATGGTGAAGACGGATCACATCTTGTTTATCGCCTCCGGGGCATTTCAATTGACCAAGCCTTCGGATCTCATCCCAGAGCTGCAGGGCCGACTACCGATACGCGTTGAGCTTGACGCGCTCAACACGGAAGATTTTGTGAGGATTCTCACCGAACCGGATGCGTCGTTAACGGAGCAATACCAGGCCTTGCTGGGGACTGAAGGTGTCTCCTTGAGATTCACCGATAACGGTGTGCGGCGTGTTGCGGAACTGGCGTGGCAAGTGAATGAACAGACCGAGAATATTGGTGCACGGCGTCTGCATACGATGATAGAGCGTCTGCTGGAGCTGGTTTCCTTTGAAGCCGCCGACCGCGACGGACAAGAAATCTGTGTCGATGCGGACTACGTCGATGAACAACTGAAAGACGTGCTTGGAGACGAAGATCTGGCCCGATATATCCTCTAGCTCCCTTGAAAATTCGGTCGTAATCCCCATCTAAACATCGAGAACGCGGTTCGTGCCGCAACATTTTTGATTGGAGGTAGCGATGAATGAAATTGTGAGAGCCCCTGAACGACATTCCGTTTGGGATGTCTTTAACGATCTGGACAATGTGTTTGAAGGATTTCTACGTCCCACACGCCGGAATCACGAAGGTGGTGCCTTAGTGCCCGCAATGGACGTAAGCGAGACCGACCACGAGTATCTGGTCAAGGCCGAATTGCCTGGGATCAACAAGGAAGACCTGAACATCACGATTCAAGATGGTGTGTTGACCATAAACGCGGAGACCAAGTACCAAGACGAACACCAGGAAGATGGCCGCATCATACGCCAGGAGCGGCGATACGGTAGTTTTGTACGCAGCATGCGACTGGGAAACGAAGTCGACAAAGAGAAAGTCAAGGCGGAATACAAGGATGGAATACTCGCGCTCAGATTGCCCAAGGCGGAGGCCGTCAAGCCAAAGAAGATTGAAGTGAGTGTAGCCTGATTAACCGCTGTAAACTTGGTAATGAATAATGAAGGGCCGCGCAAGCGGCCCTTTTTTTAATTATTTTCATCTTTATTCATGGAAGTGACGCGGCGGGTCTTTCCAGTGCATTTCCGCGTTACATACGATCCTGCGATTGAGTATAGTACTGTCATCAGCATTACAACCAAGGCCATCCCATGTCGATTACTGCTCAGGCGGCAAAAAACATCGCGCTCGTCCTGAACGAGGCGCTTCCTTACATTCAGCGCTTTCACGGAAAGACGATGGTGATCAAATATGGTGGCAACGCGATGATTGATGCCCGTCTGAAGGAGGGATTTGCTCGAGACATTGTATTGATGAGATTGGTGGGCATGAATCCGGTCGTGGTGCATGGTGGAGGACCGCAAATCAGCCGTCTTTTGGATAGAATCGGAAAGAAGTCCGAGTTCGTTCAAGGGATGCGCGTCACCGATCAAGAAACCATGGACGTTGTGGAGATGGTGCTTGGCGGATCGGTCAACAAGGAGATCGTGAATCTGATCAATAATCAGGGAGGGCGGGCCGTGGGGCTGTCCGGCAAGGATGGCAGAATGATACGCGCGAAAAGACTCGTTCTGCGCAGTGATGCCAAGGAATTAGATCATTCCGAGATCATAGACATCGGGCATGTCGGCGAGGTGGAATCCATAGATCCGCGAGTGGTCACGGCTCTGGATGAGCAAGATTTCATTCCGGTCATCGCCCCTATTGGTGTCGGCAAGGACGGGCACACCTATAACATTAACGCTGATACCGTTGCTGGGAAACTGGCGATTACCCTTGGGGCCGAGAAGCTCATTCTGCTCACCAATACGCGCGGTGTGTTGAATGACGAGGGTGAGTTGCTAACGGGCTTGGCGGTTCATGAGATGCGGCATTTCATCGAAAACGGTGTGATCAGTGGTGGGATGCTGCCTAAAATTCAGTGCGCACTGGATGCGGTGAGCAGCGGTGTGCGCACTGCCCACATCATCGATGGGCGGGTGGAGCATGCGGTATTAGTGGAGGTATTCACCGATGAAGGGGTGGGAACCCTGATCAAAGCGTAACGCCGCCCGCACCTGTGACCGTCATAGATTTTGACTGTCAACGGCGAGTTGCTTGCATCGCGCAACGTTCTCCATCATGCGCTGCTCGAAGTCCTTGATCATAGCTTCGATGCCGCATCGCAATTGCGCCTTATCGACGACAAACGGCTCGCCGATAGATATGTAGACAGTGGCGAAGGGTTTGGGAATTTTGTGTCGGTCCCAGCTTTTTTTGAGCACCCACTGTCGTGATGCCTCGATATGATATGGGACCAGGGGGCACGTGGAGAGCCCGGCAATCCATAACGACCCGGGGTGGAGTTGGTACCTCGGTCCGCGCGGCCCATCCGGCGTCACCGCTGCCAAGCGGCCGGCGCGAAGCGCCCGCACCATCGCTCGCACCGCGCTGTCCCCGGCTGCTGAACTCGAGCCCCGAATGGGCTCATTGCCAAATGCGGCAATACCGCGGGCTATGAGTTCCCCGTCCTCGCTGGCACTGGCCATCATTGCAACACCCTGACCGCGTTCGGCCCACACCGCGGCAGCGGTGTTGTCATGCCAGGCGGCATAGATCCAGGGCTTCCCCTGCTTCCTGAGTTTCTCGATGTTCTCCCCGCCGATGCGCCGCTTGCGGCACGTGATCATGATGGTCTGCATGATCAACTTATAGAGAACAGGAACTGTTGTAAGTACAAGCGGGTTCAAGCTGGTTTGAGAGAGGCTGGAGGGTTACTGGCCACCGAGCTTCGCGATCTTTTTTTCTAGATTCTGCAGCCGCTGCCGCAATTCATATAGCTTGCGAAATGTTGCGATGTTGCGGCGATAATCGCGAAATGGCTGGGGAGGTGTGGTAGCGTAGACGCCGGGTTCATTGATGTCTTCCGTTACCCCGCAACGATGCACCAAGATGACGTCATCGGTGACGGTCTTATGATCGAGAGTACCCGTCTGGCCGGTGGCAATGACTCGTTTTCCAAAACGGGTTGAGCCGGCGATACCGGATTGCGCAACGATTATGCAATCTTCGTCCAAGAATACGTTGTGCCCGATATGGCACAGCGCATCAAGCTTGCAGCCCGCGCTGATGCGTGTTTCTAAATAGGTTGCGCGATCAACGGTGCAGTTAGCCCCTACTACTACATCATCCTCAATGACTACATTGCCACGTTGCGGTATGCGGTGGCTCTTCATGTCGTCATCTTGGACAAAACCAAATCCCTCAGCGCCGATGACACAACCTGGTTTTAAGATTACGCGCCTGCCGATTTGGCTTCCGTGCCCAATGAATACGCCGGCATGGACCACGGTGTCCGCCCCAATCACCGCGTCATGTTCGATAACCGCGTTGGCCAGCAGTGCGCAATTTTCCCCCAGTTGCACATCACGGCCGACAACCACGCCCGGACCGATCATGACGTTTGACGGCAGCATCACCGAATCATGGACAATCGCGCTGGGGTGGTAAGGCCCCCATTCCGAGGCGCGCAAGTCGTAGTCGAAAAATGCCGCGCGCACGATCGCATGTGACAGTTTCACGTTCGGCGAGACGATCATGTTCAAGCCGTTGAACTCGGGCTTTAAGGATTCGTTGGTGATCACCGCACCCGGTGCGGCCTCGGCAACGGCCCTCACGTCGTCCGCGCTGTCGATGCATACCAAGGTGCCGGCGATTGGACGTTCGGCGGGAGACATCAAGTCGAGGGCGATGTCGTCTCCCAGCCGCTCGATGAGCAGGTCGTTGCGCTCTAGAAATCGCCCAATTGCAGATAATTTCGCCACGATATTCAGATGGTCGCACACGCCGAGTTAGATACCAAACTGACCTGAGCCGGATCGTCGCCAACTCGGTGACGGTTGTTTGCCACTGACGGGATCGGGGTCGCCGGCTACGTCATCCGCGGCGCGAAGCCGACCCACTGTAGCGATTTCTCTCTTTAAACAGCTCGCCATTCACCTCGATCATTCGCCAACCCGGTCTCTATTTCCCACCCGCCTCGCTGCGACTACCAGAGTCCGACAGACTGCTACCACGATTGGAGGTTCAGGGGATGGATCGCCCAATGCGGTGGGTGTGCGCGCTGCTTTGAGGTCACTGAAAAGCGGATTTCCCGGAAAAATTTAACGTTTATTCACCAGTTACCCCTCTCTTGGACGGGTTGGTGCCGCGATGGGGGAGGGGTATCCTGTTCGTGGAGTTGCCGTGATTGGCATTAGGGCGGACAATACCTGCGTGGGAAGGTCGGAATTCGTTACCGGAGGCGCTCGCTGGTGGCAGACTCGATCCTGCCGCGTGCACGCGCCGAGTCGGAAGAGGAAGAGCGCAGACCCACCTCGAACGGCGATGGAGTTGTCCCGGCACCGATCCGCAATCGCGCAAATTTTACTATGACAAGACCAGTATTTTCCAAGATTTCGCTCGCGCTCGCGACCGCATTGCTCAGTGCAGCGGTGAGCGCGAATCCCGGAGGACCTCAGGTTGCGCACGGGCAGGCGCAATTTTTCAGCGGTCCCCGCGAGCTCACGGTCACCAATACACCGGGTGCAATCATCAATTGGCGCGGATTCGCCATCGCCCGCGACGAGATCACACGCTTTATTCAGCAAGGCGCACACTCCGCGGTGCTGAACCGGGTGCTTGGTTCGGATCCATCGGCAATCTTCGGTCAACTGCTTTCTAACGGCAGGGTGTTTCTGATCAATCCCAACGGTATCGTGTTTGGTGCCGGCGCAATCGTTGACACCGCGGGGTTCCTGGCATCGACCTTGACCTTGAGTGATGCTGCATTTATCGCCGGCCGTTACGACTTCAAAGGCGACCGCGGCAGCATCGTCAATCAGGGTTTCATTCGCGTTAGAGGCAACGGTTCCGTCGCCCTCATCGCGCCGGATATTGAAAACAGCGGCATCATTCAGGCCGAGGGTGGCCAAATCCTCCTGGCTGCCGGGCGCGAGATCACCTTGGCCGCGCTGGATCTGGACGATATCCGGTTTCGTGTACAGGCTCCCAGCGATCGGGTGTTGAACCTTGGCAAACTCATTGCCGAAAACGGTGCGGTGGGGGTGTTTGCGGGGACGCTGGGTCATCATGGTTTGATCTCCGCGACGCGCGCGACCCGCGGCGCGGATGGTACCGTTCGGCTGGAGGCGACAAGCGCCGCAGAGGTGACCGGTGCGATCGTGGCCCGCGGGGCCAGCGGCCCCGGAGGGCGGGTCGAAGTGCTCGGCGCCGATGTTACCCTGCGGGGCGCGAGGATTGACGCCTCCGGTGCTGCCGGTGGCGGGACTGTCCTCATTGGCGGCGATTATCAGGGCCGCGGACCCGTGCGCCAGGCGCTGACCACCGCCGTCGATCGGACCTCCGTGATCGCGGCCGACGCCACCGGCTCTGGAAACGGAGGCACCATTATTGCCTGGTCGACACAAACCACGACGGTGGATGGCACGCTGACCGCCCGGGGTGGACCCGCCGGTGGGGACGGCGGTCTCATCGAAACTTCCGGAAAGCAGAAGCTGGTGTTCACGACCAGCGCCGACGTCAGTGCCCCGCGCGGGCGTCCGGGCACCTGGTTGCTGGATCCGGAAGACATCACTATCGACAGCGGGCAGGCGGCGAGTATCGAAGGCACCCTGAACAAAGGCGGCAACGTATACATTAAGACGTCGGACAGCGGCAGCGGCGAAGGAAACATTGCGGTCAACGCATCGATCACCAAGACCGCGGGTGACGATGCGAGCCTCGGGTTGGACGCGCACAACCGGATCGACGTCAACGCACCGATCACCTCGCAAAACAGCAAGCTCAATGTTAGATTGCGTGCCGGCCGCATAATTAAGGTCAGTGCCGACGTGCAAACCAACGGCGGCAACTACAGTTCGGTCATCGTCGGCGCGCCGGAACCCAAACCGCAAACCGATCCGGAAGTTAAAAAACAAGACCAACCCGAACCGGAACCTGGGCCGGCCGATTCGCGGCACGCCAACGCGCCGGCGTCGCAAAATCCCGCACCGTTAACCGTCACCGACGCGGCAGTCGTCGAAAGCGCAAACCAGACTTCGGGGAACACTGAAAGCGAGGCGTCGACGGTTGCAGCCAGCGCCCCCGCCGTCGCGACCACAGACACGGGAACCCTGGCGCTGCAGGAAGATACCAGTGTGCCGCTGGTGGATCTGGCTGACGACGCCTTGATCGGTGCTATCGATCACCACACCACAAGTCCAACCGAAGCTGCCGGACCCGTTCCGGCCCTGTATACGGTGACCAACGAGATCGACACCACCCTGGAGGCTACCGGTACGAACGTTGCCAATGCGCCGGTCCCCGAACCAGTCTTGGCATTCAATCCGGTCGACACCCGGCCGACCGTGGCGGCGGGAAATCAGCCGGACTCAGTGGCGCGTGGCAGCGATACTCAGCTTGAGCCCGATGCAGACGCACTCGGCTCGGCGTCAACCACAGGCGCGATGTCCTCCGGCCAGGATCCGATGACGGAGGTCAGTACGCCGATCCAGCAACCCGCTGATACCACCACCTCGGCGAAGGACGCATTTAAAGATTCCCTGAATATCGTGATCGACGCGGAAATCAAAACCCAGGGCGGAGACATCTCCATCGACGCGGGAAGGTCGGGCAGTGTGGGTGTGAACGCGGGCCTCGATGCCTCCGACATCGCTCCCGGACAGACCGGTGGCAACATTAAAGTGACTGCCGGGAAACACATTGTTATCCGCAACAATTTAACTGCCGCTGAAAACGTGACGTTTAATGCGGAGAATGTCGAATGGTTGCAAGGTACTGTTCGTGGCCCTGGCAAATTCACGACAAACGGCACATTCACTATTGATGATGACGCCGGTCCCAAGCGACTCGAGGGTTTTTCCTGGGAAAATCTAGGCACGGTGAATTGGGTGGACGGCGATGTTGTTTTAGCGGATGCATCGATCAACAATCGCGGCAGCTTCAACGCTCTATCCGATAATCAAATGAACGGCGATTTTGATTACGCGGAAGTGACGATTATCGACCGCGGCAATTTCAACGATATATTCGAAAATCGAGGCGATGGTATTGAGGATGAGCTCGGCTTGCCTGGAGCATTCCATAACTCCGGAATCTTTACGAACTCCGGGGACACTACGTTTGGAGGCTTGCTGGCGTTTAACAACACCGGCCAGGTAAATGCGGACGGCGGCAATGTTGCATTCGATGGCGGGTTCTACCAAACGGCCGGCAATAGCAACCTTGGTGGTGGCGGCATCTCGTCACTGGCGTCGATAGATATCGAAGGTGGATCACTGACCGGCACCGGGGCCATCGATGGCGATGTCAATGTTGGCACTGCCGCAGGTCCGAGCACGGTGGTGCCGGGTAACTCCCCGGGCATCATCACCATTTTGGGGGGGCTGAATCTCGGCCCCAATGCGGTCCTCAATATGGAACTGTTCAGCAATTCAGTATTCGATCAAATCGTCGCCAGCGGCGTAATCAAGCTTGGCGGTCAACTCAACGTGGCAGCGGTCGGATTCAGCCCTGTGGCAGGGGATGAATTCCCGTTGCTGGTGTCGACCAGCAATGATCTGACAGGGGCATTTGCCGTTGCCAATCTGCCGGTTCTGAACGCCCTGTTGACTGGTAATGTGCTGGATGGGACGTTCCGCGTGCTAGCGGGTCAGAACCTGCCACTGGATGTGCCCGTTACCGTTGCCACCGTGGACCTCGGCATAGTTCCGGACCAGACGCCGACACCGGGCGTGTCCGTTACCGCTGATATC
The DNA here is from genome assembly GCA_947258975.1 of uncultured Gammaproteobacteria bacterium. Taxonomy (GTDB): domain Bacteria; phylum Pseudomonadota; class Gammaproteobacteria; order Arenicellales; family JAANXG01; genus CALZGZ01. Next base: position 70,374 of record CAMYKK010000007.1, read on the forward strand.
CCAGAAGCCGGAATTCCCAGTCGGAACCTTGTTTCGATCCTGGTTTCATTGTTTGGCCAGATTCCGGATTTTGAGCAGCAAGACGATCTGGTAACAAAGCTTCGGCAAAAGATTCTCGAGTGCCGCTAAGCCAGGTCGGAGCCGGGTGAATCGGGCCGTCTCGATTCCTGCGTACGGCACCAGGTTACTTTAGTAGATGGGTGAATACGCCGTCCCACTCGCCGGCAGGGGGATTCTCACGGAAGTGACCGATCCGCTTCAGATATATGTCGTATAACATCGTGTCATCATGCTTTTTCTTCAGCAAGCGAAATTTGTCCTCCGCTGCACTCCATCTTTGCGCGCGGTAATCCGCCAATGCTTCTTGCAGTTCTTCAACCTCGTCCTTCACAGCCGTGTCAGCGTCGGAGGCAGGGCCCAGCGGTTCGTAGATCGTTACCGGTTCGGATTTTCCCTTGACCCTAACGCGGTCGATCTCCCGGTATAAGTAACTAGCGACCGCAGCGGCTGTGCTTTCGCTCACTATGACCCTTGCCCCGTACTGCTTTGTGAGCCCTTCCAGTCGGGATCCGAGATTCACTGCATCGCCCATGACGGTATACGCGATGCGAAACTTCGAACCCATGTTGCCGACATTCATCTCGCCGGTATTAATACCGACGCCCACATCGATCACGGGCCACCCTCGCTCCCGAAAACGCTGATTGACGACATTTAATTCCCTAATCATTTCCAAGGCAGCAGCAACTGCATGGCTGGCGTGACTTGGATCTTGCACGGGCGCCCCCCAAAACGCCATCATTGCGTCACCCATGTACTTGTCGATGGTGCCTCGGTGTTTGTGCACGATCGTCGTCATTGCAGTCAGAAATGTGTTCATCAAATCCGACAGGTCCTTCGGATTGAGACTTTCCGAAATGGTGGTGAAACCGCGGACATCGGTAAAAAGAACCGTCATGTCACGTTTTTCCGCGGCCAGGGAATACCGCGACGGATTTTTATTCATCTCGGCCACAAGCTCCGGCGGGACGTACTGGCCAAAGCGCTTGCTGAGTTGCTGTTTGGTTCGTGACTCGATGAAAAAACCATAGGTGGCATTGATGACGTAGAGCCCGAAGACTATTAGGAACGACTTCGCCACCGGTATCACCATGTTTTGTAGTTGCCAAAGATAGAGGCTCAACCCGGAGACCAATCCCAGCGTGACGAAAAATGCAACAGTCATCCAGGTGGGTGACAATGCGGGCAGGATTATCGCGAGCGAAATTCCCAGCCCTATCAGCAACACGATCTCGGCCCCCAGCATGTACGCGGGCTGGATCTTGAAACTTTCATCCATGATGCCGCTGATAACGTTAGCCTGGACCTCAACGCCGGGATAGACGCTTTGTACCGGGGTTGCACGTGTATCCATAAGACCGACGGCCGTGGTGCCGACCAACGCGATGGTCGCTGTCAGTTCGTCAGGATTGTCTACAGTCTCATTGAGGACGTCGTGGGCGGAAATATAGCGAAAACTGCCTTGGGGCCCCCGGTATGGGATAAGCACTGCCGCATTTTCGTCCAAACCGACGGTGACCGCCCCAATCGATAGGGCCTCCAGCGGATAATATCCCGAATGCTTTTCCGCCTCCGCCAGGACGACGTCCACTGGGGAGGACAAATAGATTCTTGCGGTTGCTAATGCGAGCGATTCATACAGCGCACCCTGATACTCATGCAGGAGCGGCACCCGGCGGAATACACCGTCTTCATCAACCAACGGATTGGAAAAAAATCCGGCCCCTGACGCCGCGCGTTGCAGAGTGGATATATTCGCGGTATAGCCCGTGGCTCGGGGTGCCCCGGTTGTGTCGGCAAGCTTGGCCGCAGCGGGAAACAGCGGGGTTGGCAGCAGGCCGTTTTTCTGTTGCTCTTCATCCGCGGTCGTAAAATAATACCCTAGAATCACCTGGCGATTAGAGAATTCACTGGCGAACACTTGATCGGGCGCAAATCGTGCGTCAAGGCTGTTGAGAAACGCTAAGCATTCGTCGTCGCCCTCGTTCGCGCAAACCTGGCGCAAGGTCAATAGTGGATTTATCGTCTCCGCTTCAGCAAACACGACATCGAAGGCAACTGTATCGACCGCATAGACATCAAACAAGTTTTCTATGAGCCTGCCCAGCTTGGCCCGCGGCCACGGCCAGTGACCTTCCTTGCTAAGGCTGGCCTCATCAATGTCGACAATGATGATGCGAGGATCGGTTTCGGGTTCACTGAAAAGGCGCACTTTCCAGTCATAGGCCCACCGTTCCAGGTGCCGAACAAATCGCAAATCGATGTGACCGGTAGCGCTCAAGAACAGCGCTGTTACAATCGACAATCCCGCGACGGCTCGTATCAGATATCCGCGCATAAAACTCTGCTGCTGAGTATGTCGAAGAAGTACGGAATAATACCTGTATTTACCATGGGCTTGCTGGCAGAATTAGGATACTGGCAAACTTTATGCGTATGTCGGGCAATCTAAAAACCTCCAATTTATCTGTTAGCAAACCGAATCCGTGAGGGCTCGTATCCAATTGCGCGCGTTACTTCTTAGCTTGGTTCTTCTGGTAATCCCGGCTGCATGGGCGCAGGATATAGCATTTGACGTCAAGGAATTCGTTGTTGAAGGACCTAATCCTCTCTCTGCGCGTGAGACTGAACGTCTTCTTTCCCAATTCCTGGGTATGCACGCGGACTTAGAGAGACTCAGCCAAGCGGCCGACGCTTTGGAGAAACGAATTCGTGCGCGAGGTCTAAGCTTCTATCGCGTGATTTTGCCCCCACAAGTCTTGACCGGTGAATTAGTTCGCATGACCGTTGTAAAGTTTGATGTGGGTAGTATTGTCGTAAGCGGAAATACGTTCTTCTCTGACGAAAATATTCTGCGTAGTCTTCCGCAGTTACGGGCAGGTGAGTCTCCCAATACCAATACTTTGTCTCGAGCACTGGCAGTTGCAAACAGTAATCCGTCTAAGCGAACCGCTCTGACGTTTGCCTGGGGACACCAGAAAAACGAGGTTGTTGCTGAGGTTAAGGTCGAGGATAGAAGGCCACATCAGACTTTTGCTTGGACAAACAATACCGGAAATGAGAGTTCGGGGGACACACGCTTAGGTATAGGATTCAGGCACGACAACCTGATGCAACTTGATCATGAGTTGAGCGTTACGTTTACAACATCTTTAGAAAAGGCCGACGACGTCAGACAATTCGGCGTAAATTATGAGATACCCATATATCAGATTGCCGGTAGGCTGGAATTGTTTGCGGTCAGATCGGATGTCGATACGGGCGTGGTCGCAGATTTTTTCGATGTTGCCGCCAGTGGTGAATTTTACGGAGGCCGATATACACACACTTTCGCCAAAATCGGTGGGTACAGGCACCGGCTCATTGCAGAGATCAACGATAAGCTGTTCGATAACGACGTGGATTTCTCCGGAACTCCGATCGGTGTCGATGTGCGCAGCCGGCCGTTATCCCTCCAGTACCTCGGTGATTGGAATGGTGACAAGCTCAGCATGTCCTTTTACGGCGGTTACTTTAACAACCTCAGTGGCGGCGCGTTTAACAATCAGTTGTCCTACGCGGCGACCCGACTTGGTGCGGACAACCAATGGTGGGTGATCCGTGCCGGTGGAGGCGCGAAGTATAGTCTGCCCAAGAACTTTCTGCTCACCGTGAAGTTCGATGCGCAAGAAGCGGATGAACCACTCATCCCGGGTGAACAATTCGGCCTCGGCGGGCTGTACTCCTTGCGCGGCTTCGAAGAGCGCGAGGTAACTGCGGATCGCGGTTATCGAGCCAATGTAGAGCTTTGGAGTCCTCCGTTGCCGTATCAGAGTCGAGTCGGAATTTTCGTAGACACTGGACACGGAAAGCGGTTCAATGCACTACCTGGAGAGATTGATTCCGCGACCTTGACCAGTACCGGGCTTGCGTTGACTTGGCTGTGGAAAAGGAGGCTCAGCGCTGGTTTTTACTACGGTCACGTGATAGATGGAGTGAGTGACACGATACCGGACCGATCGCGGGACGGGGATGAAAAATTTCATTTCAATTTGCTTTACCGGATTCATTGATGAGAACAGGACGTGAAGCATGAGCGCGACCGCGAAATCGAGACTGTGCAGCGTGAAGGCAAAGACCGGACTCGGCGTGGTGCTGTTTCTATTTGCGATTTACGGGCACGCGGCGATTACAGTCGGGCAGGTGCTTATCGTGAAAGGAGTTGTATCCGCGCAGGCATCGGGACAACCATTGCGCGTCCTGGGAAAGAAGTCGGCAGTCTTTCAGAGTGATAAAATAATAACTGCCAAGAAGGGATTCGTGGTCATTCGACTCAACGATAAGTCTAAGATCACCCTGCGGCCCGAAACCGAATTCGTCATTGACAAGTTCAACCAGGCCGAAGGTGCCGAAGCAGCCGAATTCAACTTACTAAAAGGCGGACTGCGTGCCTTGACGGGGGCTATCGCAATACGCCGTCCCGAGTCCTATAAGCTGAGGACCCCCGTTGCCTCCATTGGGATTCGAGGTACGGACTACGCCGCGCGATACTGCGGGGAAGAATGTGCGCAGGAAGAAGTTACATATGGCGCAAATGAACAAATCAAGACAGATTGTGCGTTCTCGCTCAACGGAGTACCGCCGGGGCTCTATGCGGCAGTGTTCGACGGGCTCGTTTACGGAAGTCAAGGCGTTAAGGAAGTCGCTCTTGAACAACGGCAGGCACTTTTTGCCGATCAAAGCACCTTATCTTGTTTGGCGTTTGTCCCCAAGTTCCTATGGTACGATCCAATTTTGAGGCTCAACACGCTAAGCGACGAGGCGCTCGAACTGTTTAGTATTTTCAGTGACGACCCAACTCAAAGCCAGAATTGCGAGGTTTCGGGCTAAAAACGAACAATTTCTCCGTTGCTTAGAAATCTAAAGACCGAATTCCCTAGAGCCGCAATCTCTTCGCGTATCTGCCCTGCGTACTTGGGCTTTAGATGATAGAGCGCCACCGGCGTGTTGTCTTTTTCAAATTTACACAGCTCTTTTTTCAGCGTTGCCGGCGTGAAGTGTTTTGATGCATCCGCTATTGCTTGGAGCGCGGTTGGAAACGCAAGTTCCACGAAAAACCCCTTAATATTGCTATATGTTCTACAGATCTCCCAGATCCGATCGGTGGGCCCGGTATCGCCGCTAATAACGACAGCACTCTCTTGATCTTCTAACACAAATCCTGTGGAAGGCACTACGTGGCTAACGCGTACTAGAAGTACGGTGATGGCTCCAAAACCGTATTTAGTTTCCGCGTCAATATCGTTCAGCACATAAAAAGGATTTTTCGGGGATGGAATTCTGGTGAAGTCTGGCCAGATGACATTATTGAAAAAATGCGCCTTGAGGTGGCGGTTCACTTCAGGTAAAGCGTGCAAATTGATTCTATCGATCTCGCCGAGCATGTTGTCGGCCAGAAAGCCCAAGTCCCTGATGTGATCGAGATGGGTATGGCTGATGAAGATATCTCTTATCTTACTTTGCGCTTCTAAATCCATGCCTCCGCAGATACTTCCCGCATCTATAATAAGAGAGTCACTAAGCTGGAAACAGGTGGTGAGTTTCCCGGGTGCGATGCCGCCGTCGCAACCTACAATATGAATTTGCATTGATTTGTAAATCCGTGATTTGCGTCAACGTATTATTCCAATATACAACATTGACGGCCTATTCCCATCGATAATATGGGTACTTTTCGGTTAACAGATAATTATTGATGAAGTATATCCATCGTGTTTTTAACACAGGACAAATTAGGTGGAAACAAGGCATTTATTGACGTATCGAAAATGTTGTTTAGGCATTCTGCAACAGTGGTCCAACGTCAAGGGGGGCATTTTGCGGATAATGGCCCGTCAGCCGAGGGGTGCGTAGCGGAAAGTCAACGGGTTGCGGTGACCGAATTCTTAACGGGCAATTATTCGATGCCGATAAAGACGCATGTATCCGAAGCAGCCGTCTGTTGAGGCGCTCATGGGTGTTTGCTTAGGCGGGAGGCGTCAACTGGTGCGCAGGATCCGGCACCCGTAACTGAATAAACCCCACCAGCGATGATGTCCTTGGCGTATGACTTTCGCCTCGATTTTTATGTGGTCGTGATCTGCTTCTGACGGCGCTACAATCTCGATTTCCTGGCCTAGCACCAGCTTGCGCCTCGCCATGAGGTATAAGCCCAACCTTCCGAGGTTAACCAGGTGCGCGTTCTCGTAACTGTCTGTCTGGTCGATACGCAGACGGACACGGGTTCGAATGTCGCGGCGGACAGTTTGGCGTCGGTCGTTGTTGGGTTTTTCCATATCAACTGTTGCTGGACAGGTTGTGGCTGACGTGCCGGCAATCGAGCCGTGCTGGTTGCCGTATTTGCTGACGGATGTCTTCCCGCTGACAAACTCCTGCGGCCGCGGCCACACAACACCACGGCAAACATTCTTGGGTCAGCAACTAGTTAGTGTAGACCGTGCCACGACTTTTGCCACAACTTACTGAAAAATTGAGGAAAGATTACTTGCGGCCGATCCTGCCACGTGCCGGCAAGCCATTGTGTTCCACTGCGCGGATATAACATCAGAGTTGTTTCGAACCGACGTGTATTTGAAGGAGTGTCGCCCGCAAGTGACTGGGATCGCGGTATCGATGGATCTGTATGCATGTGCTCTGCGCAATGATTGATGCCCCGCTGACAGGGGGCGCGATATGCAGAGCACTGCCTACCGCACCTCCGGGGGAGGCCGCGTCAGGACTTGTCGACTCTAAAGTTCAAACGGCCGATGCGTTAGCGGCAATACGTCCCCGGCTAATTCATCAGGACATAGAAAAATATTCCCACCAGAATAGCCAAAACGAAATACTTTTTCGGGTCGGTCTCTCTTTTTAGCCTCATTTGTGCCATGGTGCTTCCTCAATTAGGTGAAGTGAAAATTCAGCGCCCGCTCTAAAACTTAATTTTAGACGGCGTTTCCAAATTTGCATGTCGCGCCGCGTTAATATGCTGCAGTGCAGCATATTTTCCCATTTTGAATTCCCGCGAGCGCCGGACTCCTGGAGATCGTGGCACGGGTGACGCCTGCGCCTGGATGTTCGCGCAGCCACGGATGAGAACGATTTCGTGTCGTCGGCGCTACGCGGGTCCCTGCGTCGCCGGGTCGCCCTGTAAAGCCTGCAACTAAAAGAATCTCTTACAGCTTCTCTTGCGCGCTGCGAATCTTGTCGTCGACGGACTGGCTGCGGTCGGTCCGCGTGCCGAAGCGCAAGGTGCTCGATATACGCGGCACCCCTGATTCATGCACAACTTCATGACATCTCTTGATGGCGGCGAACACGGCATCCCATTCTCCCTCGATGTTGGTACCATAGGCGTGGAGGCGCGGATTCAGTCCTGCTTCGTGAAGTACACGATGACAGTCCGCGACTTGCTTGGACACCGACACCCCCACTCCCATGGGAACCACACAAAGATCGGCAATTACTTTCATAGAATTCAACCTCTCGTTAACTAAATTACCGACGCGCCCCTGACCGATTATGAGACAAAAGCAAGGATCGCAGGGGGCTGTCGGACCAACTAATACAAGAGCATCTCGCAGTTTGATTCTCGGCAAACGTAGCCCGCAAATCCATTGCAAATATGGCGAGGCGCCTACCTGCAGAGGCACTACATGTTATCGCGGTCATCACGCGCGGACACCCGGGTGGGTCGAGGGTATAGGACATCGCCCGCGAACCGGAACAGCTCTTACTCGTCGCATACTGGCCCCGATTTCCATCTCCTTATCGCAGCGTGTCGCCGGGAATCCCTGTGTGGCCGCCCCCACTCAGGGTTTCCTTCCGAACGCCTCTGCAACGGCTACGCTTACTTGAATGTGACCGGTATGCCCTTAAGTCCGAATTCGTAAAACGTGTCGCCCCCGCTGACGGAATCCCAGCGGCCGTTTCCAGTGGTGTCCAGGTAGAAAAATCCTTCGTTATACAGACCGAGGTCGTCAATGCCGTCACTGTCCCAATCGCCAATGACAGGTGTGGCGGTATCGCGAATGACGGCAAGGCCGAAATCGCGGAATGTGTCGCCACCGCCCACCGAGTCCCAAACGCCGTTTCCGGTCGTATCGAGATAGAAATAACCCTGGTCATATACACCGAGATCGTCAGCACCATCGCCGTTCCAATCGCCGACAACAGGCACAGCGGTATCGCGGATGGCGGTAATGCCGAAATCACGGAACGTATCTCCGCCGCTGACGGCGTCCCAAACCCCGTTACCGGTCGTATCGAGGTAGAAATAGCCGTCGTTATACAGGCCAAGGTCGTCTATCCCGTCGCCGTTCCAATCCCCAACTACGGGTATGGCGATATCGCGAATCACGGTAATGCCAAATTCGCGGAACGTATCACCGCCGCTCACCAAATCCCAGCTGCCGTTACCGGTCGTATCAAGGTAGAAGTTTCCATTGTAGTAAAGCCCAGTCTCGTCTAAGCCGTCGCCATCCCAATCTCCCACCAGGGGTGTCGCGAGATCTCGTAGCGCAGCCAACCCAAAATTTTGGAAGCCGTCGCTTCCCGAAACACCGTCCCAATGGCCGTTTCCACTGGCGTCAAAGTAGAAGTACTGAGATTCACGGCTTACGCCGATCTGAGAAGGGGGAATGCCACCATCCGCATCTTGAACCGTAACATTTACAGTCGCGTCGGAGACGTTTATTCCGTCATCGACCTGAACCGCGATTGTGAAGGTCTGCCCGGTCGAGACATTCGGCGGAACGTAGGTCGCATTGGGGGAGTCGGGATTGAGAATGGTACCTTCTCCCGGGTTGACGCTCCAGGTATAGGATAATGCCTGGGGGCCATCCGGGTCGGTGGCGGAAACCGTTAAATCGCTAGTGGCTGCGTCATTGAGGGTCGCCGGATCGGCGGTGACAGTTTGGATCTGCGGCGCCTGATTGCAGGTATACACCCGCACGTCATCCAGTTCCCAGCCGAGGGGTCCACTCACGTAAAAATCGGTGCTGATGCGCCAGCGGAAGCGGATGTTCTGGGCGGCAAGCGAACTGAGATCCAGGCGCGTTGAGACGTAGCCGCGGCTTTCATCGCCGAAGATCGGGTGCCCGACGTTGGGATTTGCCGGGTTGTTGTAGATGGTGCCATTGTAGGCCTGGCCACTATCGATCAAGGGTCCCGCATCGATCCAGTTACTACCGCCGTCGGTGCTGTATTCGAGCCAGCCGCCGTCCCAGTAGGTGCCGGGGGCGGGGGCTTGTCCCAATTCAAAGCCGAACGAGTGTTTGAAGTGCAAATACGCGGTGTCGACGGTGGGCAAGGGCACATCGACGACCATCTCCGCCACGGAATCGGTGCTCGGGAAGGTGTCCTGGCCCCAGAGCGAGAACTGTCCGGAAGCGGTATAACCGCCATCAACGCCCCACACCGGACCGGGATCGCCGGAGAGCGTGTTAAACACCCAGTTCACGGTGCCATTTTCGATGTCATCAAAAAAGAGATCCGTCGGGCTTTGGTTGGCTGGGCACACTTGGGCCTCGGGATTAAGGCCTTGCGGGGCGCTGTTCATTTCCACCGCGTCCGTCGCGTTCTGCACCTCGATGCAGTCCGCCGCCGTGATGGGATTCACGGGGTCCGTACCGATCAAATTCAAACACCCCTGATTCAAGGCCACATACAGATCAGCGTAATCAGAACCCGAGACCAGTAGATTGGTCTGCGCCTCATAATAGATGTCGGCGACCTTGCCTATCCCAATGCCATTGACGACATAACCGTTGAAGGTACCGCCGTCGGTCATCAGATACACGGCTTTGTTGTTGATGCCGCTGTTGGAGTGCACACCGCCGTTGTCACTGGAGGACGTGTGGTACCACGGGCTCGACATCTTGTCGGGATCGAAATAAATGGTGGGATCGGCCATGTCGCGAATCACCCCCACGCCGGGCGGCAGGTCCTCGCCCATCTGCCAACGTGTCCCGGCGCTGTCGTCGCCCGCGGCATTGGTCAGATCCACGAACTCGCCCCACAGGTCGGAAAACGACTCGTTGATGGCGCCGGATTGGTAGTAATAAAACAGGTTCGAGCTGTGCTCGGTGACGCCGTGGGTGAGTTCGTGGCCGACGACATCATCGGCGAGCGAAAAGCCGTTGCAGTACACCATCTGGGCGCCATCCCAAAACGCGTTGGGACAGATGAAGGAGCTGTAGTTAACGGTGGAAACCAGGACCTGGCCGGCGTCATCGAGGCTGTCGCGCCCGTGCTCGATAGCATAAAAATCATAGGTATCTCCCGCATAGATGTGTGCGGCCTGGGCATCGGCGTCGCCGGCCGCGCAGGTGGGGTCGGATTCGTTGCACACCAGGGTGCCGGGCAAGCTGCTGCTGTTGTTGGCGCTATAGGTCTCGCGGTTCTTGGCGTTCTCGATCAGATTCACCCGCAGGCTCACGCCGCCGGTATGGGCATCGATGAACAACAGCTCGCGGATCGAGTGTGGTGTGGCCCGGTCGGTGACCTGGATGCGCCAGGTGAGGCTGGGATCACGGTCGGAGGAAACCAAGAGCTTGGGATCGACAATCCACAGCTCCGGCGTGCTGGCCTTGAGCTTGCGTTTGGGTGTTGTGTACCACTTTGCCGTCGTCTCCAGCGCCATGCGCCTTGCCTGGACGCGATTGAGTTCGGGCCGGATATCTAGATCCAACGCCGGGCTCACTTCACCAATCATCGCGGTCAAGCGTTGCGCGTCGTCCAGATTGATCAACAGCTCGCCTGCGAGTACCGGTATGCCCTCATGGATTTGGCGATACCGGTGACGTGAGCCGCCGTGTCTCTTGGTGGTATGTTTGAGGGCCGAGGCTTGCCGGTCGGGTCGGGTCAGGCCGAACAAAGGGCCGAACTGGCGTACCGCCGCCCAGCCGACCGTTTCCGGCAGCGCCGCCGCGGCGCCGGAAACGGCGATGGGGGCGTCGCGGCGTGCGCCGATAAAGCGCAGCTTGCCGGTGTGCGGGTGAACCTTGACGCGCGCGTTCTGGGCGCTGAGTTCCGCGGGGGTTTGGGCGGCATATACCGGTGCCGCTGCAGCGCTGCCGAGCAACAATAGACCAGCCGCCAGCGCACGGTGCCATCGCTGCCCGTTATACCCTGCAGTCGTTTCGGTGGTCACGTTACCCCCTTGGATGTCGCGGTCGGCATGATGAGACGCCGCAATGTAAGAAAAATATGGGACGGCGTCACGCGCAGACCCCTGCCCCTAAGTTTAGTCGTTCCGGAAAATACGGGTCCACCCCCTATTACTCGGACCTGTATTTTTACTGCCGGTTCCGAGAAACGGTGGTGTCATGGCTGCCGATTAGGCCCGTCCCTGGCTCGATCTCGAGCGTCTTCACTTACGTTTCACTCGATCCAGGATATCTACCGACAGTATGAGCCCCGTTCATTTCCAGGGCAGATTATTGTTTTCAAAGCCATAGAAAATGATGGCAATCGACGAGGCCACCCCGATGACCTGGGCTGGGGACCTTATGCGCAAGACGGTGTCGTTGTTCACAAAGTACCAGGCAGCCATCTTGGCATACTTAAGAAACCCAATGTGGAAATATTGGCCCAGAAATTGGGATTCTATCTGGGAAAAGCCAAATAGTGTTTAATGCATGCCGCCAGCACAAGTCGGACAAAACTGGCTGATCAATTTAAGAGAGGGTTTTTGATTCACCGTAGACCATGGAGGATTTGGACTAACGGGTTCAGTAGACGCAATAGTCGCATTGCTCCCCAGGATACCGGATGCTCGCTCAGGTGTGCGAGCACCAGCCAGAGCCGGGGAAGCCCCGCGACTATTTGATGGCCTGTACTGAAAAGACCCGCATCGTTAGTTCTATGAAGCCTTACGAGGTAAGGCAGTCGATATGGCGTGGCAAGAATATTCGCGGGGCGCCTCGTGAGCAATGCGAGCTAGCTGTCTTCGATCGCGGCGCGGCAATCTAGGTGCGAGATCGGGAATTTAGATTCGAATTGTCTGATTCATAGACATCAACTTGTACTATCCGACGCCGTTGTAACGCATTAATTCGCGGTCGAACAATGGCGAGTGCTTCCTGCAAATCGAAACGTTTGGAGAGTAACGAAAGCGTTACATGTGTCACCGGGTCCGTCCACTTCGGTTTAACATTGGTTCCTTGTGGACGTCCAGTTACCGCCTTGGAAACAGATTCTTGGCCGCTGCCGTATCGCGTAGCCGCACCGTCAGCCGCACCTGAGTTAATTGGTCGACCGGGAGTCGGTGGATTGCTACAGCACCAGAGTTAATGGCGCTCGATTACACCACGATCCTACCACAACGTTTGGAAAGCGGACTTGGATCTAGTTCTTGTGGGCCACAGGTTGCTGGCTAGTTTGCGCTCCGTTATGATGAAAACGGCACTCGAGCTATAAATTATAGAGAGAGCACGTATGGCGGCAAATTACAGGTTCGGTCGCACCTTGTTGACGTTGATTTTGTTCGTATTGCCGATATCTGTGTGTGCCGCCTTTGACAATGACCAAGGCACGGAGGCTCATGCCACCTTACATGCGGCAGACCGATTCCCATCGGCCCTGGAGTGTCGCGAGTGTCATCCCCGGCAATACCGTGAATGGGCGGTGTCCCAGCATGCTTACGCCCAGATCAGCCCGGTGTTCAATGCCATGCATGGCACCATACTAAAGCTCACCAACGGGACGAACGGAGACTTTTGTATTCGCTGCCACACCCCAGTGGGCATGAATCTCGGTGAACCTCTGTTTACCGGCAACGAAAACCGTCACCAAATCTCCCGTGAAGGTGTGACTTGTATTAGTTGTCACCGCGTCAACCGCAACTACGGCAAGATAAGCGGGCGTCTGGCTTTGCTGGAAGGGGGAGTGCAACAGCGGGTGTACGGTCCCCTTGGCAACGAGCGGCTGGAGCAAGTACTGTGCAAGGGGTCTGGCTTCCGCGTGGAACGAGAGCGGATCCATGAGGAGATAGAACAGTCGTTTTACATTACCCGACCCGGTTTTTGTGGCTCTTGTCACGACGTAACGCTGGTTAACGGATTCCTGTTGAGTGTCGCCAGCTTCATTTCTGCCACTTGCTCGCTTGATTCTGAGTTTTTATAAGGGAGGCTGGGACCCAGCGCGGAAGTGGAGTTTACGACCTTATAGCAGCAACAATGATAGGTCGAACTGGCCTAAGATCGATCATGCTTGGCGGGTTACAGTGACACCGCATCGTAGACATTCGACCGTTTCAATACCTCCTTCAGTACCGAACCCAAACGTCTTGCTAATTATACGAAAATCGTGATACCCCAGCCTGCAAAGGAGTCGCACTAGAAGCGGTGGCAATTTTGGCGTAGTAGGTGACAGGTTGTACTCCTCGCCCGCAACTAATGGACTCGAGCTACTGCGCGCCTGTTGTGTAAGCACCATGGGTTTGCTCGACGTGACGCTGAACGAAAGTACGCAGGATAGGCGCAAGCCAGATGGCACTCATTAGAATCTTGTTTGAAATGAAGTCACTTTCGGTCTGCGCCGGGCAGTGTGTTGCTTCGCTCTCGCTGCGCATCAACCTCAGCATAGTGAAGTGTCTCTTTGAGGTTTTCGTACCGAAATTCCTTGTGCAAGTGAACCGCTTTTCGAGCATGTTTGACCCCATATCGTTCCATTAACTGCTTCTGACTATATTTGATGAGGGGGGGTAAAGACGAGGACCTAAGACACCATCTTCATGGGCCGTTTGCTTCAGCAGCCGCTCTTGTGAGCCAGCACGATCATGGGATACAGATCACCATACGCCTACTATGGTGAAATAGATAGGTGTGGTTGCCACAGGAATGGACACTGCCGAAATCGGCGCCACGACAGTTGTTTTTCGTATGCAATGGTGAATCAGCTGCAGGAGGGCGCAAGAGGTATCGTACCGATACCTTAGGGACGTATGGTGCCCGTAGACAAGGAAGGGGGTTGAGGGGAATCTTACTCCGAGAAGTGCAACAACGTTCCCTGTTGCGGTGCCCGTACTGGGTGTGCAGTCAACGCTGGTTCATAATATTTTATTTTTGTCGGTTGAGAATCCCACACTCATTAATTCTATTCTAAAAAACTGCGTAAATCCTCAGAGTGAGAAGGATGGCGCAGTTTGTACAAGGCCTTGGCCTCGATCTGTCGAATACGTTCACGAGTTACGTTGAATTGTTTGCCTACTTCATCCAACGTGTGATCGGTATTCATGCCGATCCCGAAGCGCATGCGCAGCACCTTGGCTTCACGAGGAGTCAACATTGCCAGCATATCTCGAGTTGCACCCGTCAGGCTGGAACTGGTCGCTGCATCCATCGGTGCCTGGGCATTTTTGTCTTCAATTAAGTCCCCCAGATGTGAATCGCCATCCTCGCCGATCGGGGTCTCCATTGAAATGGGTTGTTTCACGATCTTTAACGTCTTGCGGATCTTTTCCTCGGGTATGTCCAAGCGTTCGGCCAGTTCTTCGGGTCGTGCCTCACGTCCCTTTTCCTGCAGTATCTGGCGCGATACACGATTGAGCTTGGTGATAGCTTCATTCATATGTACCGGGATGCGAATGGTCCTCGCTTGGTCTGCAATGGATCGGCCGACGGCCTGTCGAATCCACCACGTGGCATAGGTGGAAAACTTATAACCCCGGCGGTACTCAAACTTGTCTACCGCCTTCATCAACCCCAAATTACCCTCCTGGATAAGGTCCAGAAATTGCAGGCCACGGTTGACGTATTTCTTAGCAATGGAAATCACCAGGCGCAGGTTGGCTTCGACCATTTCCTTTTTGGCGCGCCGCGCTTTGGCCTCACCGATTGACATCCGGCGACTTACCTCTTTCAACTCGCAGATGGGGATGCCGGCCCGCTGCTCGAGCATCTCCAGCTTATCCCGATGTCCTCTAATTTCCTCGGCGTATTGCTCGATCACATTTCTATTGTCGCCAGCCGCGCTCAACAATGCCCGATATAATCCCTTGTCGGTTTCTTTCTCCACAAAGAGTTTAATGAATGTCTTTCTGGGCATGCAGGCTTGGACTACACAGATTTCCATGATGGCTTTTTCTCGCGCGCGCACCAGTTTAACCAGATCCTTGATTCGATCCGACAACGCAGTGACCTGCCGCGGCGCGAGTTTGATTTCCATTACTCGTGCAATAATCTTTTTCTGGATCTTTCTCGCTTTTTCGTCACCGATTCCATGTCGTTCGATCGCTCTTACCAGGCTGATGTAATTGTTTCGGATCTGTTGGAATCTTTCTTTGGCCTCCTCTGGGTCTGGACCGGTATCAATATCTTCCTTGCTACCATCATTTTCACGGTTAGAATTGATTGCGTCAGCAGGCCACGTCCGCTGCGGTTGTGGAATCGGTTCGTCTGCGGCATTTGGATCTACAAAATCAACCAGAAAATCGGTTAATCGAATTTCTTCGTTTTCGATCTTTTCGATCAGGCGCAGGATCTCTTCAATGGTGACCGGACAGCTTACAATGGCCTCGGTACACTGACGAACACCATCTTCGATACGCTTGGCCAAATTGACCTCTTGCTTGCGAGTCAACAGTTCCACAGTCCCCATTTCCCGCATGTACATCCGCACTGGGTCGGTGGTGCGGCCAAACTCACTTTCCACTACGGTTTTCAGTGCAGCATCGGTGTCGTCGTCCTCGTTATCAGGAGTGGACGCCTCTTTGAGTAACAGAGTATCGGGATCGGGTGGTTTGTCGTAGACCGAGATACCCATGTCAATGATCATATTTACGACAACTTCGATCTGGTCCGTGTCGTGCATGTCTTCAGGCAAGTGGTCGTTGATCTCCCGATAGGTCAGGAAGCCATGTTCTTTGCCTATGAGAACGAGCTTTTTTAGTTCAGACTGTTTGCTCTCTTGGTCCACGCGTTGGGCGCCTTGGCAATAAGAAGTTTCGACAAATTACGTTCAGTATGAGCGCGGGTGTATCGCTCGTTGATGTATAAAGATAAAGACATGCCCGCCCTCGAAATCAGCCACTAATGTCCGCCATAAGCCATCGATTGCCACGCTGTTTTTCACCAACATGAGCGGTGACCCACAGCAGGTTATCCGCCTCGCTGACCCCGTTGTCGGGAGTGACTGCGGGTACCTGGATATGGCCGTAAGTTGTGCAAACGACGCCGTGTGCTGCCAGCGCTGCTTTCAGTGCCTGCGCACATATGGGCCGAGCGCGGCGCCGCCTTCTTGCTTGTACCGGAAGGTGATGCTGCCTTCGGTCAGATCATCAGGCGACATCTCCATGGTGACACGATCGCTCGTGAGAATCCGGATGCGGTGGCTGCGCATCCTCTCCGACGCATAGGCTTTTACCATGCTGCCGGCTTGGAGCATCACTCGAAACGGGGTGGTCGGCAGTCCTTAATCGACGACGCTTGCAAACTCGACGATCCCTTCTTTGGCCACGTGCGGCTGTTTTCCCGGCGCGCTTACAGTGCCTTGAGGTTGACGGCGGCGAACTTGCCGTTGTCCCCCCGCTGCACTTCAAACGAGACCTTCTGGTCTTCAGCCAGCGTGGCTAGCCCCGCACGGTCGACCTCGGAGATGTGCACGAAAACGTCCTTGGAGCCGTCCTGGGGAGCAATGAAGCCAAACCCTTTGGCTGCGTTGAAAAACTTTACGGTACCGTTAGTAGACATAGTATTCCTCTGTAGTAAATTAAGATCAGGCCGGGCACGACATTGTGCGCGGCATCAAGTGACAGATCGGGGAAAGCCAACAAAAGCACCCGGAACGGGTGCGGCGGGAACTAGCCAATAGGCCATTGATGGCCGCAGTATGAGCACTCCGTGCCGGAATAGCAAGCAAAAGCTTCGCGGCGGTGTGGCGCATATTCCCGAAGCGTTCGAACCCATAGACGGAAATTATAAGAACGATTACTGTGGCTCCCTATACGGATCCTTGTTGGATCCCGAAAAGCCTGCCGCCTTCGAAAAACAGTACAAACAGATGGCATCACTTTGCGATGGACAGCAAAGTCGCTGTTGAATTTTTCCGTGACCAACCGCTTAGGTGATTGCACTTGCTGTTTCCGCATCTTACGGAAGAAGCATTTTGCAGTTTTTTTGTGCCGTCGTTTTTTAAAGCAGGATGTCACGAGCGTTGGCATCTTGGTCCACGGGACAATAGAGATAGTGACGCCCACCTGCGCCTCCTACAAACAGGATCGGAGGACCACTACAGTTTACACAGATCAGAAAGAGACAAGTTGTTGACTGGTCGGTTCTGCACAACAGTACCAAGGTTCCGACAAGCGGGGAATACGTTCTCCAAAGTAGCCGCGAGTTAATACTGGACCGAGTCTGTCCAAGGCGCGATGGGCCAGACGCCAGATTGTGGTAAAGGTCTCACTTCTTGAGCGGCCCTTTTGTTCGGCCGCCGCTACACAGGCCTGGACCGTTTTTTGCAGTTTGTCCACACGTGGGTCTCGGTGCCTCCACGGGTAACCCAACGCCACCGCGTCGAACTCTTCCACTTGTTCCCGAAAACCCGGCAGCTTGAGCAAATAGGAACCATTCGGAACCAACAATCGTATCGATAGTTGGACAGGAGGAACGCTTTCCACAAGGCGCAGATCGACTACTTTTTGTAATAGATCAATGTAATCCCGTATCGTTGTCCAGGGCGTGAACGGAACAAACGTGGGAGCCAGCGCGACGCCAACCTTTTGAAGTGTCTGTACCGCCGTGACGAAATCGTCTGTCGTGTGGCCCTTGTCGAGGTGCTCCAGAATCCGATCGTCGACGGACTCGACCGCCGAGGTAATGAACAAGCAGCCTGTGTTTTTAAGCTCAGGGAGCAGGTCCTGATTTCGGAGAATGTGCGAGATTTTTATGGTTGCGTCATAGGTGACACGCGGAAATTCTTTATGTAACGCGCGTACTACTTTGAGCGCGTGTCCGGGGCCGTTCAAGAAATCCGGGTCTCCGAACGAGATGTGTCCTGCCCCGGCGTTAACTTGATTGCGGATGTCGGCTGCGATCACATCGCGAGGCACGATACGAAACTTTCCTTCGTATACCGGCACGATCGGACAGTGGCGGCACAGGTGCTTACAGCCCCTCGAGGCTTCGATAAAACCGGTCGTTTTTCTTGTTCCGTCAGGCATGATCAAGTGTGCATACTTCGAAAGCTCAGGCAACTGAGACCGATCCGGTACCAGAAAGGGCACCTTGGACAGATTAATCACAGATTCAGTCTGGACAGCGGCGCTACCGGAGCGAAGGCGGTCAACCACTGACAACAGTCCCGGCTCAAACTCACCGCCCAGTATGGTATCGACTCCCAGTGAGCGTAACAGGGTTTCATTCATCGGCGCGTACAGGCCATACACGCAGATATGGGCTCCCGGCGCTATTTCTCGAATTCGGGGAAGCGCTTCAACGGCGATACACGTCGCGGTATGCATCGCGACATAGATGCCGACGAGTTCGGCGTTCGCCAGCAAGTCGTGATCCAGTCTCTGGACGGACAGATCCACACAATCGACCGTACAACCCGCTTCAATGAGCATCGTGGCCGGTTCCGCCAAACCAAACGGCTGCCGGCCGATTTCGTATGGATTGATCAAGATGACCCTCACGCCCCCCCCTTCAACAAGTCGCACTTACCGCGTCGACAGAGCTCTCATCGAGTTTCCATAACGGCGCCACAATGAAGTTCAGCTTGGCATGGGCTTGACGCAACGCGGCCTCGGCTTGCTGCGGAGTGGGTGCATGGGCAAAAACAAATCCGAGATAGCCGGAACCTTCCGGCCATGGCACCAGTTGGTAGCCCTCGCGCACCACAATGGAGACTTCTTCTACAAAACGTACGCTCTGCGCCGCTAACACTCCCTCGACGCGTCGCAAGATACCCGCGGCCGGAGTTGGGATCATCAACACACCCGCACCGCCCGGATTGGCGGCAGGGCGCAACAAAGGGATCGCCATTGCATGGGCAAGCACCAGTTCCTCTAGGCTGTAACCCGTGCCGAACCTGAACAGACGCCCACATAGACCACCGATAGTGCGGGCCGCAACCTCCAGGATCCAGACACCGTCATCGTTTATCCGGCATTCCGCATGAATCGGGCCTTCACGTAACCCGTATGCGTCGCAGGCGTCGTTGACACGCTGTCGGATCTCTGCCTGTGTCGCCTCATCCAGTTGTGACGGCGTAACATAATACGTCTCCTCGAAGTAGGGTCCTTCCAACGGGTCGGGCTTATCGAAGATGGCCAATACATCGAGCTCGCCACCGCGCAACATGCCTTCCACTGCTACTTCGCTGCCGGAAATAAAATCCTCTGCAAGGATGCGATCGCGTTCCTCTGCTTCCTCGGTTTTCAACAGCTGCCCAATACGCGAGCACGCGCGCAGGAATTGTTCGATGCCATTGACGCGGATCACGCCACGGCTGGCCGACAGGGCGAGAGGTTTCAATACACAAGGAAATCGCACCGCCTCGGCCTGCCTGGTCAGTGACTGCCGCAAATCGATGAGGTGATGCTGAGGGACGGGCACTCCTTTTTCCGTAAGGCGTTTGCGCGCCAAATCCTTGCGCCGGGCAATCCTTACCGCCGCCGGTGGATTATGCGGCAGCCCCAGTTCCCGTGCCACCCGCGCTGCGAGCTCGGTGGTGGCGTCATCAGTGCCCGCAACCCCAGCAAACGGGCGCCTTGCGGCTTCGCGCAGGATCGTCTGTATCGCACCTTCGGTATCCTCCAGGTCGATGTGTAAACCGTCCGCGTACGCACTCACCACGGAGTGTTTTCCTTCGGACGCAAACAACACGTCAGCATCGAGCGGGTCGGCGGCATCGAGAAAAGCGGTAGTGCGGTAACTACTGTGCGGCGCGATCACCAGCATCCGCTTGCGCGGTAAGCGTTGCTGCGTAGGACTTGCAAGCATGACTATCTAGCTTCATGTGCGCGACGCCGAGCGGCTAACACTGTGGGTGCGACGAAGCGATTGATTGAATGCAGTTTTTTCTCAGTGACCGCCGCCACCACAGCCACCGCACGTGCCACTGCCGCCCACAGCTTGGAAAACGTCTTTGAACCTAAATTGGTCGTCGGCGAAATCGATTTCACAGCCTTGCAAATAGTTCAGTGCGACCGCGTCGACGACAATTCTGCAGCCGTTCACATTGAGGGTGCTATCGTATTCGTTCACCTCTTCCGCATAGGTCATGCCATAAGTCATGCCGCTACAGCCGCCACCCGAAACAAACACCCGGATTCCTTTAATATCCGGGTCGGCGTCGGCTACCAGTTCCGCCATTTTCGCCTCCGCCGCCGGGGTTAATCGCATCTCCCTGTCGGTGATCGTGGTCGAATACATAATGTGTGCTGAATCGGACATATTTCCACTCCTGAACTTTCTCAAGCTATGATACTCTTACCAAAGGAAATAGTTGAGTGTTTTACTCAATTTTGTTGGTTTTTACGTCGCGCGACGGTGGATTTCCCATATTATAAGGTAAGCAAATGGCACGTACCGTTTACTGTGAATTGTTGAAGCAGCAAGCCGAGGGCCTCGACTGGCCACCGCATCCAGGGTCCCTGGGGCAACGCGTCTACGAGAATGTTTCCAAGGAAGGTTGGAAGAAATGGCTCGAGCGGCTCACCACCATCATCAACGAAAATGGGTTGAGTACGGCAGATCCGAGGAGCATTGAATTGATGGAACGGCATATGGTCGGCTTCCTATTCGGCGAAGGCGATCTCGGTAAGCTGCCTCCGGGGTTTTCGCCCCCCGGGCAAAAGAAGTAAAGCTCCGCTGTCGTTCCTACAAAATTATCTGCACATGAGGTCTTCGCCGCAATGCGACAGTATTCGTGGCGCAGCCCCCCACGTTTGGATATGCATAACTGATTCACGCACAAGTCACGCACGCTCGTCAGAAGCGACGCGCCAGACGGGGCGATCTCAGTGAGGCAATTACGATCTCTAAGTGTGGGTGGCTTTGAACACGCCGCATTTTTGTTCACGGCGCCACTGCTTCGATGGTGCTGGAGGCTATCCACCCCCGCGTACCATCGCTGAGAGCAACCCGCGTCCAGGCGTCCCGCGTTTCCAAGATGCTGAGCTCGGCCCCGGCCGGCAATGGGTTGCCCAGCGTTGGGGGTGCGCCGAGGCTGTCCGCCGAGCGAAGCAGCGTTCCATCGATCAAGACCACGGCATCGGAGGCGCTGCAGGTAGCCAGCACTGCTGAACCGGTCGTGGCAACCCACACTATCAAGAAGGGTATCGCCAGCCGGCGTAACAGGCGCGTGCGGCGTTCTGACCAAGGTGCCAGCAACAGCAGACCCAGGGCGAATGCCGTCGCGCCGATCAGGTGGCGTTGTGCCACCGACAGATTGTGATGCCAGAAAAACAGAGAGTCGAGCGCCCCGCCCTCCGCGGGACGGGGTAGCCACACCGGTGACCGGTCTCTTAACCAGGCAAGATTTTTTTGCGCTCGCTCATGGGTGGGGTCTATTGCCAGAGCGCGCCGGTAAGCGAGCACGGCTCGGCCCAGGTCTTGGCCACCCATCGCTGCGTTACCCCAGTCGGTGAGGAGATTCGGAGAATCGGGTTGCTTGGCCGCTGCCGTGCGAAAGAATTGCTCGGCATCGGCAAACAGGCGCGTACGCCGCGCCCGATCGTCCTCGGTGAGCGCCGCCTGGTACGCGTCCCGTGCATTAAGGACTGTATCTTCGATTCCGCCGGCGCCGGCAGATGGGGCCCACGCCGCGACGGTGACAGCCAGGCACAGCATGGCGGTCATCACCGGTCCGGCACCCGTGGCCAGAGTCCGGGCGTCGCGAGCCCAGTCCCGGGCGAGCGCCCTGATGCTATTTGCCACATCACCGTCGAGGGGCTTATCTGCAGCGCTGGGATCGAACGCATGCGTCTCGAGTTGCTCGAGCACCGGCGAGCGCATGGCCGGCTCGCGGCCGGCAAGAAGTGCCAATACGCGCATGGCATTGATGATGAGCGGTGCTGCATCCCGCGTTGGGGTCTCGGAGTCGATCGCTTTTTCGACGGCACGCAGCGCCTGCCCGAGTTCGCGATTGCGGCTGCGACGCCATTGGGTCCGCATCCACCAAACGCGTGCGCCCACCATTGCGAGCGCCAGCGAATAGAGCAGCGCAAGTACCGGCATCAGCTCTTCTAGGTCCCAAACGCGGCGCAGTGTTTTCGATGGCGCGCTCAACGACATGTCGGCGCCAATGAGCGAGGTGATGGTGCGGCCCGGCGCGGTGACCTTTTGGTCCGGAGCCGATCCCCTTGGCGAGCCGGCAACGGTTGGTGCGACGGTCACATCGGTGGCGCCGACCAGGTTGCTGCCCGCTACGGAAAGCGCGATAGGCTGGCTGCGTGCGGTGCTGTAGCCGCCGCTTGCCGGGTCAAAGTAAGAGAACTCGATGGACGGGATCTCGCGTGCCTCGGAACTGCGAATGCGGATGGTGACATCGAAGGTCTTCGCATTCTCCTGTTCGTCTATCACGCCCACCGTGGCCGCATCGGCCACCGAAAAGAGTCCGGGCGGGAGGCTGCCCGGTCCGTCCAGCCGCGGCAGGCTGAGTCCTTCCAGCGGCCCGTCGCCGCGAATGCGTATCTGAAGTTCGATGGGGTCGCCGACCTGCACGACCGTGCGGCTTGCCTGAACATCGATAGAGAATCCGCGACCGATGGCGTTCTCAAAACTGGCGGGACGTCCCTCCTGGGGCAGCGGCCGCACCACGAGACGGCGGCGTTTCCCCTCCGCCTTAAAGAGCTCGTAGGCGGGAACCCGGAAACCAAAACTGTCGCGCCGTGTGCCGATTTCCAGAGCGGCCGCAACCATCACCGGTTCCAATTCCAGCGGTCCGGGACGCGTCACCGTCACCCGGGCGGGGAAACGGAAACGGTTGTAGCGCGTGGTTCCTTCGGTGATCACATCCTGCCGGATGGGCAGCTCTATTTCGCGGGCGCCGGCGGGAAATGAGAGCGAGCGCTCGCGCGGGGCAGCCGGTGATTCGACGCGCACCTGATCGAGATCGAAAAGCGGTACCACAAACTCGTGGTCACGCACATCCCGGCGGAGCAGCCACTCGACGCTGACGTCGAAGGTTTCGCCGACCCACACGGGACGGTCCGGAAGGCTCATGCGCACAACCATGTCCTGGGTCACCGCAATGTCCTTGGCGGTGAACGAAGCAGCCCTGCTGCTTGCGCTCTTGTCTCCCTGGGAAACCGTGAGAGCCGGCACGGTGTAAGAGCCCGCCGCAGGAGCCTCGATGCGCCAGCGATAGACGAAGGTGACATCACGCCATTCCGTACGGCGCCCGTTGATGATCTGGATCCCGGATGAAACGCTGGGGCTCACTCCCAGATACGTGATCTCGCATCCTTTGATTGCAAGCTCCGGTGGGTCCGGCGGGGGCTCCTCCTCGAAGCCCTTGGCCTGCAGCGACAGCGTAAACGGCAGCGTTGCATGAATCTCGCGGTCGACCTGCAGCCGCAGCGACTGGGCCCACGCGGGCCCGGGCGGCAACACCGCCGCTGCCAGCAACGCCAGTGCACACAGCGCACGCATTGTCACCAGTCCTTCTCCACCGGCTCGGGCTTGAGTGGTTCCTTGGCGCGGCGCCGCTGGCGTGCGGATTCGCGGTCACGAATGGCTTGGAGGCGCCGCAGCGCCTGGCGCTGTGACATCTCCTGTTCCTGCTGCTGCTGTTGCTGTTGTTGCTGCGCATCCTGATCCGGTTGTTGCTGGGGTGGTTTGAGCAGCCGCATGGCATTTTCCAGATGTTCCATCGCTGCGAGCTGCTCGGTCAGCGCGGGTTCCAGAGCCGGGGACATGGACGCGGCCCGTTGCACCGCGTCCGAAAGCAGGGTGCCGGCGCTGTGCATCAAACCGCTGGCGGTACGGACCTCGTTAGCCGCTTCCGCCAGTTGTCCGTTGGATTCGTTCGATTGAGTTTTGTCATTCGCTCCCGCGGCGTCTGCCTGTTGTGCCAGTGCCTGGGCCAGTGCGTCACCGGTCGTTGCGTGTTCGCCTTGGCGTTCCGAGACCAGCCCAAGTCTTGGCGCCAGTTTGTCCATTGCCACCTCTAACCCCAGTGTGGCAGTGCTATCGTGGGTGTTGGTTTGTTCGTCCAGGAGTTCCTGGAGATGCTCCAGCAGAGAAAAGAACAGCCGCCGCAACGCCTCGAGATGCTGAAGGCCCTCCGCGGCCGGCGGCAAGGGCTGAGGGCTGCCCGCTCCCTGTGCCAGGTCTGCCAATGTCTGGCTCAACCTTTCCAGGGCGTTTACCGTCTTCACGCGGAGTTCCTCCGCGACACCGTAACGTTCCCGTACCGCTTCAATGTGAGCGGCGTCGCCAGACTTGCTTTTTTGCCGCCCCCGGGCCTCGCCGGCGGCGAGTTCTTCCTGCAGCAATCCTTCGAGCCGATCGAGACGATCGCGGTTGCTGTCAACGGCCTCGCTCACCGCTCGGGTGCGCGCCTGGGTCGATAGCGCGGAGACCGGTGGGTCTTCCCCGGGCGTGAGCAGCCGGACCACCTTGGTCTGGTCTGCGAACGCGAGTTCGATCACGTCGCGCACGCCGGCAAAACGCTCAATGGCTCGATACAGGGCATGCAGCGCCTCCGTCTCGTTCTCCACGGCAGACGTCAGTGCGCTGCCAGTCAGTGCGGACTGTGTTTCCCGCATGGCGTCGGCTGCTGTTTGAAGAAACGGAACGGCTTCGCGTGCGGCTTGCAGCATGCGCTGCTGGCGAGGATCCGGATCCGCAGCGTCTGAAGCCTTCGTACGGGCGCCGGCTTCCAGGCGGGCCAGGATCTCTCCGGTGCGTGCAGCCATGTCGCCCTGTCTTTGACCTAGATGTTCGGTAGTGAGCCACGGGGGCGGTGCGGCCGTGGCTTGGCCCTCAACCAGACGCAGGGCGCCACCGCTCATCACAGCGAGGGACTGCGTATGCGTGAGCAGAGACATTTCGTCCTGAGCGATTCGCTTCAACACGGTAACCGGATCGAGCAGCTGTTCCCGTGCGCGCTTGAGTTCGGAGAGCGCAGTATCCACGCGCCGATGCGCGCGCTCCGCTTCGAGCCGCCGCAACCGCCGGCGGGCATCGCTCAGGGATTGACGTGCCTGCTGCAGATAATGCTCCAGACTCTGTAGCTGAAATGCCCGTAGGCTTTCTTGCTGCGAGCGTTGCTCCCCGGCTTTTTCATCGATGAGCGCCCGCTCTTCAGCGGCCAGATCGCCAATGCTTCCTGTTTCGGCCAGCAGCGTTCGCTCCAAGGATGCGAGTTCTTCGAACTCTCGTTGAAACCCGACCGGCTCCGCAGCGGCTCCTTCCGCCTCGACCACGGCAAAAAGCCGCCGGACGGAATCACGCAGGCCACGTTGATCGTCGATGATCCGGTCGAGCCGGGCCTCGAGCCTATTACCCTGATTGAGCTGGTCTGCCAACTGTTGGATGCGGCGCAGGACGATCTCGAGGTTGACCCGGGGATCCTCATCGCCCGCGGGTGCGAGCCTTATCGCGTCGTTAAACCACGCGGCGCTGTTGCGCAGCGTTTCGATTGCCTGCTCCGGTGAATCGGCCTGCTGGGCGTCCGCCTGGCCGGCTAGCGCAATGCCGAGATTGAATGCCGCTCGATAGCGCAGCTCGGGATCGGGTCCTGCTTGATCGCGCGCCGCGAGAAACTCCGTCGCGGCAGTGGCGAGTTCACCGGCTGCGAGCCGACTCAGCGCCAGGTTGTAGCGCGCCCGGGGACTCAACGACCCGCTTTCAATGGGTCCGGTGGTCCCGGTTTCGTTCCCGTCCGGGCGTGAAATTTCGCCTGCCGCCTTACTCTGGTCCAACGACACGTCCGGGTTATCCCGGGCGCCTGCCGCAGTGGTCAGCACGAGCATCAGCAGTAGGAGGGCCGATCTGCTCATGCTCCACCTCGGTGGGCGCCGGAGGTCGAGCCGATCCACACCGCCGCGACCAGCGACAGCAGCGCGGCCAGGACGAACCAACGATAGTGCTCCGTGGGGCTGCGCCGGGTGATACGGGCTGCGGCGTCCGTCACCAGGGGTTCGACGTGGGCCTCTATGATCGCATCCAGATCCAATGCCGAAGTGCCCGCGGGCACGTACACGCCTTCGCTGCGCAGCGCGATCTCCCGAAGCAGTTCGCCGTCCAGCCGCGAGCGGACCACAACGCCATCCTTATCGGTGAGCACGCTACGCGCGCCGGTCCCGGGATCCGTCAAGGTGATTTCGCTGCCGGTCTCACTACCAAAACCGATCGCCACGACGCGGATTCCCGCCGCCACCACTGCTTCCACAGCGTCAAGCGGATAAGAGTCGTGATCCTCGCCGTCGGTGATGAGGAGCATGACCCGCGGCGCTGCGCGGTTCGGTCCGTAAGCGGATACCGCTTTGCGCATGGCATCACCGATGCGGGTCCCGCCCAAAGAGACGGAACGGGTATCCACATCCCGCAGCATCAACCGGAAAAAACCGTAGTCCGACGTGAGAGGGCTCTTCACGCTCGCGCGGCCGGCGAATGCGACCAGACCCACGCGGTGCCCGGTTACCCGACCGATGAACTCCACGATCTCGGCCTTCGCCCGGGCCAGCCGGTTCGGTGCGGCATCTTCGGCCAGCATACTTTTGGACACATCCAGTACGACCATGATGTCCGCGGTTACCCGCGATGAAAGCGTTTCCGTGCCGCCCGGTGTTTGGGGCCGCATGAGCCCGAAGATCCCGAGCAACAGTGTGGCGAAAATAAGAACGAGCCTGAGTGTGCGCCGTATCAGGGTTTGGCGCTGCGCAAGGCGTGCCTGCATCGTGGTGGAGAGAAACCTTCCCAGCGTGTCCCGGGCGCGAAGCTCCAAAATTACAAGCACTGCCACGAATCCCACCGTGAGCCACACCAGATGTACCCACTGCTCGTCGATAAAGACGATCCGATCCATCACGGCAGCCTCGCAAAGACTGCGCCGCGGCAGAGCCAACCGAGCGCAGCGAGCAGCAACCCCACCCCCAGGGGAAGCGCAAAAAACTCCTGGTATTGCCGCGAGCGGTCTTCGGTAATCTGCGTGCGTTCGAGGCGGTCTATTTGTTGATAGACACTGGCCAATCCGTCGGCATCGGTGGCGCGGAAGTAGTGCCCCCCAGTTCGTTCGGCAATGTCTTTTAGCGTTGCCTCATCCACTTGAACGCGCACCGCCCGCAACGTGGGCCGGCCGGTAAACGGGTCGCGAACCCTGACCGGAGCAAGTCCCGTGGTGCCGGCACCGATGGTGTAGACCTTGATGCCCTGGGTGCGCGCGAGTTCTGCCGCTGCCGATGGTGTCTCTACGCCCGCATTGTGCACCCCGTCGGTTAGGAGCATCGCGATTCGCGACTCCGCCGTCGACTCGCGCAAGCGTTCCACGGCCAGGCCCAGCGCGTCGCCGATGGCGGTCCCGTCTTCCTCTTGCTGCCGCACGATCTCCAGGTTGCGGGCGATGGCCACGAGGTTCTCGTGGTCGAGGGTCAGCGGGCAGGCAGTGTCGCTGTAACCGGCGAAACTGACCAAACCGATGGCGTCGTTCGGTCGCCCCGGGAGACGGTCACCGCCGAGAACGAAGGCTTCGAACACGTCCTGCACGGCCGCGAGCCGTGTGCGCTCGCGATCGTCGGTGGACAGATCTAGGGCCTGCATGGAGCCAGAGATATCGACGACCATCATGATCGCGATTCCTTCTTTCTCGATGCGGCTGAAGCGCTCACCGATACGGGGGCCGGCCAATGCCAACACCAGCGCGATGACCGCGAGAGAGAGCAAAGCATCCGGCAACCACGCGAAACGCGTGCGCCAGCTTTTTGCGCCCGCCGGCAGTGCCCGGAATGACGAGAAGAGCACGCGGCCGGGCGCGCGCCGCGCCAGAAAGAAAACCGGTACCGCGAGAAGCACCAGCAACAGGAGCAATGGTTCGCGAAATTCCACGAATATCAACGTACTCATGATGACCTCAGACCGCGGGCTCGAGCTCAGGTTGCGTCACGATTGGCCGTTCGCCAAGGAAGCGACGGGCGAGAGACAGCGACTCACTCGACTCGCTCTGGTCCGGGTTATAGGCCGCGAACTTTACCCGGTCGCATCGCTCGAGAAAGGCCGACAGCAATGTCCTGTGAACACCGGAAAGATCCGCCGATCTCCGGGCCTCCCGGAGGAATTCCTCGGTGGTGAGTTCCGGTGCGCGCACCCCGTATTGGTCCTCTATGTAGCGTCGCACGATGTCCGAGAGTTCCACGTACCACGCATCGGCGGCTTCGGCGGACGGCAGCCCCTGCCGCTCCAGTTTCTCGAGCCGGCGCATGGCGCGATCGTATGCCGTGAGACGGATACGCGCCGCCGAGCGCCGCCGCCAGGCCGCTAGTGCCCAACCCAAACCGGCGGTTGCCGCGGCGCCCACAAAGAGCCAGGGCCAAAAGCGCGCGAGCCCGGTTTTGACGTTAGAAAGTGGAGGCCGCGCGGGTCTCAAATCTCCCGCGATCGCACCTGCAGGCAGCACGGAAGCGATTTCCACGGTGAGTTCCTCGCTGAGCAGCTCGCGGTAGGGATCATCCTGGTCCGCTTGTCCTGGCCGTGCGTCAAGATACTCGATGCGCAACGGTGGAATACGCTGTTTCCCGCTCATGGGTGCCTGGAGGGTGTAGCGATGGGAGGCGAGGGTGCCGCCGTCCGCTCGGGTTTGCCGGCGAGGGGTAAAATCCAGGATGGAGAACCGTCCAAGGGCCTCGCCAAAAGCGGGCATCTCCACCGTCACATCGGGCCGTGTTTCGACGGTGAGCGTCAGCGACAACGGGTCGCCGAGCCGTGGCTCGGCCGGTGTCAGGGCAACGGTTAACTTGATGGGGCCCTCTTCCGTCACGCGGGAGATAATCCGGTCATCGCCCCTATTTTTTGGAAGCTCTTCGCTTAGCCGTTCCGCTGGCTCACAGGCGGCGAGCATCAATACCGAGGCGAGTATCAACCAACGCTTCACCGCCTGATCCTCTTTTCGCGCATGCGAAAAAACGCCAGCAAAGGATCGACAACCGAGCGCGTTGCATCGATGGTGACTACATCGATGCCCGAGGAGCGCAGGTCTCGATTGAGTGCATCGGTGCGTGCCGTGGCGTGCGCCTCGAGGGCTGCACGGAACTCTTCCGACTGGGTATCCACGAGGCGCCGTTCGCCGGTTTCCGCGTCTTCCAGCGTGAGCAGGCCGGTGTTCTCGATTGCTGTCTCCCGCTGGTCCGTTATACGCACCGCCACTACATCGTGCTTGCGGTTGGCGCTGCGAAGCACATCGAGATAGCCTTCGTCCAGAAAGTCCGAGATCAGGAACAATACCGCCCTGCGTGGTAGTACCCGGCGGCAGAATTCAAGGGCATGAGCGATATCGGTGGATCTGCGATGACACCCCTGCGTGCGGTCGATGAGCCTGCGTAATTGATCGGCGACGGCGCGGGGCAACGATGCCAGCGTCCGTTGCCGCTGTTGACCGAGTATCACCGCCTGATCTTCACGCCCGCGGGCGAGCACTTCGCGCACGACGCGCAGCGCGTGCTTCTGACCTTTGCGCGGCGGAATATACTCGTCGACCTCGCTGTGGAAGAGCAGCAGTCCGATCTTGTCGTCGTTATAGATGGCCGAAAACGCGAGCAGCGCGGACAATTCCGCCGCCGCTTCGCGTTTTGAGCGCGCCGCCGAGCCGAAGTCCTGAGACGCGCTCATGTCCACCACCAGCAGCACCGTGAGCTGGCGCTCTTCTATGTAGCGCTTCACATAGGGTGTGCCCACCCTGGCTGTAACGTTCCAGTCGATGGTACGCACATCGTCGCCCGGCACGTAAGGACGCACCTCGTCGAACTCGACGCCGCGGCCCTTGAAGACCGAGACATAAGCACCCGCAAGCACGTCGGCTACCTGGCGGCCGGTGTGTAGTTGGATGCGTCGGACCTGCTTGACGATCTCCGAGGGAAGCATGCTACCTGGCCGCCTTAAGGGACTTCGACGTTCGCGAGGATTGAATCGATGACGTCGTCGGCGTCCTTGCCCTCGGCTTCCGCCTCGTAGGTCACGATGATGCGGTGTCGCAGCACGTCGTGCCCGATGCTCTTTACATCGTGTGGGCTCACGTAGCTGCGCCCGCCCATCAGCGCATGCGCCTTCGCCAATTTGATCAGATTCAAAGAGGCGCGCACGGATGCACCCCATTCGATCAGATTGACGAGGTCCGGCAACCCGGCGCCGGCAGGATCGCGGGTTGCGGTGACGAGCTCTACGGCATAGCGCTTCACCTTCTCGTCCACGAACACTTGCCGTACCACCTCGCGCGCTTCGAGAATTTCACGCGCTTCCATGACCCGGGATGCACTGGGCTCGCGTCCTGGTCCGGCCATCCTGTCGATGATGCGCACCTCGTCGTCTTTGCTGGGATACCCCACCCTGAGTTTCATCATGAAGCGGTCGAGTTGTGCCTCGGGCAGAGGGTAGGTGCCCTCCTGCTCAATTGGGTTCTGGGTGGCCATGACCAGGAAAGGCGCCTCGAGCTGGAACGTGTGTTCGCCCAGTGTCACCTGCCGTTCCTGCATGGCCTCCAGCAAAGCCGCCTGTACTTTGGCGGGTGCCCGGTTGATCTCATCCGCCAGCAAAATATTGCCGAACACGGGCCCTTTTTTGACGGAATAAGTGCCGTCCTTGGGGTTGAAGATCTGCGTCCCGGTCACGTCGCCGGGGAGCATGTCGGGGGTGAATTGGATACGGGAAAAGCTGCACTCGATACAGTCGGCCAGCGTGCTGACGGCCAGCGTCTTGGCAAGACCCGGGACGCCTTCCAGCAGGATGTGGCCGTCGGCCAGCATCGCGAGCA
Organism: uncultured Gammaproteobacteria bacterium; assembly: GCA_947258975.1. GTDB lineage: Bacteria > Pseudomonadota > Gammaproteobacteria > Arenicellales > JAANXG01 > CALZGZ01. Next base: position 101,361 of record CAMYKK010000007.1, read on the forward strand.
GCAACCTCTGCAGGAGTTCATCCTGCCCCACGAGGACCTTGCCCACTTCGGCGCGGGTGGCATCGAACCGTTCTTGAATCCGCTCTATGTCATCGGTGATTTGTACTGTGGCCATCGTGTCTCCTTTAACTCGAATGCACCGGATGACGATCACTAGCGAGGATCATCGGCACACCACTTAAGGGCCTTGGGTAGAAGTCATGCACCGGTTGCGGCGCGACGGGAGATTCTAGCGAAAAAGACCCGAAAATCAATCGGACGCGCCGTCCTCGAAGAGGAAATTTTCGGTCGGTTGGTTGGCTCGAGTTCGAAACGCGATCTATCCATGGACCTGCGCTTGGCCTCCACGCGAGCGAAAAAACGAGGTCGGAGTCACAGACTCCGACCCCGTTTTTTCACAGCAGGGGGCTTGTCCCCGCACAGTAGAGGGCTCAGTTGTGCGAGTCCCTTGTGCTGCGCGTAAGTCGCAGTGTGCGCCAGCATCCGGGATCCTGGTGAGATATGCGGGCTATAAATGCCACAAATCGGTGCTCGGATAGCTGTACATTACACTTTCGTCACACTCCCTCCTTGAACGGTTAGATTTACTTCAGTTCCGCGGACAGTCACCCGATTCATGTGGTCTTGCTTGCATCTCTCCAAATACTGCGAATCAAACCGATCCTGCAGAGAGGTCATCACCACCTCCGAGGATCATCTCGGCTCTTTCACGTCCGAATTCGATCAATTCGGATGCTCGATAGAATTCGAAAAAGCGGCATGCGTTGCGAGGTAATGAAAAATGTATCGCCAAATCCTTGATGACGTCGCTTCAATCGCTTGGCATATTTGGGTGCGAACTTTTTACACTGCCAGCGAATAGATTCATAAACTTACGAAAATACCTCGTTCAGCCGACAAATCCTCTATATCTCGATGACGCAGACAGAATCAATAATAGAGCCATACGGCGAATTGGACGCTATCGGCCGGGAATCGACAGCGTTTGTACAGATTAATTGGCGTGCTCAATCCATGATTGTCGCTTGGCAACAGTAACTTGTTGGTCTGGAAAACAAATACCCGCTCGCGCAAACCCCTTCGTCAGTACTAGAATACAAGTTGTATTGGACCATCGAAATCAGTAGCGGCCATAATGAACTTGGCTGATAAGCCGAAAATATACCGCACTGCAACACACTGACGGTTCTTTGCTGAATAATTTATCACTTTTCGTTAACGTGCCCTAGTCAAGGGAGGAATCCATAGATGAGCTCTGACACAATTTCCCGATCAACTTCCCGCCGCGCGCTGGGATATGCCGTGTGCGCGGCGTTGTTTTTCGTTGTAACTGCGCTTCCTGCGTATGCTCAAGACAAGTTTCCCAGCGAAACGATCGAAGTCGTCACCCATGCAGGGGCGGGCGGCGGAACCGACATTACTACGCGCATGATGCTGCTGCGTGCCCGCCGCGAACTTAAAGCCGATATGGTGGTGGTCAGCAAGAAGGGCGGTGGCGGGGCAAACGCCATGAATTACATCAATTCTCGCCCCCGTGACGGATACACCATTATGACTATTACCCCCACCCATTTGTTGACCATCGCGCGCGGGAAATCGCCGTTGAAGTTGGAGGACCTAGTCGGCATCGCACGCGCCACCGATGATCCGCAACTCCTGATGGTGAAGGGCGATAGCCCGATGAAGTCCATTCAGGACCTGATCAAAGAAGCTAAAACGCGCTCACTTAGATTCGGCGGCACCCAGGTCGGCGCCATCGATCAAATTACTTCCTTTACGTTCGCCAAGCGGGCGGGCATTAAGAACCCCAACTATATTCCCTATAAGGGTGGCGGTGACATTGTTACCAACCTGATCGGTGGTGACATCGAAGTCGGTGTGCTCAATCTGTCCGAAGCCGAGTCGCAGATCGACGCGGGTGAAATCCGGCCTCTGGTGGTTCTCGCTAAGAAGCGCATGGCGCCGCTCCCCAATGTGCCCACGTCCGTTGAACTCGGAATCAATGCTGTTTTTTCCACGGTTCGCGGCTTTGTGACGCTGAAAGGCGTTCCCGAAGACCGTCTGAAAGTTTTGGAAAAGGGAGTGCTAAATTCGATGAACCACAAGGTCTACCAGAGTTATCTCAAAACCGCGGGGCTAACGCCGGAGAGCATCGTAAACAGCAAAGAATGGAACGAACAGATCCAAGTGCTCTATAAAGATGGGGTGGAGGCGCTTACTGATCTCGGTATGCTGAAGTAACGGGAACAGTCAGTTTCGGCTTGCGGTCTGCCGCCATGAGCGATCGATCACCCGCGGATGGAACGAAGGAAAAAGGAACAACGCCGCCCAAGGCGGCTCGTTCCTTCCGGCTGCGCGCCGACGAAGCCATCGGAGCGGTAATTCTTGTGTTTGTCGCGGTGATTATTGCCATCACTACGGCCTTCGACGATGTACCGACCGCGCTTTCCCAGGGCATACCGCCAGAGCAGTTCCCGAGATTAATCTCTGTGATCATCGCCTGTCTGGCCGTGATCCTTATTATTCAGGCGCGCGTACGGGAAGAAAAAGCGCGCAAACGAGTGCCGCTCGTGACGCTCTTAACAACGGCGCTGCTGGTCATTTATGTCGTCCTCTTGGATTGGCTCGGAACGCTCGCGGCGATGATTTTATTTTGTTTTGCGTTACCCATTTTGTGGGGTGAGCGGCGATACGTCTGGACCGCCGTGTACGCGATTTTGTTTCCGCTTGGCGTATACCTTTTGTTTTCAGGTGTACTGGAGGTGCGTTTCCCTAAAGGCGTCCTGCCCGCCCTGTTTGGTTGAGACGAGTCGATGGAAGGATTTCTGAGCGGATTGTCGATGATTTTAGATCCGTACATGATCCTGGTGATCATAATCGGTACGGTCGGCGGCGTACTGGTCGGTATTCTCCCCGGCTTGAGTTCGACCATGGCGACCGCGCTATTACTACCGTTCACCGTGACTATGGAACCGGCGGCTGCGATTTCTCTGTTGGCGGCGCTGTATTGTGCCGGAACCTACGGCGGATCGATCACCGCAATTCTCATCAATGCACCGGGTGCACCGCCTGCGGCGGCTACCGCATTGGATGGTTACCCGATGGCGTTGCGCGGCGAAGCTGGCCGCGCGCTTGGCATCGCCACCATCAGCAGCTGCATCGGCGGAATCTTCAGTGTATTGGTGCTGATGGTAGCGGCGCCATTGCTGGCCCGAGTCGCTTACAAGTTCGGCGCGCCCGAATATTTCGCGCTGGCGGTATTCGGTTTGTCGATGTTAGCGTCGATCAGCGGTCAGTCGTCGGTCAAGAATCTCATCGGTGGGGCGTTCGGCGTCCTGATCTCTACCGTGGGCGTGGATTTCACGACCAGTGTCGAGCGGTTCACGTTCGGCTTGCCGGAGTTGACCGATGGCATCCATTTCATCCCGGTGATGATTGGTTTGTTCGGCGGTGCTGAGTTGCTGACCCAATCGGCGACACTGGATCTTATCTATAAACGTGTTGCCGCTGTGGCTGTCCGGCTTCCCAGCCGTGAGGATTTCCGTAAAGTGCGGGGCGTAATCGCGCGCTCGTGTGGGATCGGGACGTTTATCGGCATCCTCCCGGCGGAGGGTGGAACCGTAGCCGCCATGATTGCCTACAACGAAGCGAAGCGCTGGTCACGAGAGAAAGACCAGTTCGGCAAAGGCGCCATTGAGGGGATCGCCGGACCCGAGGCTGCAAACAACGCCGCCACCGGCGGGGCAATGGTACCGACGCTAGCGCTGGGAATCCCCGGGAGTGCAACAACAGCGGTAATTTTGGGTGCGCTTATGGTGCATGGGTTGCGTCCAGGACCACATCTGTTCGCAGAGCAGCCGCACATGCTGTACGCGATCTTTATCGCAATGTTGGTGGCCAATGTGCTGTTCATGGGTTTGGGATTGGTGGGCGCCAAGGTATTCGCACGCGTGACGCTGATCCCGCGAACGTTTCTGTGGCCGTCGGTGTTCGTCCTTGCCGTGGTTGGATCCTACGCCTTGTCGCAGAGTCTGCTCGATGTATGGATCATGCTCATTTTCGGCATTCTCGGCTTCGTGCTTCGCCGCTATGATTTTTCTCCGGCGCCGATCATCATGGGACTGATATTGGGGGAATTGGTGGAAAATACACTCAAACAATCATTGTTGATCTTCGAACATAACTGGTTATTGTTTTTCGAGCGACCAATCGTCATCGTATTTTTCGTGCTAACGGTGTTGGGGCTGTTTGGGGCAACGGTGGGGCGCGCGGTTTTCGCGTGCCTTCGACGAAACACCATGCCCGGATCCTTCGAGAAATGATGCGACGCGCTAGGTTGGGAATCGACGCTGCACCTCAGTGACCGGTGAATACCGGTTTGCGTTTTTCCATGAATGCCCGCCGACCTTCGATGTAGTCCTGGCTAGCGAAACATTCATTCACCAGGTTTTCACATTTCTCCATATCCCTTTCGTTGCAGTGCTTCAACACCTCACCCACAATCTGCTTGACTGACGTCACGGTCATGGGTGCATTGGCAGCAATGGATTCGGCATAATCTTGCACGTAGTCCTGCAACTTGGATTCCGCCACTACGCGGTTGACGAGTTTCATCGACAGCGCTTCTTGAGCATTAAAATGACGGGTGGTGAACAGGATTTCCTTGGTGAAGGACGGTCCCACAATATCGGTAAGACGCTTAATGGATTCGTAGCCGTAACCCAAACCAAGGCGCGCCGCAGGAATTGCGAACCGGGAGCTTTCCGAGCAAATTCGAAGATCACAAGCGATCGCCACGGACACCCCGCCGCCTATGCAATAGCCGCGGATCATGGCGATGGTTGGTTTAATCAAACTGTTCAGCGTGTTGTAAAACCGACCCGTGGCTGCGTTGTAATGGACCACCGCATCGGCCTTAGCGCGCTCATCCTCAAACTTTGAGACGTCGGCGCCGGAAATAAAGGCTTTGTCACCGGCGCCGGTGACGAGCACGATCCGTATATCATGGTCATCGCCGCAACGCTGCAGCATTTCTTCGCCGGCTTCCCACATCTCCAAAGACACGGCATTGCGACGTTCAGGATTGTTGAAAGTGATGCACGCGATGGCGCCGGTCTTCTCAAACAACATCTTGTCAGCGGTCATTCTCGGTCGAACTCCTATTAAGGTGATGGTGTGACGTAAGATTGATCTGACGACCTACACTACGTGGCGTTGTCGGAAATTGGCGATGTCATGCGCGCTGTAGCCCAGGTCGCCGAGTATCTCATCTGTGTGCTCGCCCCTTTCAGGTGGTGCCACGGTGAGTTGGCTCGGTGTGCGCGACAACTGCACGGGTTGACGTAACAACTCAATTTTTCCAAATCTTGCCGACTCAATTTCCTGCGATACGCTCAAATATTTTACCTGGGGATCGGCGAACATTTTATCGATGCTATAAATTTCACCGCTGGGTACGCCGGCCTCGTTCAATAGCTCTATCCAGGTGGCACTGTCTTTGGATTTGAGACGTTCGTTTATTTTTTCGTTGAGCACATCACGGTTTTTTAAGCGCGCGGTGCCGGTGGCGTAATCCGGATGCGCGATCCATTCTTCGGCTTCCAGGACTTTGCAGAAGCGTTGCCAGGTCGTGTCCCCGGCAACCGCCACATTGATCATTCCGTCACGGGTTTCAAAAACCCCGGTGGGGATGTGCGTGGGATGATTGTTGCCCGCCTGCTTCGGCACCTCTCGTTCCACCAGCCAGCGTGCCGCCTGGAAGTCGAGCATGAAAATCTGCGCTTGTAGAAGGGACGTCTGCACCCACTGGCCGACACCGGAAGCCTCTCGTTCCAACAGTGCGACGAGTATGCCGAACGCGCAGAATATACCGGCGGTCAGATCCGCGATGGGGATTCCGACGCGCATTGGCCCCTGCCCGGGAGCGCCGGTAATGGACATCAAGCCGCCCATACCCTGGGCGATGTGATCGAGTCCAGGATTTTTACTGTACGGCCCCTCCTGACCAAAGCCGGAGATGCTGGCGTAAACCAGTCCCGGGTTTATGGCCCGCAATGAATCATAATCGACACCGAGTCGGGTTTTTACGTCCGGTCGGAAGTTCTCGACGACGACATCGGCACGTTTCATCAGTCGTTTGAAAACGTCGAGTCCATCGGGGTCTTTGAGGTTAAGGGTTAGGCTGCGTTTGTTACGTTGCAGGTTTTGGAAGTCGGAGGAGCCGCGCGGCGCGCCCACCGCGCCGTCCGGCTCCATATGTTCCGGCGTTTCGATTTTCACCACGTCCGCGCCCCAGTCGGCGAGTTGGCGTACGGCTGTCGGACCTGAGCGGACGCGCGTAAGGTCGATCACCTTGAACCGGGACAGGGCGCTTGATGCAGGTCGTTTAATCATGGTTATGTCTCAGTAATGATGTTGCTGCAGGCGCCAGGGAAGACCGCATGGCCCTGCGCGAACGTTGTCGTGGTTATTACACCACTACGCGGTGTTTCCGATCCAACCGGCACCGCTTGGTGGCTTGCCCGGGCGGCGCTGGGTTTAAAGCCGGGCGATATCCGTCTCACCTTCCTTGGTTATGCCCCGCGTCTGCACGCCGCCCCGCGTCAGTTCGCTCGGATCTTTCACCTGGCTTTCCCGAAGCGCGTCGTAGTTGGGGGTAAAGCCGAGGCCCGGAGCGTCCGGAATTTTTACCATGTCGTTCTCGGGCCCAGGGACATTATCAAAGAAATGCTGCCCCACCTGATGCATGCCCCAGTGGAATTCCACCCGCCAACCATTCATCACTCCGGCCATGGTATGCATGTTGAAGATCGGCCACCCTCCGCCGTTTGCAATTGGCATATTAAACGCCTGAGCCAGATGGGCTGCCTTGCGGGATTCGGTATAACCGCCGTTGTAAACGCAGTTGGGTTGCAGGATGTCCACCGCCTTGTGCTCAATCATTTCGCGCAGCCGCCAGCGGTTGCCTTCCATTTGACCGCAGGCGATGGGAATGTTGGTGTGTTGCCGAAGATCCGCGAGTGCCCGGATATCGTTATGATAGACCGGTTCTTCGAACCAGGTAAGGTTGCAGTCCTCGACGGCGCGACACAGCTGCCTGGCGTCCACCGGGTTGAAGCGATAATTGGCATCGATCATGAGTTCTATATCGTCGCCCACCGCGTCGCGCACCACGCGAATACGCTTAGCATCTTCGTGCCAGCCGCCGGGATCCACGGCAACCACCATTTTCAGGCGGGTATGTCCATCGTTGACGAATTTGTGCGCGTATTCAACGAGCTGGTCATAATCGAAGAACGGGAATCCGAACGTGATATAAGTCGGAGACCAGTCGCGGTAGCCGCCGAGCAACTGGGCCACGGTGCGGCCGGCGTGTTTGCCGTGGATGTCCCATAAGGCGATATCAAGCGCCGACAAGGCGTTCGAGATGACGCCGGTATAGGTGCGGGGGTTCAGTGCCCACCACACCTTGTGATGGATGGCTTCGGTGTCACGTGGGTCCATATCCTTGACTACCGGCAGCAGATCGTTTTCCAGCGTCGCGATGACCCCCCAAGGCAGAAAGGCGCCGGTAATCCCGAAACCGGTCAATCCTTCGTCGGTTTCCACTTCGCAGAACACGAAATGTCGATTTTCCAGAGGTTTTTCGATCATCGGTAGCGTCACCGCGTATTGATGGAGGCTGGCTTTGATGTTTTTGATTTTCATGGGTCCGTGAGTCCGTGAATTTCCGGTAGATACTAAGCGTCTGCAGGCCATTGTCAACTTACCGGATCGGACAATGTTTGCGTGGATACCGCTGATTCACGCAAAACCCTGTATGGTCCAAGAATCCCAACGCGATGCTCAGGTGCCCTTGAGATGATAGAAATTCAGCATGCGACCCAGCCGTTCACGGCGCTGAATCCGTCCTGTAGAATGGGCGCCGACGTTAGGCGGCTCCAATAACTGATTATCCGCACCCTGGTGATTGCGTTCACTGAGATAATGCATGCTGTATTCACGAAGGGTGCGACGAAGCGAACGCTCACCGAGACGGATCGTGCGTTCGAGACATTCGTTCTTTATCGAGCGGACAAAGCGCTCCGCGTAGGCGTTACAAGTCATCGCCGATCGTTGCCCGATAGCTGAAGCCGACGCCCGTTGAGCTGTTGCTTGAAAATACGATTCTCTTCAATAAGATAGCCGATGACGGCTTGCTGATGTCGATTGACCCAACCAGTGAGAGTCGTCGCGAAGAGACTGATTACCTTGTCGTTACTCATGGGCGAGCAGCCTAAATCATGCGGTGCTTCGCGGGTAACCATTTCAGCGCGATCCGATTTCTGGACCATATAGGCTATTCGGGTTCGTGAGTACGCCACTTGTATAGCTTCTCGGCCCCCTGTTACTATTCTTTCTGATACGCGCACACTTCTCCTGGACCAGGGAAAAGTCCGCCCTGCCAATATCTCGAGTGTGTCGTCTTTAAGCCATTAAGAATCGCCGGCTTACTTGGTCTGTAAAGCGACTTGAATAAAGGAGGACACTGATGAAAAACGCAATTCTATACGCGCCCATAATGTGCTTGGGCCTGTCATTGTCTGCGACCAGTAGTTTCGCAAAAGACGATAAGGAGAATTTATCAAAGCTGGGCAGCTTCAAAAGAACAGACACAGGCGCAATGCAGCGCGTGCCGCAAGATACTAAGTATGCCGAGAACCTGCGGACTAATGTTCTTCGGAATATCAAGATGCCAGATGGCTTTAAGATTGAGCTTTTCGCAGTTGTCCCTGATGCTCGACATATGGCGGTAAGCCGAAACAAAGCCACGGTATGGGTTGGAACCAGAAAGAAAACGGTTTGGTCGGTCACCGACAGAGATATGGATAATGTTGCGGATACGGTGGAGGAGTTCAGCCCGAGTGTTAATTTCGATATACCGAACGGCGTTTGCTACAGTAGGGATGGTTTTCTATATATCGCAGAACGAAACCGTATTTTGATGTTTCCCGCCGCAGAATATTTCATGGAAGGATCTGATACGGTCGCAGTGCCAATAATCAAACAAGGAGAGTTAATTCCGCCTGATGAAGAATCTTATAACCACACCGCACGTGTTTGCGCCATTGGTCCAGACAATAAGCTTTACGTAAGCATGGGTCAGCCATTTAACGTAACACCATCCGAAAAAACCGAGTTGTACAGAAAGGTTGGTATTGGTGGAATGATCAGAATGGATCGATTTACCGGCGAAGGCCGTGAGGTGGTGGCTACGGGAATTCGTAATTCCGTAGGCCACGCTTTCAACCCCAAAGACGGCAGCCTTTGGTTCACTGATAACCAGGTTGACGGCATGGGGGATGAGACGCCGCCTGGTGAGTTGAATAGAATGCCCCAGATGGGTATGTGGTACGGACATCCATATTATGGTGGCGGTGATGTCAGAACGAGCGAATACAAAGACGAAACGATTCCGCAGGAATTGCTTGATAAATATGTGGCGCCACAAGTTGAGATGATTGCACACGCAGCAGATCTTGGGATGATGTTCTATGACGGAAAGATGTTCCCAAAAAAATATCACAATGCGATTTTCATTGCTCAGCATGGTTCCTGGAATGCAGTGAAACCTAGAGGAGCCAGGGTCATGGTTACCTTTTTGGATGATGACGGTAATGCCGCAAAAACGGAGCCGTTTGCCGAAGGTTGGATGAACGAAAATGGTGTTTACCTTGGTCGGCCGGTCGACGTTCAACAGTATGTTGATGGATCGATTTTAGTTTCGGACGACAAAGCAGGTGCTATTTATAGAATCTCTTACCAGGGCGGGTAATTGTTCAAATTGAATAGTCAAACCAAAGACATACTTGAATAAACGACGATAAAAGATCTGATCAACAATCCTGTATCCGCTCTTTCGTTATCCTTGATTTTCGCAACGGTGTTGGTAACAGGGCAGGTATTCGCCGAGGGCTTGGCGGCTGGGAAAGCTAAAGCGGAAGCCGCATGCCAGGTCTGTCATGGTATGGATGGGCAGGCCACTGAGCCTATGGTTCCCCATGTAAGTGGCCAGCAGAAGGAGTATCTTATTGCCGCGCTTAAAGCTTATCGTTCGGGTAAACGTCAACATGAACAAATGAGCATTGTGGTAAAAACGCTCACGGACGAAGATATCAATAACGTGAGTGAATGGTACTCTAATATCAAAGTGTCGATTGAGAGACCTGAGTAACCTTGTGTATTGGGTTCCCATTCATCGCATCTGACACAAAGATTCGCGATTATCAGCGCCAAGTGCGTTCGAGTAAAATCCGGGTCAGAGAACAATTTTCGCTAATATTCGCCTATTCGCCAGGGCTATGTTTACCCGTTGCGGGTACCGACCCCGATCCGGCTTGCGCGCGGTACCGCCGACTTCCGGCCCCCTTTTTTCCGCGAGAATAACTCAGATGGTGCAATCGGTTGCGATCGGAGAAAATCCGGGTCAGAGAATGATTTCTGCTGATTTTCGCCCCGTTTGATCGGCGCGGACGAGATCTCAAGGCGTCACCCTCACCTTTTATCCACTCCGGCACGACGGCGTTTGCAAACCGACCGCCGAATATAAGTAAAAATTGTTCTCTGACCCGGTTTTTCCTAACCCGATTCGTTGTGGGCGGGTGCAAACGATCCGAAGTCATCATTGATGACTATCGGGAGGAATGCGTCTACAGTGACGAACGATGCTGATCCCCAAATACAGCATTCGTTCAGCGGTTGCCATCGTCGCGGTTCTCAATCTCGCCTATTTCGGCGTCGAATTTTCCGTTGCGTTGAGCATTGGCTCCGTCTCCCTGTTCGCGGATTCCATCGATTTTCTCGAAGATACATCGGTCAACTTTCTCGTCTTCGCGGCTTTGGGTTGGAGCGCGTACAAGCGGTCAATCGTGGGCATGCTTTTGGCAGCCTTGCTGCTCGCTCCCGGTGTTGCCACGCTTTGGATGACCTGGGATAAGTTGGGACACGCGGTTCCACCCGATGCCGTATTGCTAAGCGTGACTGGATTCGGTGCGCTCGTTGTGAATGTTTCGTGTGCGCTAATCTTGGCCGCATTCAGGAAAAACACCAGCAGCCTGACAAGAGCAGCATATCTTTCGGCTAGAAACGACGCTGTAGCCAATATCGCGATCATCGGAGCTGGAGTTGCAACCGCTGCTACCGCATCAATATGGCCAGATGTAGTTGCGGGGCTTGGAATCTTCGTGATCAATCTGGATGCGGCACGAGAGGTATTTACGGCAGCTCGAAAAGAGCACGTCGATGTGAGAACGTAAACAACTTGGTCCCAAATAGCCGAGGGCTGTCTATTGCACCGCAGTATCGTCGTGGGGCTCAGCAAGAAACTTTCGTCTGGCAGGAGAATGCCTGGGCCCGACCCACTGCAGGCATCGAGACGTTTTAGGATTTTGGTCCGGTCGGTGCCCAAAGCGGGCATGGGAGATTTATTCTGGCCCATTCTGCATATCACGGTTCATCACAATAAGCGATCATTCTCAATGTCTGTTTTTAAGTTGTGACAACAGAGCAATACAGCTACATATTGAGCCGGCTGCCATACTCTTAATAAATGTTGTCTACTACACATTGACTTTCAGGGGTTTCGTCCCCACCTAACAATCAACTAAGGATCGTGTTAATGACTGCCTCATTTCATTTATAAAGTCATCATATAGGTTAGGAGTAATTAGATAATCTGGCTGTTATATAGGCCACTATTTCAATTAGAGAAATATCAAGACAAGAAAGGAAGCCTTTAGGGACGGCAGTTCTTGCAATCCGCATCCTCGCCTGATGAATCCGTGGGAAATATTGCCCGCAGGCGGTCCGGTCTTCTTACCCTCCGCTTGTTTGAGCGTTCTTCTAAATAAAAAACATGATCCTCAATCAAGAGTAGACACGATGCGTAAATTCAGACTATTAGGTTTCTTCTTTGTGTGTTTATCAATGTTCGGGTTGCCGGCGGTGGCCACGATGAATGATGACGTTGCCGATAAGCAGACGTTGACGAGAAGGGGCTGGGAACTTCCGCAGTGGGTTGGTTGCCGCCTGTTGCTGTCGAGGGTCGAATGGCGGGTCATCCGGACCGCGTGGATCGTTGGTATCAGGACGAGGTTCTCACCGTGACGGAGGAAGTTGATGCCACTCCGCTGCCCACCAATCCACTGATCAACTGGATGATAAAGAGCGCCTGGGCTTCGGCGTCGATCTCGGACTTAGTTGCCGCGTTTGCTACCGAATTGATGCGAACAGGTATTCCACTGCTGAGATTGTCGCTTCATATTCGGACCCTGCACCCGTTGCTTGCCGCGACGGGCTTTGTCTGGCGCCGGGGCCGCGACGAAGTACTAGAAAATGTGGCCGAGCATGGGGTATTCAAGTCGGATCGTTTCCTTAAAAGCGCCATGATGCCCATATATGAAGGTGCGAGCGGCGTACGCCGCCGCCTTTCTGAAGAGGATCAGCCATTCGATTTTCCGGTACTGGAAGGGATCTACCGCGAAGGCGGCACGGACTATGTGGCGATGCCGTTTTTGTTCAGCGACGGCCAGATAAACGCAATTACGCTGTCGTCGGATCGAGCCGAAGGGTTCTCCACTCAAGAACTTGGCCA